>JAFIEY010000124.1 GCA_020832345.1 Cryomorphaceae bacterium | reverse complement strand
AATACCCAAAACAAACAACCCGCCGCGGAGGGTGTGTATTTTTATCATCTTAAAATAGGGAAGCAATTGCACCAAGGTACGTTGCAGTTGTTTAGGTAGTGGCTGTATATAAAATCATGTAAAATTGATGTAGCGTTATTTTAACTAAGGTTTTAGCCATTAAATTTGATACTATTTGATAAAATTTTAAGGCACAAAAAATACTGGCAAATTTGGTTATAATTTCGCAATCTAAATTTTAGCACAGATTAATTCAAAATCATTTTCAAAAAATTCAAAAGCGTGGGGCACAAAAAAGCTTTATTACTGATTAATTTGGGATCACCGGATTCTACCAAAGTCAAAGACGTTAAATCATATCTCGATGAATTCCTCATGGACGAAAGGGTCATCGACTTCCCTTATTGGAAGCGATTACTTCTGGTTCGGGGAATTATTCTCAATTTTCGACCAAAAAAATCCGCTGCAGCTTACAAGAGTATTTGGTGGAAAGAAGGTAGTCCATTGGTTGTCCTCAACCAGCGTTTGGCCAAAAAAGTGGACGAACGTTGTGATTATCCGGTGGCTTTGGCCATGCGTTACGGCAATCCGTCCATAAAAGACGTCATCGGCAAACTGATTTTGGACAATCCGCAACTTGAAAGACTGCAAATTGTACCGCTTTACCCGCAATACGCAATGTCAACCTACGAAACAGTTGTGGAAAAGGTGTTGGAAGTTGTGCGCGAGCAAGATATATCGCTTCAATTAGAGTGGATGCCACCTTTTTACAATGACGAAGATTATCTAAAATTATTGGCCGAAAAAATCCGCCCTTCCATTGAAGAGGATTACGATAAAATTCTATTCAGTTACCACGGCGTACCCGAGCGCCACATAAAGAAAGGCGACGTCACTGGCGAGCACTGTTTACAATGTGAAGATTGTTGCAATGTCCCATCAGACGCCCACGCATGGTGTTATCGACATCAATGTTATAACGTCACCAAATCTGTATGTCAAATCCTGAACATTCCCGAACACAAAGTCGTACACACCTTCCAGTCTCGTTTGGGACGAGATCCCTGGCTGCAACCTTACACAGACAAAACATTAGAGGCTTTGGGAAAAGAAGGCGTACAAAAGTTATTGATTGTTTGTCCGGCCTTTGTCACCGACTGCCTGGAAACCTTGGAGGAGATACAAGAAGAGGGCATGGAAATTTTTCAACATGCGGGAGGCGGTGAATTCAAGTACATTCCGTGTTTAAACGACGACAACAACTGGGCGGATTTAATTGCAGAATGGGCCGGTGGCAAGGTGCGGTTTAAACAAACTGAAAGTGTTGTTTTCCCCATTGACTTACCCGTCAGTAAACGCAATTACTAAAAATTTTCCCTAATTGCGTCAACAGGTCGCATAGCGCTGGCACTGAGCGCCGGAGCTAATCCGGAAACAATACCGATTACCACACTGATAACGACACCCATTACCACATTCCCGGCACTTAAATACATGTTGAGTTCGAAAGCTTTATCAGCTACCGTAATGGTGAGAAAAACCAGTATCAACCCCACGATGCCGCCTATGATGCAAAGAAAAACGGATTCTGCCAGAAATTGAATCAACACAAAGTGGTTTTTTGCACCCAGGGCTTTTTGGATTCCAATTTGTCCGGTGCGTTCCTTAACGCTTACAAACATGATATTGGCTATACCAAAACCACCCACCAAAATAGAAAATCCACCGATGAGGATACCCGCAATGGTCAGCACACTAAAAATACTGGTAATGCCTTCTTGAAGCAGTGTAATTTCGTTAATGGAAAAATTATCGTCAACCGTAGGCCCTATTCTCCGGTGGGTTCGCAATCGCCCGCGGATTTCGTCAGAAAGTTGCATTACGTTCACGTCGGGCAGAGGTCTGACTTCGATATTAGCACCCGACATAAGTGTAAAATTGATGAAACCCCGACCGAAATTAAGGGGTAAAATCACCCGACCGTCTGCGCTACCGCTAATAAGGCTGCTACCTTCTTGTTCGAACACGCCAATAACGCGTACTCGTTTACCCATCAATCGGATATCTTCGCCAAGCGCCGACCGATTGGGGAAAAGCGCATTGGCAATGTCGGCGCCCAAGACTGCCACGGCATTTCCATTTACGCTTTCAAATGCGCTGAAATACCTCCCCTCCGCAAGGGTTTTCTTTTGCATGTTTAAAAAGTCGTGAGAAACAAATTGAATGCTGGTATTTTGCGCTTCAATTTTGTTATAACTCACTGTTTTTCTTAAACTTTGAGAAAATACCACAAATTGTGCTCCGGTGAGATTGCGTTGAAGAAAGAGAAAATCATCCACGGAAACTTCGGGTCTGTTGGCATATTTCCACCACGGATATTCACCGGGCGTTCCCCAGGGCCACTTTTGCACATACAGCACATCATTTCCCAATTGATTTAAACTATCACGGATATTTTGTTTGAGAGAATCCACCATGGCAAACACCGTGATAATGGCGTAAATTCCAATGGTAATACCAATCAATGACAACACCGCGCGCAGGCGGTTGGTACGTAGGGCTCGCAGACCAAAAAGCACTGAATTGCCAAACCAAAAACCAAAATTATTGCGCTTCAAACTTTATGAATAAATTTTTGGATAAAATTACAAAAGCTATTGATACCCACATTAACTTTACGTACTTTCGCAGCTTCAAAATAATCAGCAATGAATGAGTTACTTAAGCCCCAAAAGGCTTTGATATCGGTTTTTCACAAAGACGGTTTAGACGAATTGGTGTCCGCACTGGACGCATTTGACGTAAAATTTTTATCCACTGGAGGCACTGAGGCCCACATTCGTAAGTTGGGAAAAAATGTTGAAGCAGTAGAAGACATCACCGGGTATCCCAGTATTTTGGGCGGAAGGGTTAAGACCCTGCACCCTGCGGTTTTCGGTGGCATCCTTGCGCGCAGAGGACATGAAGGAGATCATGCAGACATGGCGGAACACAAATTATCGCCCATTGACATAGTTATAGTTGACCTCTACCCATTTACCGAAACCGTAGCTTCAGGAGGCAAAGAAAGTGAAATTATAGAGAAAATTGATATTGGTGGCATATCACTCATTCGCGCAGCGGCAAAAAACTTTGCCGATGTGTGGATTATTTCCAACAGAAATCAATATGCCAGAGCTGTGGAAATTCTCCGAAAAAACAACGGCAGCATAGATTTGGCCACGAGGAAACAATTTGCAATGGAGGCATTCGCCATCAGTTCAGAATACGACACGGCCATACAACAGTGGTTTGCCAATGCAGGGGAGCGCAAAACCCTTCGTTACGGCGAAAATCCACACCAAAAGGGATATTTTAAGGGCAAATTGGATGAGGTGTTGCAACAGCACCATGGCAAGGAACTCTCATATAACAACCTGCTCGATATCGACGCAACCCTAAACTTGCTCAACGAATTTTCTGAACCCACATTTATCGTAGTAAAACACAATAACGCCTGCGGACTGGCCAGTCGCGCCTCCCTCATTGAAGCGTGGAAAGACGCACTTGCCGGCGATCCGGTTTCGGCCTTTGGTGGTGTGATTGCCTGCAACCGCACTTTAGATGCAGCTACTGCAACGGAAATTGACAAACTCTTTTGCGAAGTTGTAATGGCTCCGGATTACGACCCCGAAGCATTGGAAATACTAAAACAGAAAAAGAATCGCATCGTTTTAAGCATTCGCGAATTAAAATTTGTCGCCTGGCAGGAACGAAGTATTCTCAACGGAACCCTCGTTCAGGAGCGCAACAGCATAACCGATACCCGGGAAAATCTGGAAATGGTTACCAAAACCAAACCAACCGACGAACAAATTGAAGACCTCCTCTTTGCATCTAAAATCTCCAAACACACCAAGTCCAACACCATTGTATTGGCTAAAAACAAACAACTGATTGGAAGTGGTACCGGGCAAACATCAAGAGTTGATGCCCTCCGCCAATCCCTCGATAAAGCCGTGAACTTCGGATTTGAAACCGAAGGCGCTGTGATGGCATCTGATGCTTTTTTCCCCTTTCCCGATTGCGTAGAAATTGCCGACAAACAAGGCATCAAAGCCGTAATTCAACCCGGTGGATCAATAAAGGACAACCTCAGCATTTCATACTGTGATGACCACGACATGGCCATGGTGTTCACCGGAACCCGTCATTTTAAACATTAATACATCTTTTCCAAAATGGGATTTTTCGACTTTTTCACCCAGGATATTGCCATTGACCTCGGAACGGCCAACACCCTGATCATTCACAACGACAAAGTGGTTGTGGATGCCCCGAGTATTGTTGCCATCGACCGCAATACCAACAAAGTAATTGCCGTGGGGCATCAGGCCAGACAAATGCATGGCAAAACCCACGAAAACATTAAAACCATTCGCCCATTAAAAGACGGAGTTATCGCCGACTTTAATGCCTCGGAATACATGATGCGGGAACTCATCAAAAGCATTCCGGGATTTCAGAAAAAACTCTTTGCCCCCACCCTGCGCATGGTGATTTGCATCCCTTCAGGAATTACCGAAGTAGAAAAACGAGCGGTAAAAGACTCCGCAGAAAAAGCCGGTGCCAAAGAGGTTTACCTCATTCAAGAACCCATGGCCGCTGCCATTGGTATTGGTGTAGATGTTCAGGAACCCAAAGGCAACATGATCATCGACATTGGGGGCGGAACCACCGAAATTGCCGTAGTTGCGCTAGGTGGAATCGTTTCCGACAAAAGCATTAAAATTGCGGGTGACGTTTTCACCAACGACATTGCGAGCTACATGCGAACCCAGCACAATCTCTTTATTGGAGAACGTACTGCCGAGGAAATAAAAATCAACGTTGGCGCAGCACTTGACGAATTGGCCACGCCACCCGATGACTTTCCTGTTCAAGGACGTGACCTCCTCAGCGGAAAACCCAAACAAGTGGTCGTAACGTACAAAGAAATTGCCCGGGCATTGGAAAAATCCATCGTTCGTGTGGAGGATGCCATAATGGAAGCCTTATCCATGACCCCGCCCGAATTGGCGGCGGACATTTACAACAGTGGAATTTATCTCGCCGGAGGTGGAAGTATGCTTCGGGGCTTAGACAAACGCATTTCTATGCGTACAGATTTGCCCGTATATGTAGCGGAAGACCCATTGCGTGCCGTTGTTCGCGGCACCGGAATAGCCTTAAAAAACATCGATAAGTTTAACTTCTTAATTCGCTGATGGCTGTTGAATAATGGGAAAATTACTTGCATTTTTTAAGCGAAACAGTTCCGAGCTGTTATTTTTGTTATTGCAGGTAATTGCATTTAGTATTCTCGTCAACACCAAGAGCTTCCACCGCTCTCAGTTTTCACACGTCACCGCCAAATGGAGCGGATGGTGGATGGAAAAGCGCAATATCGTAGATCGCTATTTTTCACTTCAACATCAAAATGAAGTGCTTCAAAGAGAAAATGCCCATTTGCGAAGCATTGTCAATGAGGGGTATGTGCTTGACCAACCGATTTACTTCCCGGTGGCCGACCGTCATCTCATGCAGCAGTACAGAATTTTTCCTGGAATAGCGGTAAATCGGTCATTTAAAAAAAACAACAACGCCATCATGATCGACAAGGGATCGAGACATGGCGTAAGACCCGGCATGGCCGTTATCGGTCCTAAAGGTGTGGTTGGTGTTGTAAAAGATGTAACGGATCGTTACGCCTCCGCGCTGACCATCATTCACAGCAAATTTAGGTTGAGTGTAAAACTCAAGCAAAACGATTTCTTTGGCACCTTGCTATGGGATGGAAGGGATTATCGTTATGCGCAAATCACTGATTTTCCGCAACACACCGATATATCACTGGGGGACACCATCGTAACTGATACCCGATCCTCGGTTTTTCCAGCGGGAATACCGGTGGGAAGGGTAGTGGCATTTGAACACAACCCAACGGGTGACTTTATCGAAACCCGGGTCAAATTATTCACCGATTTTTCTGCCCTTAGTGCAGTTTATTTGGTAGAAGATGTTTTGCTGGAGGAGCGAAAAAAACTAGAACAATTGGAAATCGAATAATATGCATAATCAGCCGACCATAATTGCCATCGCATATATTCTTGGACTGACTTTTCAAATCCTTGTTCTGAGTCAGGTGCAGTTTTTAGGCTACCTAACACCTTACTACTACCCTGCACTATTGTTATTATTGCCCCCCACAACCAACCAACACCTATTGCTGATAATGGCGTTTTTCACCGGTTTATTGATGGATATTTTTGAACAAACCGGTGCCATTCACGCTTCTGCATTGGTCATGATGGTATATTTACGCCCCGTTTTTTTACGATTGGTTTCCACACAATCCGGAAGGGAACTCGGCAAACTAACCGTGAGTACACTTGGTTTAAAAAACTTTTCCATTTACATATTCATTCCCATTTTCATGCACCATATTGTATTGTATTTCCTCGACTCACTCTCGTTTTACAATTTAGATATCGTGTTTTTTAGGGCGCTACAAACTTCCATTTTGAGTTTCTTTGTCATCACAATGATTCACGGGCTTATCGCGAAGACCAAACTGAGGTAATCATGAACAGACGAGCTTATCTTATCTTCACCTTTGTCGGGTTGGTCGCACTTACCTTTATAGGCAGGGTATTCTATCTACAGGTCATTGACGACAATTTAAAACTTTCTGCGGAAAACAATGTCATTCGTAGGGTAAAAGATTACGCGCCCCGTGGGCATATTTACGATAGAGAGAATCGGCTTATCGTGGGGAATCAACCCGCCTTTGACTTGATGGTTATCCCCAACCAACTCGCACCTTTTGACACCATAGCCTTTTGCGAAATATTTCAAATCCAACCCCGCGATTTAAAACGCAAGTTAAAGGCCGCTTTCGACTATTCCCGGCTAAAGCCCTCGGTAATAATCAAGCAAATCATGCACGATGAATATGCCCGGGTTCACGAACAATTGATTTTCTATCCCGGCTTCTTCTTCCAGCGAAGATTATTGCGAAGTTATATGTACACCGGCGCCGCAAATATGGCCGGTTTTATTGGAGAAGTTTCTGAAACATTTGTCAGAGATAATCCCCAATACAGCAAAGGAGATTTTTACGGAGTTGCGGGTATTGAACGCTCCTACGAGCATATTTTGCGCGGAAAAGACGGCGTTCGTCGTATAGTGGTCGATGTACACAATCGCGAAAAAGGTCGCTTCAAAGACGGAATGTACGACACCCTTCCCGATCCCGGCAAACACATCACCACAACATTAGACATCGAGCTTCAAATGTATGCCGAACAATTGATGGCCAACAAACGGGGCGGTATCGTGGCCATTGACCCCAAAACCGGGGAATTATTGCTGGTCGTCAGCAGTCCGACATACGACCCAACCCTAATGGTGGGCAGGGACCGGACGAGAAACTATTCCCGATTATTCTCCGATTCCATCAACAAACCATTATTTGATCGGGCCTTGCTTGCGGAATACCCGCCCGGTTCTCCTTTTAAAACCGTCAATGCCCTTATTGGATTGCAAGAAGGTGCCATCACAGCCCACTCGCACTACAGCTGCAATGGAGGTTTTCGATTTGGTCGGTTATTCGTTCGGTGTAAATGTGGAACTGCCGGCCCCATTCCACTTAAAAAAGGAATTTACAAAAGTTGCAATAATTACTTCTGCAACACATACAAAAACATCATCGAAAGATACCCCACTGCGCCCATTGGACTTCAAAAATGGAACGAATACGTTCATAGTTTTGGCATGGGTGAATTTTTCAACAACGACCTACCCACGGGAAGAAAAGGCCTTGTTCCGGATTCTACCTATTACAACCGCGTTTATCGCACAAATCGCTGGAAGGCCGTTTCCACAGTTTCCAACGGAATTGGACAGGGAGAGTTATTGGTCACGCCTTTGCAATTGGCCAACCTATCGGCCATTATTGCCAATCGCGGATATTATTTAACGCCACATATCGTTTCTGCCATAGATGGCGAGGACATAAACGACCCGCATTTCACGGTACCAAAATACACCATGGTTGACAGCATTCATTTTGAAACCGTAATTGAAGGAATGTATCAGGTATTTGAACAAGGTACTGCTCGTTTTTCAAAAATAGAAGGTATTGAAATGTGTGGTAAAACCGGGACTGCTGAAAATCCGCACGGACAAGATCACTCCATTTTTATGGCATTTGCCCCAAAAGATAACCCGGAAATTGCCATTGCCGTATTTATTGAAAATGGATACTGGGGGAGTCGGTGGGCCGCACCCATTGCCAGTTTGATCATGGAAAAATACCTAACCGGAGAAGTGGAGCGCAAACACATCGAGCGCCGAATGCTCGAGGGTTCGTTGGTGGAAGAATACGCCAAACAAGAAGCGATATTGGCAGAGAAAAAACGTCAACAAGCCGAGGAAAAGCGAAAAGCAGCGGCACAATGACAACACACCCGACCACAACAAGCAAAAGCAAGGTTAAAAACAAAACTTTGAAAATGCCGAAAAAAACCAAATCAAATGAGTAATCGGGGAACATTTTCCATGGACTGGACACTGGTCTTCATGTACCTTGCATTGGTCTTTATCGGCTGGTTAAACATCTATGCAGCCACCTATTCTGATGCTTACACCGGATTTTTTGATATGAATCAAAACCACGGTCGGCAACTGGTATTTATTATGGGTGCGTTATTAATGATAGGTTTGATTTTATTTTTGGATGTCCGATTAATTAACCTCATTCCCTGGCCGGTTTACCTACTATCACTTTTATCACTTTTAGCGGTATTATTATTTGGCCAGAAAATATCCGGCGCCAGGTCATGGTTTACGATGGGTGGTTTTGCCTTTCAGCCGGGAGAATTTGCTAAAGTTGCAGCTTCGTTGGCTCTGGCCAAATACATGAGCCAGGCTGATTTTTCCTGGAAAAAATTTAAACCGCGTTTATCGGCCATCGGAATAATCGCTCTTCCCGCACTGCTCATTTTACCTCAACCAGATTTGGGTTCAGCCATAGTATTTTCTGCTTTCATATTGGTTTTTCACCGGGAGGGAATGTCACCATTGTGGATATTTTTAGGTTTGGCCCTTGGGGTGCTTTTTGTTTTCTGCTTGCTATTTGACCCCTTAAAACTCAGTTTAGCCATCATCGGCATCATAGGTTTAATGATGTTTTTACAGCGGAAAATCAAAGGTCGGTGGTTAACTTATGTTGGAATCTTGAGTGGAATCTTGATCTTTATTCAAACCGTTGATTTCACATTCGACCATTTGCTGGAAGACCGCCATCGCAACCGAATAAACATACTATTGGGATTGGAGCAAGATTTTCAGGGCGTAGGTTACAATACCCACCAAGCGCAAATTGCCATTGGATCAGGGGGCTTTTGGGGCAAAGGATTTTTACAAGGAACACAGACGAAGTTTAATTTTGTTCCCGAACAACACACCGATTTTATATTCTGTACCGTTGGAGAAGAGTGGGGTTTTGTAGGCAGTGTTGCGGTGATTTTGCTATTTGCCGCATTTATCATTAGGCTAGTCATGGTAGCCGAAAGACAAAAAATTATCATGTACCGAATTTACGGATATGCGGTCGCATCCATATTATTTTTCCACTTCACCATCAATATCGCCATGGCCATTGGATTGTTTCCAGTGGTTGGCATACCCTTACCATTTATCAGTTATGGTGGCTCTTCACTATGGGCTTTTACCATTTTACTGTTTTTATTTATCAAAATGGATGGGCACAGAAAAGAAATTTGGTAATCAAAAGCAGAGTGTATATTTGCCAAATGAGATCACTTCAAAGCATTTTATTAGTTTTAATTTTTGTTTTTGCCGCCTCATCTATAGGTGCTCAAAAGAAATTTAACGTACAGATTTACAATGACGAAAACGGACTATCGCAGAACACAGCCAAAGGCGTGGTCAAAGATCAGTTGGGTTTTATTTGGATTTGTACAGAAAACGGAATAAACCGATTTGACGGAAGGCGGTTTGATAATTTCATCGGCGCCGATTTCGGTTTAAAATCAAATAGATTCTCGCATTTTTCAGGCGTTGGGGACAGTATTATTTATGCAGAAACCCTTCAAGGTGAATTTATTGAAATTTACAAGAATCAAATCCGTAAAATTTCAAATCCACCAGCTCAATTTTACCATCGACCAAAAAACAATGAATTTAACATACTGGGATTGCCAAGGAAATTTAACACTTATTTTCTCGAAGAGCTGTTTTTGGTGAAAAATAATAAAGTAAAGTATCATATTCATAAAAATACTTTACAGGAAATTACTGGTAAGGACACCGCTTTTTACGATCTAAAAAACATAATTCCAAAAGAATTATTCATACTAAGAGACTGGGTGTATATCGTTGCAGAAAATGGTGATTATGCCGCCATCAAAAATGGGGAGATCTATTTCTATTCATTTACCACTAAAAATGAATTTAACCATGAAAACATCGTTTGGAATCGGGTAAATGACCAAGCTTTCATCAGGCATCCAGAAGGCTTTTATTACATCATTCCGGATAAAAAGGGTAAGCTCATTTTAACAATTGTAAGTGGGGAATTGGACTGGAGTCGATTGGGAGTGCGAAATGCGTATTACGACGAAAACAATCACATCTTATTCCTCAGCTCCAACACTTCGGGTCTATTGGTCATCAAAGAAAAGCAATTTGATGTTTTACCATTAAGCGATCAGGTACCCAACATTTTTTACAACTTGTACAGTCCTGATGGAGAAATCATTGTTACGGCATTAGGCGGATGGATTGACAGCGATTTAAACTTTCACAAATACGGGGAAATTTCACTTAATAATCGATTTTTAAAGTATTGGGGGGGCGATTCTATATATTTAAGAATAAACAAAAATACAATCACCAAATTCAAATTAAACAAATCGGGAAAAGAAACTATTTTAGCCGAATATACTGATAAGAACCCATTTGCATTGCACATTGATTCCATTAATGAAATTTTACTTTCGGGATTAGAATTAGAGTTGGATTCCGGTTATATCGTTTACCATGACTTAACCAAATTCAAAGAAAAGAAAAGAGTATTAGTGCCTTTTAGTCCTTATTTATTTTACCAGCTCGATTCAGTAAATTATATCATCGGGGCGCACAACGGACTATTTCATTATAATATAAAAACGGAAGAATTCTATGAATATACCGAGCATAATTTTGGTTTGATTCGCAGCATCCAAGAATTTGACGACCAGCACCTTGGGATCTCAACCTACGGACAAGGATATTACATTTATGACGGAGGGTCGTTTACACGAATGCCTTTGGACAAAAAGGGATATTTGCGCTTTAGTCACTACTTTGTTTTTGACAAAAAAGATTTTGTCTGGATTCCAACCAATAGGGGATTGTTTCGATTTTACAAAAATGATATATTGCGTTACGCAAAAGGCGAGAGAAAAGATAGTCCATATTTTCAATATTTTGATAAAAGTGACGGATTTATCACCAATGAATTTAATGGTTGTGGTGGCCCATGTTATACCCGTTTAAACAATGGAAAAACAGTCTTACCCACTTTGGTTGGTTTGGTATTTGCGAATTTGGAAGACATTCCTTCAGAGTTGAATGACACCAATATTTTTTTCACCAATGGTATCTATGACGGAATACCGTTGGAAATAAAACCAAATACCATCCTTCCGCGGAATTTCAATCAATTTACCTTCGTCGTTTCCTTTCCCGACTTTTCCAACCCCTACAGCATGAATTTAGAGGGTCGGCTGGAAGGAGATAACACCAAAGATTGGTCGTACTTGCCAGAAGATGGACTTGTTCGTTTTTACACCATGGCGCCTGGAGAATATACGTATTTGGTCAGAAGAAGGATGGGATTCAACGGCGAAGAGAAAATATACAGTTTCCAATTCACCATTCCCATGCCCTGGTGGAAAACCAATTGGTTTTTTGCGCTTTTCGTAATACTATTAATTCTCACCGGTTATATTATTTCCCGGCTGGCATTGCGAATCCTTCGACACCAAAATAAACTTTTGGAAAACCGTGTTATCGAACAAACCGGGCAACTCAATGCCCTGATTGCTGACTTAAAAGCGCTACACAAAAACGAAGAAAAAATCAACAGGGAACGGAAGCGAACCATTTCTATTTTAGGCCACGATGTGCGCACACCGCTCAATTACCTATCGATGATTTCGAGTGAATTATTGGCCTCCGAACACGTCACTCACTCGGCTGTACGCGAAGACCTCACCATCATGAAGGAAACCTCAGATCAGCTTTTTAAATACGTATTAGAAATCCTCAAGCACAACGAATCCTTATCCGGAGTGGAGGGTTTTACGACCGCTTTTAACCTTTGCGATTTAACGGAGAAAAAACTCGCTATTTTTGAGGGAATGGCACGCCATAAAGGGGTGAAATTGGTCAATAAAGTGCCCAGTGAATTTATCGTTTTTGCCAATAGAAATGTGCTTTCCATTGTGTTACACAATCTCATCGACAATGCTTTGAAATTTTCATATTCTGGAAAAGTAGAAATCGAAGCGACAAAACAAGATTTGCGTACCTGCAAAATTTGCATCAGCGACACGGGTATGGGAATGACCGAGGCACAAATTGCGAAATTGCGAAACAAAGATGTCAAAACACCGGATACTAACGGAAAAGGCATTCAAACCAAACTTTCCGGCTTTGGATTGCCCATGGTTTTGCAATTGGTGTCTCTAATGGGCGCTGAAATCACAGTGGAATCCGCACTGGGCAAAGGAACTACCATCTGCCTTATTATTCCCAACCAATAAGTCTTTACAAGTAAGCGCGTTATATTCTTGATGACTTGCTTGAAATTGCTGTAAAGAAAAAAGACCTCACGTAGAAATATATCCCGTGAAGTCTTAACTTTAAAAAAGGTGGTAAAACTTAATGTAACGTCCCACCTTTTGAGCTTTCTACTTTACGTCGTAACGACGAAATGTATCGATCAAATCAGCGATGTTGTCCACATTTAGCTTTCTAAAAATACGCATTTTATAGGTAGAAATGGTACTCGGCTGAAGACCAATTTCGTTTTTGATTTCCAAATTGCCCTTTCCTACCGATAGCAATCTTGCCACTTCCATTTCACGGGTAGAAAGCGTGCTTAAAGGATTAACTGATTTGTTTTTCCCTTTCGCCTTAATCTTCTCTTTGAGATTATCGCTGATATAGAGCCGTCCGGCAAGGGTGGTTTCAATTGCTTTGGCAATGTCATCTTCCGAACTCAGTTTATTAATAAACCCGAGAGCCCCGGCACGAAGAAAAGCTTCAGCATAGGCCTCTTCCTCGTAACTGGTAAATACCAATATTTTACATTTAGAATTTACCCCCAGAATTTCACGAACCATATTACTATGATTTCCGCCGGGTAGTTTAATATCTAAAATGACGAGACGAATTGGGTGCTCAGAACAAATTCCAACTGCATCTTCAAGATTTTCTGCCTGATGAACGATGAAATTCTCCTCCATCCGTTGCAATAAAATTATAGCTCCTCTGCGAACAATACTGTGGTCATCCGCTACAAGCACGTGTATTTCTTGGTCTTTCAAAACAAATTATTTAGTAACATAGAGGGAGCAAAAATAACATACAAACTTTTAAAACCAATACCCTAAGGTAAAATATGTATATAACTGCCAATGGTTGCTAGAAGTGGTGACATTCAACTCCAAAGGACCTATGGGGGTTTGAAACCCATAAGATATACCATATCCGTCAAGAATTTGTTCACTGATCACCAATTCTTCAAAGGAAGATTCAATTTTTCCCCAATTTGCTTTTAGGGTAAAGAATTGATTTTTTCCTAATTCCATAAACAAATTTACGCCGGCAGTAATGACGTTGCTACCCTGCAATTCCATAAAACGATACCCCAAAAAGGGCAGGTTGTAATTGATGTAATTTTCACCCAATCCGCCCAAAAATACATTATACGTTGGATTTAAATTCTGGCCAAGGGTCAATGCAGTCTGTGACCACCACTCCAAACCAATCCGTTTTTTCCAGGAAATGGCCTGGGATACTTTTCCGTTAATTACAACCGACGGTTCAAAAAATTGCTCAAATTTTACCCGCTGCGCAATAGATCGCATCATGCCGCTGATACGAATTCCCTTGGTAGGTTTAAATTCCCGGTCATACGTATCCAAATCTGTAAAAACATAATAATTGATAAAACTCCCGCCCCAGGTTTCCATAAAAACCGGTGTGCTGATATTGGTCCAGCTTGAGCGTTCCAATTGTACCCCAACTCCAATAGCATAAATCTCCCACCAGGTGCTTCGCAAAAAAACATCCAGGGATTGATCTGAATAACGAATGTTTCCGAGGTTAAGATTTTCCTGATAGAGATTTGACCGATATCGGTGTGCTCTAAACCTAACGCCCAAACTGGGAATTACACCCATATTGGTGCTATATTCTATCCATGTGCGCGGGTTTTCACTGGCCACAAAATCGATGTTAAAATGTGCATTTTCCATAAATAAATTACGCCGATTAAAATTTAACATCAGTCCGGCACCGAAGTCATCATCATAGCGAATTCCAACGTTGACCATCGTTTTTATATCTGAATCATCGACGTAAAGTTTGAGGTGAAAAGCCGGCAAACCATCTTCACTTAACGAGCGAATGGTATCCGGCTCTAAGACATGATGAATCTGCTCAAAGTGTTTGCTCCCTTTCCACTCATCCAACATCCGATTGAGACGGGAAATATTTAATACACCCTCCTGCTTTATTTTTAAATCACGGGCAAAAAACTTGGCTGTACGCTGAGAATTTCCATGCACCTCCACCGACCGTACATACATTTTATCTGCGGGCAAGGGCAAAACCTCCGAATTATCGCGAGCACGTTGTTGAGCGGCAATTTCCCTAAATCGTTCCCGGTGCATCTCGGCCTCGCGGTACCCCAAAGCCACCAACTGTACGGAGTTTTCAAAATCAAACAATCCCGTATTTCCCAGTTCGGGACGGATGACTATATCAACCAGAGAGTCCGAATATTCATTGTTGTGCTTATTGGTAAAAGTAGATATCTGTTCCAATACCCGAAAGGCATTATTGAGTTCTTCTTTACTGTATGATGGACTTTGAACATCTACCCCAATGACAATATCCACAGGTTTTTCCCGCATTAAGCTCACGGGAAAATTATCAATTACACCACCGTCAACAAATAATTTATCATTCACTTCAAACGGAAAAAAAATTGAGGGAAAAGCACTGCTCGCACGCAATGCGAGGGATAAGTTTCCATCTTCAAAAACATGGGGTGCCCCCGCTGTTAAATCTGTAGCCAAACAAAAAAACGGAATGGGGAAATCTTCAAAATTATCAATGGAATTCGCTTGTTGGAAAAGGTAATCTAAATTCTTGAGCACAAAATGACCGGAATTCATCCCCTTTGGCAATTGTAGTTTCCAGTCTTTTATGGCCAACCCAAAGGCATATCGCTCCCGCTGTTTCTTATCGGCATAAGACAACCTGTCGCGGGGAATTTCATCCGACTGAAGACGATCCCAATCTACCTGCTGCAACAGGGAAATGATTTCGTCACTGGAATAGCCCAAAGCTACCAGTCCACCAAAAATAGCTC
>JAFIEY010000120.1 GCA_020832345.1 Cryomorphaceae bacterium | reverse complement strand
GAGGATACTTTCCCCTTAAGGTAGTTCTTGCAAGAGGCGGGTAGTCGTCGAACACCGAGTAAACAAAGCGCCCCCGAGAGTTCAGGAGAACTTCGGGGGCTTTTTTAGTGGGGCGCTTCGTCTACTCGGATGAATGTTATGTGCCGCTTTTATTGTCATTTGTAATAGTAATACCAATTGCTTTCGTAGTTGTTGTCAAAATTTTCTTTGCTGTCAAGATAAACATTGAATTTGTCCCGTTTAAAATACCCAAACTCATTGTATGGCTCTAAAAGGTCAAAATACTTGTCAGCCCAAATTTTTCTCGTTTCGCTATTCTCATATTGTTTGACTTGTTCGTCAGTATATAGAAAGAAAGTTGTCCCTGAAAAACATCTTGAAATTTCCCAAAGGTCTTTGCAATTTAATTCTGTCTTTAATTGCATTACCTTCTCTTGCGGAACACTTTCATTTGCTTCATCTCTTGCTATAGGCTCGAATGCACTGTAGTAAACCCAAATATTGTCTGTTTGATATTTTGGGTCTTCCGATTTGCTTAAGAAGTTGAAAATTCCTTTCTTCTTAATAAGTCCTTGGTCGATGATAGTCTGCCTAAATTTGTCCGCAATTAGTTTTTGCTTCTTGCTATCAAAGTTTATATGACCATTGTTTTCGTTAAAACTTTGCTCTTCGTGTGAATACTCAAAATAAATTCCAATTCTTGGTCTAGTGCCTCTGTCGATTGTGTCATACACTATATTGATTGTCCGTACACCGAACGTTTTGTCAATAAAGTCAGCAAGAGGTCTGAAATCTGGGTTCAAGATTTCCTTGCCTAGCATGATTTTTTTCGTCTGTTTGTATTCTTTGTCTGAAGGACTTATCATTTGTTCGGTGTCGTCTTAAAGTGGCATACAACGTTTCGCGTGTATGAGAAGTAGCGGATTAAAAAGCACTTCACTTTCGGGCTGGCACTGACTTTTATAAAAAGAACTTGCCTTTGATTTAGCACTGAACCCGCTATTTCTTATACACGCTGTTACCCGCTGGCTTTATTTCTTCACATATTTCCTGAATGCAGAAATAAACTGAAAAATAAAAAAACCAACTATTATTTTATTACCAAAATCTAAAAACAAAGTCCAAAAGGTGAATTCCGCTTTAGGTATGAGAAAATCGTTTCTATGAGTTAGATCTAAAAAAGAGAAATATTGTCCAACTAGAGTCCAATCAAAATCTGTGGGCTTAAAAATTCTATCAATACTGTTTAGATAAAGGATATAAAAAAGTATTGAAAACACAAAAAGTCCAATAAAAGGTCGCTTAATTGATAGTCCGTGATTATTTGAAAGACTATTTAAGCAAAGAATGAATTTATCAGATTTTGATAAAGTTGAAACTTTTCTTAATGAATCTTTTGAAATTGCGCTGAGTTTTTGAGCTTCATAATAATTTCCTGTTCCTTCTAAGGATTTCCTTAATTGGAGAAAAGTTTCATATTGGTCTTTGTAATAATTCTGTGGTTTTTTATCAGAGTAATGTATGTTTTCTAATGTCTTAAACTTTTCAAAACTTAAACTATCTTTAGGGAAATTGCAACTTGTAAAAGTTGAGTTTGCAAATCTTGACCTAAAAAGAGATAATAATTCATAGCCATTAAAATCAATATTATCGAACCAACAATTATCCATATTTGATTTATGAACTTCTAGTTTAGAATCATTTAAATATGGAGATATGTTATAAAGCAACATTTCAGATTCAGAGCTAAATTCTCTAATATAAAGATTATTAATTTTTGTGTTTTCAATCGTGATTTTGCCATTGGCAGAACCTTGCATTGAGAGTGAATTTAAAATACAGTTTTGGATTTTAAGTTGTTCATCATTTTCTCTCGAGAAATCAAAATTTAAATTGATATTTAGCTTTTTCTTATCTTCTTTAGTAAGATGATAACGAATACGGTAATCCTCTATTTGTTCGTGTTGAGTACGATAAACTCCATCTCCCGTTTTTTCATTGTGATTGAAACGAATATTAATATTTTTTGAATGATTAATGTAGAGCGATTGTTTGAGACTAATTAATTCATTAGCTGATTTTACGTCAGAGTTTTTAAGTAAGGTTTTCCATTTACGGATAAATATGTTTTCCTCTGTGTAAGATATGTCAATTCTAGCTTGGTATTGTAAAAATAATGAAGGTGTAACACAATTGTTAATTGAAACGCTTGTAAATTTATCTTGGTTAATATTCCCACTTACAATGCATCCGTGAAAATGTAATGAAATTTGCTCTGTTTCGATTGATTCAATTTGAATATCTTGTATATGACAGAAAGAAAAATTTAATGAAATTCTTTCAAAATCAATTTTGGATTCATTAGAAATAATCAATTTTTGAAACTTACAATTGTCAAAATTTAGGTTTGTCCTATTGTCCAAATAAGAAACTCCATCAAAAATCTTTTGCGTTATCTTTATTACCGCAGTCCCAAAGTTTTGGTTTTTGATTGTGTCGTATGGTATTATATTTATTTCCACTGGTTTCTTTTAAGCTTGCGGGTAACGTTTATATAACCGTAAAAAAACTATCTATATACACCCAAATAAGGATATATTGTGCAGTTGGTGTTGCGGTTATTGAAGGCCAAATATAATATAAATATCTGAATTGTGAGTCTGCTCTAAAAAGTCCCTTTCTGCCAAAATCTTCCTTGTCGGTAGATTTTTGAATCCTCACTTGCTCCGGTTCAAAAATCCCCTCGATTTTGATTGAAACCATCCTTTTTAGAGTGGACTCTAATATAAATATCTGAATTGTCAATTGGTGAATTAATATTCTGGATACGTAAGGGCTTTTTTGGGAGTTGTGTTTTTTACAGGTCATCAAATGGAATCCTTTTATGCCTTTGTTGGAAATGCAATCTGTGGTTTGTGGTTTGGATGTTGGCTGCGGTTGTAGGAACAACGCTTGTAGTGCCGACTCATGCGCTGGCGCTAAAAGATGCCCTGAATGCCAATCGATCCCCATCCGCGCCAGGGATGGGAGCGGCAGCCCACCGCCTCCGGGGCCGTACAGCAGCGTGGGCGGCGGAGGCTGCGACGGTAGGAGCAGCCCCCGCACGCACCGCTGATGTGGGCCACGGTGGTGGTGGCTACAGCGGACAGCCCGATGCCGCCCTAGGAGACTTGGTTTTGGAAGGGGGAGGTAGGTGGCGGCAGGCGCCCAAATTCAATTGCAAGTTACAAATTGCTAATTATTGGGTTGAATTTAGGGCTTGCACAAGGGGGGATTTGTGATAATAATCGCGGTAATATTCGAGGGTTTGTCGCCCAGACTTTTGTATTTCCTGACCAAAAAAACGCATGGTTAGTATGGAGGCTTCGTTTTCACTTTCAATAATTTGCATGGAATCCAGTCCGGCGGAAACTTCACTTTTAATTTCGTCCACGGTGTATTTTAGCAGGAGTAATGTTTTGAGAAAATCCACTGTTTCGGCTGAAGGGGTCTCGCCTAGGAAGGCGTAAAGGACCAATCGGTGGATGGCCGCCATGGTATCGCCACTTTGTATAAGCACCTCGCTGAATTGTTTTGATGTCATTGTAAATGCCTGATACATGCCGTTTCCACAATGAATGTTGTTTTCTATGATGGCCGAATCGGCTGCCCTTAGGTAGTGTTTTGCTGTGGGAAACGCTCCGAGGTCTGCATATATTTTTGCCAAATCGAGTTGTAATTCAGCGTGAACCAATCTCGACTCGGTGGGGGTGAATAACCCGCATGTATCGTGATGGCCAAAACCGGGTAACTTTATCGGAAGTGATAGTCCTTTGTGCAAGATGCTGATGGCTTTTTGGTATTTCTTATCGGCGATGTAAAAAGTCGCCAATCGCTGCTGGACAAATATGAGATAGGGACTTTCCGGATAAAGGCTTTCGAATTGCGATAATTTCATGACGACACTATCTGCCTCTCCACGACAATATAATTGCTGGACATCAGCTAAATAAAGCCTTGATTCTGCTGTGTTTTCATTTGCTGTAAGGGAGGGTGCGGCAATGGCGAAAAGGCATATTATTTTGAGGAACTTCAACATGACGGTTTAAAATTCAAATTTATGAAACGAATATTGTTTTTAACGATAACGTTGTGTTAATCACAAATAGTTTATTTTCAAAGACGTTTACAGTAATGGCGCTGAATATAGAGTATGTTTGCTAAATAATTTCTGTGAAAATGTTGAGACTACTCTAAAAAGTCCCTTTCTGCCAAAATCTTCCTTGTCGGTAAATTTTTGAATCCTCACTAACACCTAGTTAGCTGCGATTCAAAAACCCCCTTTGCGGCGATTTTGATTGAAATCATCCTTTTTAGCGTGGACTCAATGTTTATATTCTCAAATTAGGTATTGCAAACAACGCCTTATGAATGTACTTTAGCACCTCCAAAAACCATAACCCATCATGCGTGATAAGCCCTTAATTGTTGGTATTACCGGAGGTATTGGCAGTGGAAAAACCACTGTGGCTCGGATTTTTGAAAAACTGGGAATTCCCATTTACATCGCGGACGACAAATCGCGCGAACTCACGGCTAACCATCCGGATATCAAGGATTTTATTAAAAAGCAATACGGTGAAGATTTATTTGATAAGAACGGTGATTTGCGCAGAAAAGCACTGGGGGAAATTGTTTTTGCCGACAAGGAAAAATTAAAAGCCCTCAATGCGGTTATTCATCCGATTGTTAAAGAAGATTTCAAATCCTGGGCAGAAAATCAGGATGCTCCCTATGTTTTAAAAGAGGCTGCGGTGCTTTTTGAATCGGGGACTTACACCGATTGCGATTATGTGATTTTGGTCGTTGCGCCCAAAGAATCCCGTATTCAGCGGGTTATGAAACGTAGCGGTCTGTCACGCGACGAAATTCTCGCCCGAATGCATCACCAGTGGTCGGATGATGATAAGGTTGCCCTGAGCGACTTTGTCGTAAATAATGAAGATCACAGTAATCTTTTGCCCCAAATTTTTGAAATTCATGAAGATATTAAGCGCGCAGCAAATTCGGGAGGTTGATCAATGCACCATTAAAAACGAGGGAATCAGTTCCCTGGATTTGATGGAACGTGCTGCTATAGCGGCTTTTCAGGAGATTTTAAATTTTCAAATTCCCGGGCCATTTCACCTTGTTTGCGGTACGGGAAATAATGGCGGCGACGGTTTGGTAATTGCGCGGAAGTTGCTGTCGTCTGATTTTGAAGTTCATGTTTGGATTCCCGCTTTTTCCACCAGTGAAAGTCCCGACTTTTTGAGCAATTTAAAACGATTGGAGGAAATAGGGGCAAAGGTTCAAAAAGTGGAACGATTGCCGGATAATTGCAGTGGCGGCACCATCATCGATGCATTATTTGGTACCGGATTAAACCGTCCGCTTGAAGGCAAATACAAGGATTTGGTGACTTCCATAAATGCACTTTCAACAACGGTAATTTCCATCGATTTACCGTCGGGGATGCTTCCGGACGAAGAACATTGTCAGGATCCGGATGCTATTGTCCAAGCGACTTATACACTGAGTTTCGAATGTCCTAAACGCGCTTTTCTCTTTCCGGAGCAGGGGCGATTTGCGGGAATTTTTACATTGGTGTCCATCGGTTGGGATCAACAGTGTTACGACGCACAGCATACCAGCGAGGCATTTGTTTTAAATGAAGATATTTTTCCATTGATAAAAAAACGACCCACCTTCTTTTATAAAAACCAAGCCGGACATGTCATGTTGATTGGAGGTTCGAGGGGGAAAACGGGTGCGATATTGTTGGCCGCTCGTGCTGCATTTAGAAGCGGATCGGGTTTGGTTACCGCTCACGTGCCGAAGGGTAGCAGCCTGGCTTGTCATGCTGCATTGCCCGACCTGATGGTCTCCGAGGATTCAAATGAACACCACATTTCCCAATACCCTAATATGAAAGGGATTTCCGTATTGGCTGTTGGTCCCGGACTGGGCACTTCACCTGAATCTGCGGATGTGGTGAAGCAGGTTTTATGGGATTTTGCCGGCACGGTGGTTTTGGATGCAGATGCATTAAATATTTTGTCACAAAACCTTAGGTGGCTATCGGCAAAGCGCGGACATATCATACTGACGCCCCATCCCGGCGAAATGAAGCGCTTGCTTAATTCTGAAAAATATACCATATCGGATGTCGCTGCGTTTGCGGCAAAACACAACTGTATCGTCGTTCACAAAGGCGCCTATTCCGCAACGGTATTGCCCACGGGAAAAGTGTATTACAACAGCACGGGTACACCTGCACTTTCGGTTGCCGGCACCGGCGATGTGCTGACGGGAATAATAGCCGCCTTGGCCGGACAGGGTTTGTCCAACGAAAACGCTTGTTTGGTGGGTAATTTCATCCACGGAAAAGCCGCACAAGCCAGTGCCGAAAAACTTGGAGAGCGATCGGTTATGGCCTCGGATGTTGTTGAGGAAATACTGTATCGTAATTAATAATTGAGTCCACGCCAAAAAGGATGATTTCAATCAAAATTGATGCGGAGGGGATTTTCGGATTGCGGTTAACTAGCTTTTAGTGACTAATATAAGATCTGCCGACAAGGAATATTATGGCGGAAAGGGTGTACCATCCATCCACCATTCCCCATCCACCATCCACCATCCACCATCCACCACCCTTCGTTCAAAAAATAAATGCAATAATTTGGTCATTTTGAAATATTGAGTACTTTTGTTGCTCAATGTTTATATGTCCCGATTTACACTTCAACCATAAATCATTTTATGGGACTGACGTGGCGAAGCTGTACAATACCATTATTTTAAGTGACTTACATTACAATATCCATCAACTATTTCCATTTGGATTAAATCCAATTTTGGTAAAATTCACCAATTCATTTTTCGGCTTTTGACAAAACAAAACAACATCCTTATATTTTGCTCGACACCTTAATTTCATCCAAGACCAGGGTTAAACTCCTATTGAAATTCTTTCTCAATCCCAAAGCCCGTTCGTATTTACGAGGTTTAGAAGCGGAATTTGGAGAAAGCAGCAACGCCATACGAATGGAGCTAAATCGGTTTGAGGCTGCCGGACTTCTGGAGGCTGAAAAGGAAGGTAATAAAAAAATATTTGGCGCCAACACCCGTCACCCGTTATTTGGTTCCATTCAAAACCTCATTAGATCCTACGTTGGCATTGATCACCTCATGGAAAATGTCGTTTCCAAACTCGGAGATGTCAAGGCAGTTTATCTCACCGGCGACTTGGCACGTGGCATCGAAAGTTCCATCATCGACCTCATATTTATTGCAGAAACCATAGATACTTCCTATTTGTCACAACTCATTACCAAAGCAGAAAAATTCCTCAACCGCAAAATCCGCTACGTCATCTTCACCCAAAAAGAGTGGAGAGAAAACCCAATGGACGGCAAGGAAGCGTTGGTGATTTATGCGAGATGATTTGTTCGCTTCGCAAATGCAAACTTCGTTTGCGCAGGGATGTCAACTACGTTGACGCGGGGTTATTGGGTTCGCCAATGCGGGGATGCGCTTCGCGCGCAGGGATGTCAACTGCGTTGACGCGGGGTTAACAGCTTCGCTGTTGCGGGGATGTGCTGACGCACGCGGGGATGTCAACTGCGTTGACGCGGGGTTATCGGCTTTGCCAATGCGGGGATGCGCTTCGCGCGCAGGGATGTCAACTTCGTTGACGCGGGGTTATCGGCTTTGCCGATGCGGGGATGTGCTGACGCACGCGGGGATGTCAACTGCGTTGGCGCGGGGTTAACAGCTGCGCTGTTGTTGCGTGTACTGAAGATGGATTGAACATTGCTAACCCAATGTTAAATTAGAGTATTTTTCCTTAAAGTGCTTTATATTTGCAGATAATCCTCATACAATGATCATTTATTTCAAAGTTGGAAACTATAAGTCAATTCATCAACCGTTGACTTTAAATTTTAATGCCGCTTCTATTGATGAACATGAGGCAAGTAATTTGCACAAAACCAAGCGCCATACTTTGCTAAAATCAATAGTATTATATGGTCATAATGCAAGCGGGAAATCAAAAATTCTCGATGCGCTTGTTCAGTTTCGTTGGATGGTCATCAATTCAGCTAAAGAAACACAGAACACGGAATCTATAAATGTTGAGTCTTTTCAGCTATCAAGCGCATCCATCGATAAACCTTCGTTTTTTGAAGTGGGTTTTATATTGGACTCTATCAGATATCGCTACGGTTTTGAAGCCGATAGTCGATCCATTCATAGAGAATGGTTATTAGAATCAAAAGCCAAAAAAGAATATCCGGTATTTATGCGTATTGGTCAGGATTTTCAAATTGATTATAATCGATTTGAAAATTCGGATAAACTTGAAAAAAGAACACGTTCAAATGCACTTTTTTTGTCGGTTGCTACTCAATGGAATGTTTCCAAAGCACAGCGTATAGATGCGTGGTTTGCAAGTATTTTTACCATACATGGTTTAAGTGATGATAGCTATCGAAAAAGCACGATAGACTTATTGAATGATCAAACATACAACGAGATAATAAACACATTTGTCAAAAAGGCAGATTTAGGCATTTCATCGATTGAAATGATTGATATTCCTATCAGTCAGGAGGATATAATGAAGAATATACCTGAAGAAATGCATGCGTTGTTTAAAAAGAGATTCAAAGATGATAACTTGAGTAAGGTCATTTTTTCGTTACATAAAAGGTATGATGAAAACAAATCCTTTGTAGAGGAAATCCCCTTTCACTTTGATTTATCAGAATCAGAAGGAACCAAAAAATACTTTAATCTCATCGGTTTAATTGTAAAATCATTGTTAGAAGGACGGTTGGTCATCATGGATGAGTTTGACGCACGCCTTCATACCTTGCTGTCAAAGGCCATTTTAAAACTCTATAATTCCGGGAAATTCAGTTCAAGCGCACAATTACTTGTTGCAAGTCATGATACCGCTCTGTTGGATAGAGATATACTGCGTAGGGATCAGATATATTTTGTTGAAAAGGACAAGTATGGCGCAACCTCAACAACTTCGCTCGTAGAGTATAAAGCAAGAAAGGACAGTCCATACGATAAAAACTATCTGGATGGTAAGTATGGTGCCATTCCATTTGTTGACGATTTAGAAACGCTTATTGCTGATGTCCAAAAACAATAAAAAGCAGACTTTCTCAAAAATGTATGATGAATTGCGCAGCCAAAGTCCTGCTGAGCATTCGGTTTCCGTTGACAAAATTCCAGAACGCAAATATTATTTAATTGTGACCGAAGGCAAGTCAACCGAACCCATATACTTCAATCACTTTAAGTCCTTTTTGCCCAAAGAATTACTTGAGACAATTGACGTTAAGGGAGAAGGAGATAATACGGTTAATATTGCGACAAAGGCAATAGAATATCGCAGTAAAAGAAAAGCAACCACAAAACCAAATTATGATGAAGTTTGGATTGTATTTGATTTGGATGATTTTGGTGATGAGAGATTTAATAAAGCTGTACGAATAGCAAGGCAAGAAGGACTTTACAGTGCGCATACAAATCCAGCATTTGAGTTTTGGTACTTACTGCACTTCCATTACTTTGACGCATGTTTGTCTCGACAAGATTTCACTAAAATGTTGACCAAACGCCTTGGATTTCGATATGATAAAAGTGATGAAAAGGTTGTGAAGGTTCTCTTTAATGATAGAAGGAAAATCCACCAAGCTATAAAACATGCAAAACGACTTTTCAGCGTCCATAAAGGCAAATCTCCTGCAAAATCTTGTCCGTCAACCTCTGTACATCTATTAGTAGAAAGTCTGTTAAAGTATTGTAATAGTGGGTTTTAACAACTTCGATGTTGCGGGGATGTGCTGACGCACGCGGGGATGTCAACTGCGTTGACGCGGGGATGCGCTTCGCGCGCGGGGATGTCAACTTCGTTGACGCGGGGTTATTGGCTTCGCCAATGCGGGGATGTCAACTTCGTTGACGCGAGGTTAACAGCTGCGCTGTTGCGGGGATGTGCTTCGCACGCAGGGATGTCAACTTCGTTGACGCGGGGATGCGCTTCGTGCGCAGGGATGTCAATTTCCTTCGCGATTGGTTATCAGTTTCCCCGATGTTGTCTTGCAAAAAAATGATTGAGTCCACGCTAAAAAGGATGATTTCAATCAAAATCAACGCGGAGGGGATTTTTAAACTGGAGCAAGTGAGGATTCAAAAATTTACCGACTAGGAAGATTTTGGCAGAAAGGGACTTTTTAGAGCAGACTCAGTTATTGTTTCCTGAAAAAGAATTTGGCAAAAAAAGTGAAGCTCGGAACCGCTTATTGGCTGATTTGCTTTCGAGAACTAATTTCATGGAAAAAGCCGGCACAGGGATTAAGCGTATGACAGATTCCTGCAAGTCAAATGGAAATAAAGTTGAATTTTCTTTCTCTGATTCTTTTTGGATAGCAATACATTCTAATCAAGATAATGAAAATAGGGTCGGAGAAAAGGTCGGAGAAAAGGTCGGAGAAAACCTTACTGAAAACCAGCAGAAAATCATTCAGTTGATTGAAGTCAATAATAAAACTTCCGCCAAGAAAATAGCTAAAGAAATTGGAATTTCATCGCGAAAAGTGGAGGAAAACATCGCAAAACTCAAGCATGCGGGTGTATTGATTCGCATCGGTCCAGCAAAAGGAGGATATTGGCAAGTTAGAGATGCTAAATGACGTTGGCGCGGGGATGTGCTTCGCACGCAGGGATGTCAACTGCGTTGACGCGGGGATGTGCTTCTCACGCGGGGATGTCAACTGCGTTGCCGCGGGGATGTGCTTCGCACGCGGGGATGTCAACTGCGTTGACGCGGGGATGCGCTTGGCGCGGCGGGGTGTAAACTTAGTTGAAGGGGGGTTATTTGGTTAGCGAAAGGGGGGTTTGGGGTGGGCGCGGGGGGGGTGAAGAGGGGTGCGGGGGGGGGTTACAA
>JAFIEY010000115.1 GCA_020832345.1 Cryomorphaceae bacterium | reverse complement strand
AAATGGAAAGAGCGCGAAAGACAAACCACGAATAAGTTTATAATTCGCGATGAATTTGATAACCGAATTATGATTCATGCCCGTGTTTCTGAATTGGAAATTGGCAAGCGTTACAAAGTCGATGGTATTATTTACGTTGATAGAAATTCTAATCAACCATATATTTCAGCACATACCGTACAATGTGTTAACTGTGAGCAGCAAGGGCAAAATGTGCAGGTAGTTAAGGAGGTTGAATATAAAACCTCATTGTGGCTGTATATCGTAATAGGAGTGATGGCTATACTGTTAATTATTATAGTGTTTTCAATGAAAAAAGCAAAGAAGCCAGCTCCAAGCACTTCTTTTAATAAGCCTAATACATCTTTTGATGCAAATCCGGGTGCAAATCCAAATAATGAGTTTAAAACCATTCGCATACACACCGATAATATTCCTAAAACAATGAGATTTATTCCTGGTACCTTTGTTATTACTTCGGGATTAGATCAAGGGAAACAATTTAAACTTGCGGCCGAAGTAACAAGCCAGGGCTATGTCGCAACAGTAGGCAGAGGTGATGCTAAACCAGGCTCAGCACATTCTCATATCAAACTTTCAGATATGACGGTGTCCCAAAATCAAGCTAAAATTATTGAATCAGACGGAAAGGTTTGGATAGAGAACCTTGGTAATACCAATCCAACTGTCGTTAACGGAAGAAGGCTGGCTGTTAATGATAAAGAGCTTTTAACTGAAGGTTCTCAAATCAAGTTTGGAAATATTGAGATGGCTTATAAAGCTTAGGTGCTTTTCTGAATATTAAATCTTTACTTGAGATAATGGGTTTTTTCTAATAAAATTCATATGCCCTAATCTTTAGGGATGATACGGTTATAAGTATTGTCTGATTGTTATTAGGCTTGTAAACATTCGTAATTTATGCATTTTTATTTCAAATCTATTTGTGGACGTCGGGCGGGCAATGAAGATTCATGTTTAGCAGAAAAAATTGCCGATAACTTATACATTTTTGCCGTCGCTGATGGAATGGGTGGTAGTATAGGTGGCGAACGTGCTAGTAAATTGGCAGTTGAGGAATTACATAACTTAGCCATGCACCAAGCAAATAATATTTTACTGGGAAATTTGCCTTTAAAAGATTTTTTGCGTGATTCTTTTGAAAGTATTGATGCTGAAATTCGAAATGATTGGGAAATTAATCCTGTTTTTCAAGGCATGGGCACTACATTAACTGCGGTTATCATCTTGGAAAATACAATGGCTTGGGCAAGTATAGGTGATAGCCGTCTTTACTTTAGTTTTGAAAACGAGCAAGAGTTTCAACAACAAACCAAAGACCACTCTCTTAGTATGCAATTGCTGGAAAATGATCCAAATACGCCCATTGAAGAATTACTGAAAAATGATAACGTAATAACCAAAGTCTTGAATGGTATGGGTGATAAAGCTGATTATTACCCTCAAGATAGTAATTATCTAGAAATTCCAAATAACATTACAGGACTTATTTGTTCAGATGGTTTGATTCTGAATAAATTTGAACAACCTTCATACTTAGATCAATTCTATTCGTCGTCCAATGCAATCGTACCTTTTGTTAATAAATCCATTGATTACGCTTTTGAAAATGGAAGTAACGACAACATAAGCATGTGTGTTTTTTCAACTGCCAGGAAACAAAATAATCTTTTGTCAAAACTTAAAGCAACCTTTACCAAGAAATAGCAATTAGCGCATTACGTCAATTTTTTAGCACAAACTGCGATGGAAGATTTTGAAGATAAAATAAGAAAGAAGTTAGACAATAGATTTAAAGTGTTACATCTATTAGGTAAGGGCGGAATGGCTAGTGTTTATAAGGCAATTCAGTTAGGACTTGAACGGGACGTGGCATTAAAGCTTATTCATCCAAATTTATTATATGATAATGAAAGCCTTGAAAGGTTCAAGCTGGAAGCTCGGAGTGCAGCTAAAATTAATCATCCCAACGTAATTACCGTATTTGACCAAGGTAAAGTTGATGAAATAGTTTTTATGGCTTTGGAGTTTTTAGAAGGCTATGACTTGAATGATGTTATTGAACTGATTGGTTCAATGCCTTTAGAGATATTGTTGACATGGCTTATACCAACCTTAGAAGCTTTAGAGTACGTACATTCAAAGGGGTTGATTCATAGGGATATCAAAGGTTCCAATATTTTCATAACCAATGAAGGTAAACCTGTGCTTATGGATTTTGGTATTGCCTCAATTAAAGAAATGAATTCAGGACTTACCGTGCCGGGTACGGTTTTGGGCACACCTGAATTCATGAGCCCTGAACAAGCTAATGGTGAAAAAATTGATCAGAGAAGTGATATTTATAGCTTGGGTGTACTTATATATCAATGTTTGGCCGGAAAAGTGCCGTTTAAAGGCGATACGCCAATAGCAACTATTGTAAAACTTAAAACCGAAGACACCCCTCCTCTAAGTGATTTTAATACAAGCGTACCACATGGTTTTGAGCGTATTATTCGTAAATGCCTGGAAAAGAACAAGGAAGAAAGGTATCAAACTGCCGGTGAAATGCTTGAAGATATCCTTTCGGCTACCGGTTTTGTGTTTGACCGAAATGCCGGTAAAAAGCTGATAAATTTCATTGAAAATACTAAAAATGAAAAAGAAGCAAAGGATGGTTTTAAAACGAATTTGGAAAACGCTAACTCCCTGAATGAGTTATTGAATGTGTTAAAATCAGCTCCTAGTAACATACCTGGAGTTGAGGAAATGGAAATAAAGCGGGCCTTACAGTATGTACAAGTTGAGATAAAATCAAGGGAATTTGTTGAAGGATTGAGGAAATCTATTATTAACCCAAACCTTGATTCTTTAAGTTCAGATGAAGTTTTTTTTAAGGATACATTAAAGCAAAAAGACAAATTATCTTTGATGAGTCAACTGCTAACAGCTTACTTGAGAGAACAAGTCAAGATTTTTATTGATGATTTTATTCCTCGGGTTGAAAAGGTTGATGTTTTAGTTTCAGGTTTTCTCAACCTTAAAAAAAATATAGAATTACTATTAGGAGAGTTGGTTCAAGATGATAAAAAAATTATCAATCATCAAATACAAAGATTGGATAGCGTAGTTAGCAGTAGGTTCGCGGAGCTCCTACCATTTTCTTTGAAAGAAAATCAATTCACGGAAAACGCTATTTTACAATTAAGCAAGAATTTTCCGGATGTGCCATTAAATGGGCTTAACCAGCAAGATTGGGTTTTAAAAGTGCCTGACCTGGTGAAGCAATCATTAATAGCTATCAATTCCCAAGATGCAACGAAAAATAAAAATCCTAAGTCCGAAACCATAAGTGGTAAATCCATCCCTGAAACAAATTCAGAGTTAAAACACTCTATTGAAGACCCGAAGCCAAAAATAAAAAACGAGGAAGAGTTCTCGGCACAAGAGTCCCGTTCTTATATTGGTAGAAATGATGTTAGTGTAATGATTAGTAATCAGCTGCATCAATTGATTGCCAATGACGAATTGATTAACGGAATATTGCAGAATTATATTAATGATGAAAAAAAATACGGTGGTGTACGTCGTTTACTTTACATGGCATACACTCCGAATGTTTCTGATAATGTATTCTATGGCCTTCATAATAGAATGGGTAGCTTCAAGCACGCAATTATGGAAGTTATTCTTGCGCAATTTAGAGATTCCTATATAATGGAAGAAAAAGAATTAACGGCATCAAAATTTGCTGAAACATTCTTGAACAACTTTATAGGGAAAATGGGAAATACCTCGCATAAAAATCACTGGGATGAAATTTTAAAGGTTTATATTCAAAATAATATATCGGAATCGAATAACGTGTTTTCTGCTTTTAAAATGATCGGTCATGAAGCCAAAGTTAAGGCGTTTTCTTCAAATGTTTTTCAGTTGCTTGTTTCCGAGTTTGCTGATTAATTTTTTTGAAATGACATTTTATATCCGGTTATTAAAGATTTTATCTGTGGGGGTTTTTGTGTGTTTTAATATATCGGTTAACGCGCAATTAAAGGAGTTCTATATTACCGAGCGTACTCCAGATGCTTCTCAAGTGGTACAAGCTAACACACAATATCCCAACAACGCCATGATTTTGGTGTATTCTGATTTGGAGGGATTGGATTTTCGTTCTTCGGTAGGAGGGATAAACCAACAGCGGTATAATGCACGGGCGAATCGGTACGAGATATTGGTGAATCCTCAGCG
>JAFIEY010000113.1 GCA_020832345.1 Cryomorphaceae bacterium | reverse complement strand
GTGTACGTTATTTGAGTGGTCGGAGGTCGGATGTCGGAGGTCGGAGGTTGGTTTCGGGATATATATAGTGCAAGGTAGGTGCCTTAGCTCCTTACCCCCAGGTTAAAACCTAGGGCAAGTATTTCGGTCGCTCCTACGGAGCTATTAGGTGAGTGTTTGTGGCGTTATTATATTTATCAACACCCCTATACGGGGTTGATTCGCAGGTGTTTTGTTGCTATAAAAACGACGACCCAATGGTTTCGGTCTCTAGCAATCTCCACAAAAACCGAAAATAGTTCGGTCTCACGAAAATTCCACGAATACCGAAGATCGTTCGGTTTCACAAAATTAAATTACGGCAAAAAACGAATCAGCATCATTTCTACCGTTGCAAATATAAAAGCCAGCAACAGTACGTTCCACCAAAGTCCGGATTTGGAACCCGAATCTATCAACGCTGCTACTTTTATTTCTGATGAACCGTCCAACTTAATGGATGTTGGCGCATGACCAAATAAATCGACAATTTCCTGCACGTTCATTCTGGGAAAGGTGCTTTCCTTACGGTTGGCATTCACCGAAATAATCCCTACCCGATAGATGCCATTTTGCAAAACAAAATTTCCGGGTTCAACCGGCTTGTCTTCCCAGCGGACTTGAAAAACCTGCCCAATTTTCCGTTGGGAAGGAATGCTTTCACTTCCATCTTTCAACACTATTTTAAGCTGAGCATTCGGATCTTTTACCGGATAATCAACGCTATTATTTTGACCCAGAATAAAGTAGGGAGTTTGACTGCCCTGAGCATACAAGGCAAAATTGTGAAACACCGGAACGAGTAATGCGTGTTGTCCAAAGGTATTGATTTTGGTTTCCATGGGCGTAGCCATCACAAAAACTTCAGCTCCGTTGGGTGCATATTGTTTAAATAAAAATGGTTTTCCATCTGCAAACGATAAAATCGCATTTCCGCTACCCGCAGAAAAAACCCATCCGCCTTTCACCTTTGGCAAATCGGGTTGGGATTCACGGCGTTCAAAAACTCCGTAAAAAAGCGGATCATCCCAAGCAATATCGGCCAGAATAGAAGGTTCTGAAAATTCCCGATACCTCGCAGGTGACGAAACCCCCAACTTTCCCAACATCTGGAAAAATGATTCCGAGGGCGTTTCGGGCATGATGACAAAAACACGAGCGTTTGAACTGAGTAGCGCATCAGTGACGCCACCGGGCAAATCACTAATACCGTTTAAAACAATGGCCGAAGCTGAGCGAAGTCCACTCAATTGAATGTTTCCGGGTGAAAAAACCGACAAGTTGAAAATAGAGTCGGAGAAAACCCGTGAAAGTGCACCGGACGTTGATTTTTCAGAAATCAGTACGACAGGAATCTCCTCTGGTACATTAAACGAAAAATACAATTGATCATCAAAGGTAATGGGGAAATCATCAATAACGATCTTTCCCTGGTGCAAACCGGAGCGTCGTAACGAGGATGATAGGGTAATTTGCTTTGATTCACCCGCGGATAAATCGATCCGCAAACCATCCCGAATTTCATCTTCCAATTCAAACTCCACCAAAATATCACTGGCATCACCTTTCCCGCGATTCGTCACCACTACTTCTACTTCCAATATTTGGCCAATCCGAACGGGCGGGGATGTAAACAAAAGAGTATCAATGGAAATATTATCCGGCATTTCACCTGAAGTCATTTGCACCAAATTGACGTTAGACGGCCAATTTTCCAATGCACCTCCCCCATCACTCTGAAAATCTGAAAGCACAAAAACATCCTTAAAATCAACTTGTTGTCCGGCCATTTGCAATTTATTGCCAATTTCATCCCATGACAAATTATTGTATGTCAAACCCAGAGATTGAATTTTCTGTAAAGCTTCAACCTGGCTGAGTAAACCGAAGGCTGCGGGATCTTTATCGGCGGACAAAACGACAAAACTATGATCTGCAGGATAGCTTCGCACCAGTCTGCCCGCGGTTTGGATGGCTGCATTCCAAGCGGTTTCGCCCCCATTAGCGCCCATCATGCTTTGGGTGTTATCGATAAAAATTAAAACTTGTTTGAGATTAGTTCGACCCTCATCTTCATCATTCGCAAAAAACGGTTGAGCAAATGCTAAAATCATAAGAACCAAGGCCAAAAGTCGAGAAGTAAGTATGAGAAAATGCTTTAACCGTCTGGAGGATTTTTGTTGTTCACTTAATTTTTTTAACCAACGAATTTGGCTAAAATGAAAGGTCTTAAACCGCTTAAACCTAAATAGGTGAATAATAATTGGGATGCTGAGCGCGAAAAGTGCCCAAAGAAAAGCGGGTATTAAAAAATGCATAGACTAAAAGTGAAATTGTACCTCCTCAGCTTCTTCCAAAATGTAATTAAATTGTTCGATGTCGGTGCTATTCAAACGCAAAACCCCTTTAAATGTTACCACGTCGTCCGTATTATATTTCCGTTTGAGTTTTATCATATCTAACATCATAACCGATTCGGGACCGGCACCACCGCAAAAAAAGCACGCCGCCCATGGGTATGCCGATAAAGCGTAAATACCTTCATCGAGATCTATAGGAATAACATAGCCTTTAATGGCCACTTTTTGTCCTTCAAGGGATTTTACCGAGGCACCAAAATTGGGGAATAAAAACCAGTCCTGGTATTTTTCAACATACTTTTCCGTAAACTTCACGTCGGCAAGCATTTTCCAGGTAATTACCGTACCGCCTTCTTTTTGTGCCTGACCTGACAAAAGGAAAAATCCGGTCAAAGTCAATGTCATTACAAACTTCATCATTATTTTTTTACTTTGGCATTTCTCAATGAATAAATAAATCCGGTTCCGGGATTTTTGTGTAATCGAAATACACCCGTCAACACCACATAATCATCTACAGAAAACTTGATGTTTTTTTCAGAAAAATGTAATTCTACAACCGTTTCAATACCGGCCTGGCCACAAAAAAAACAGTTAGAAAAAGGTGTCATAGAAAGCACATAAGTGTTTTGTTCAACATCCATTGGAATGATATAACCGGACAACATTACCTCGGTGTTGTTTCGCTCGTATAGTCCTTGAAAAAATTCCGGATCATAGGCCTGCATGGTTTCAAAATCCGTAGTGACCTTCGTTGCAGACAGCTCCATCCAACTGAGGATGTTTTGTGCCTGAATGCTTCCGGGGACACACCAAAAGCAAGCGACAAAAAATATTAAAAATTGCTTTTTCAAATGATTTCGTTTTAGTCAAATATGTAAATCACCTTTGGTCATAAAATCATTCACTTTTTCCACCGAGTACGGTGTGGATTTTGGTAGCATACGCCCGCATTGCAGGAATAAAGGCAGCAACAAATCCGATAAGTAAACTAACGACCAACAATATTCCGTCTTGCAAATGCCATTCCCAAACCTGCAAACTGTATTTATAACTGTCACGGGCGAGATTGGCGACGGCAACCATGGCGAACCGACTCAGCAACCATCCGGCAACAAAACCTAAAAATGAAAGAATTACACCCTCACTTACCACCAAAGTAAATAATCGCGCTCTCGATGCACCCAAACTTCTCAATAAAGCCATTTCGTATTTGCGCTCGCGAAGTGAATTGTATAAAGCGACAAAAACACTAATTGCCGAGAGCAACATAATAATGATGGCCAACCATTGAAGGGTTGAAATCCCAATACCCAAAAGCCCCAAAAGTCGGTTGACTTCAATGGCCGGTAAGGCCGCTTGCATATTGGTGTTTTGATTGATGTGTCTGGGTAATTGCATTCGCGCCATTGGGCCGGTAAACTTAACCAAACCCAGGGTTATTTCCCTATCCTCATCGTGGTGATGATGGTGTCCGTCGGCGTGGTCATGGTCGTGGCCATCGTGGTCGTGGTGATGTCCATCTGCGTGATCATGGTCGTGGCCATCGTGATCGTGATCATGGTGATGTCCATCAGCGTGATCATGGTCGTGGTCATCGTAGTCGTGATCGTGGTGATGGCCATCAGCGTGATCATGGTCGTGATCA
>JAFIEY010000108.1 GCA_020832345.1 Cryomorphaceae bacterium | reverse complement strand
AATAGAAGGCAGGAAAAAAGTAGTCCCCGGTTCGAGGACTCTTTTTTCTTGTGCCAAACAAACTCCACTGCACAATACGCAAATAGCGAGCATGAGATTGCGCATGGGAATTTTTATTTAGATATGGTGATTTTTTTTATTGGGATTTGGTCACAGATATCACCACTTACAGCGAAGCTTCCGTTATTCGGATCAACCGTAATTCTTCTGTTAAAGCAATCGTTGAAATCTGTTGCGATGTAAGCAGGTAGATTGGCTTGTTGTGCTTGTAACTCATTGGTTGTTACCCCCCCCTAGGAGAAGTGTACAAGTTAGAAATACATTGTAATGTTTTTTCATGACAAATAGATTTTTTGGTTAATGAAAAAATTGAAGCCCAAATATAAGGAAAAATTTCTTTTAATGGTGAACGTTCTGTTATTTTTTTGTAAAAAAAGCACGCTGTTTTTCATCAACCACTTTTTGCCCGCTGACTTTTCCATCAAGTCATCAACATTTCGCTTCTGTCAAAGCAGCTATCGGACTTTATATACAGCCACTACCTAAACAACTGCAACGTGCCTTGGTGCAATTGCTTCCCTATTTTAAGATGATAAAAATACACACCCTCCGCGGCGGGTTGTTTGTTTTGGGTATTACCGTCCCAGCATTCTTCCGGGGTAGTGGAGTGAAACATCAATTGCCCCCATCTGTTTAAAATGTGTACTTCGTAGCATTCGCGGATGATGTCTTTGTAGCCAATTTGCCAACAGTCGTTTTTTCCATCGCCATTGGGTGTAAATACATTTGGGATGTACTCCAAACCTTCGATGTAATTGGCCTCCGACACGAGTATTTCTTCTTCCTGCATGCAATATCCAACCCATGCTTTGAGTGTTATTTTAAAAGGAAGTTCTCGCAACGCCATGGATGTTTGGGTAACTTTTTCATTCAAAATGATGTTTTCCGGAAGTATCCATTGCGCGGAATCAACATCGTAATTATGCACGGCAAGTTCAATAAAAAGGGCTTCACACTCTGCGCCTAAATTTACTTCTACGTCCAAGTCTGCCTCTTCCTGAACAAACACCATTACCGAATCTCCCGCTTTGCAACCTGAGGAATCATAAGCAATAACCGTATGGTAACCCGAGGAATGAAATACGTGGGCGATGGAGTCTTTCATATTATCATGGGTTTGCAATACCCGCTTGTTTCCACCTCCAAAATCAAAAACCCAAAGTGTGTTGGCGGCTGCCGGAGGAATAAACCACACCGTATCTCCCATACAGAGTTCATTGTTTGCATCATATTGCTGAAATGGCGTTTTTTGGTTGCGGTAAGAAATGTGGAAAGAGCGGTCTGTGGTGTCTCTCTTAAAATGTGGTGTAGCGCCTAACAAGTGGGTAATGGCAGCGTAAACTCGCCGATTGGGGTTGTTAAAGGTGCTGTCACGGTAATATGTGTATAGAATACCCAAAAAAGCACTATCGCTTTCTATACATTGATAACCCGTATCTATTTCAATGGTTGCCCAGCTGTAAGTAGAATCTGCGCGAAAGGGCGTAAACAAAGCCGGATCAATATTTACGCCCTTATGCCGAACGCCTGCAATTCCGGCGGTAGGCACCACCAAGTTCACCATATAATGATTGTAAACGGTATCTAATTCCGTAAATGGAGCAAAGCATGTGCGGTGATAATATTCCTCGGGCCCAACTATGGGGTGGCTAATGAAATTCCTATTATTCTGGTTGTATAAGGAATCACAGCGGGTTGCCCCGGTACCTGTAACAGCTCCAAAGGGTTGATTTGCTTTGATTACCATGTCTTGCGCATAGAATGCAGTATCGATGTTTGCGCCCCGCTCGGGGTTGCCGTTTATTAAATAATCTAAGGTATCAAGTGAAAAACAGGTGAGCAAAAAAGCAACATGCTCCGGACGTGGAGGGAGGTAATAGGTGTTGCTCCAGTGATTTTCAGGCATAACCTGGTGGGTATTGTGTACTCCAACAGTAGATTGTGTAACGCATCCTTCTAAATTTAATAAGCCAGCGTTGGCTCTAGTATATAATGAAAAGCCCTTTTTGTTTAATGAATGGGCGGTGGAATACCGCAACTCACGAAAATTTCTGTCTTCAATTTTTTCCCCCATCATAAAACCAATGCGTTGGTTTTTATTCAGGTTAATCAGAGTACAGGTTCCCGCTAAATGAGTGGGTTCACATTCTGGTAAGGAAAAACCATTTGAAAAACAACCAAGACGATCTTTTACATTTCCTTTAAAACAAACTTCAATCTCATTGTCATCTTCATGAGAAATGATTTCTTGAGCGATGATGAACCTATCTGAAGCATTATTACTAATATTAGGTAAAGAAGTAGCCCTGCCAATATTTACAGGATGAAAAGGAGCGTTTTTTTGATGGCTAAAGGCATTTTGATTTAGTACATATAAAGACAACCTGTTAATAATACCTAATGCAGATTTTTTGTCGATATATGCTGCGTAAACGTTAACAGGCACATCGGATTCTATATATAAACCGGTTTGGTACAATGAATCGAAAAAAAGAAAATTTGTAGGAATAGATACTTCGAGGTTGGAAAACGAATCTATTCCTAAAATAGCAATTGTGTCTTTGCCGTATATTTTTACACATGCTTTTTCTTCCGTTACAATACTTATACTTAAATCATAATCATAGGGTCTAGTTCCTACATAAATCGTAGCAGCAATAGAAGGCAGGAAAAAAGTAGTCCCCGGTTCGAGGACTCTTTTTTCTTGTGCCAAACAAACTCCACTGCACAATACGCAAATAGCGAGCATGAGATTGCGCATGGGAATTTTTATTTAGATATGGTGATTTTTTTTATT
>JAFIEY010000099.1 GCA_020832345.1 Cryomorphaceae bacterium | reverse complement strand
GGGCTTCAATTTTTTCATTAACCAAAAAATCTATTTGTCATGAAAAAACATTACAATGTATTTCTAACTTGTACACTTCTCCTAGGGGGGGGGGGTAACAACCAATGAGTTACAAGCGCAACAAGCCAATCTACCTGCTTACATCGCAACAGATTTCAACGATTGCTTTAACAGAAGAATTACGGTTGATCCGAATAACGGAAGCTTCGCTGTAAGTGGTGATATCTGTAATCAGGGAGATATTGAATATCCCAATGAGGGGATTACTGAGACCATGATTACCGATAGAGGATCATATCTTGCTAAGTACGATGAATCAGGAACCCTTGTATGGCAAAGCCTCTACGAATGTGTTCAAATTATTGATATCGATATGGACAGTAAAGGAGACATATATTTCACCGGAGAAAAACATTTTGGGTGTGATCATATGGTCAATCCTTTTTTGAACCTATCAAACACAAATAATGTCGGCGCAACTGGTAACCAAGGATTTGTATTTGCAAAAGTTAATGGAGCTGATGGTGTTTGTGATTTCTTTGAATTTTGGGAAGGAGTAGGAAGTGGTCATTTAACAGGGAATGCACTAACTATAGATAAAGATAATGATATTTTATATGTTGCTATTCAGCCATACTTATCATCAGGAAGTACAGTATTTGGAACAACTATAAATGAAACCACCATTTTTAGAATAGATGATGTTAACAACTTTCCTTTTGTTCAAACCATGGATAAGGATATGAGTACTGTTGTACATCCTATAGATAGTAGCCCTTCAATAATAGGATTTCCCGGAGGTGGAATAGCGCAAATCGAATATCACGATGGTTTTGTTTACGGCACAGGCTGGGGTCCGAACAGCCCTGGAGTTGGCCCAAGAATGAATGGGGCCGGAACATCCGAAGTGTTTATTTTCGATGAAAACCTATCAATACATGATTTTGAAGATTTTGACGCAAATGCTTTCAATATAAAGATTTGGCCCAGAATGGATGATTTGGTTTTGGCCGTTTGTGGAATTTTTGAAGATAATGCTACAATAGCATCTCATGCAATCTCCGGAACATATCAGCACGGATTTCTTGCAGCTTGGGAAGTTACGTCACATGATTTAAGCAATCCCATACCTGCAAAAGCCTTAAATGATGACCCCAATACGTATTACACTACGGGCATTATTCCATTTTCTATGGATTACAATGAAAGGCATTTATTGGTAAGCTCTGTAGGGTCTTCACAATTTATCAATGCGTATGCGTTGGCAGATTCAATATATTTAAGTTGGGATGAAATGGCTTTAGACAATTCAAGTAATTATTTCGATTTTGCAACCGGAATTTCTTACGGCAATGAGATTGGAAGTCAAAGATCGGCTGATATTGCTTACCAACCAACCTTAGAAAGGTTCATTTTTATTGGAAACAATAATTCGAATGAGGATATGGTTTTTGGTTCAACAACATTTTCGCCAATTTCCGGCGTTAACAACAACAACACCTATATAGTAGCCATAGAAGATCAATTTTCTAATGGCCACTGGAGATTGCAAAATGAAACATTTAATGAAATAGATCTAAATGTTTTTCCAAATCCAACTTCCGGAATACTTCAGTTAAGTTCATCTATTGAAACCCAAATAATCATTTCAACTTTAGAGGGTAAAACCGTTTTAAAGCAAAACATGATAATAGGTGAAAATACCTTAGATTTGAGTTTTCTTTCATCAGGCCTATATTTACTTCGTGATGAAGAAAATAAAATCCCAATAAAAAAAATCACCATCTCTAAATAAAAATTCCCATGCGCAATCTCATGCTCGCTTTTTGCGTATTGTGCAGTGGAGTTTGTTTGGCACAAGAAAAAAGAGTCCTCGAACCGGGGACTACTTTTTTCCTGCCTTCTATTTCGGCTACACTTTTTCGAGGAACCGGTCCCTTTGAACCAGATTTAAGTATAAGTATTACAACGGAAGAAAAAGCATGTGTTAAAATATACGGCAGAGACACAATTGCTTTTTTAGAAATAGATTCGTTTTCTTGCGCCGAAGCATTTATTCCTTCAAACTACCTCTTTTTTGATTCACTCTATCAAAGCGGCACATATATAGAGTCAGATGTTCCTGTTAATGTATATGTAGCATATATAAACAAAAATTCTCCTTTGGGCTATAATAACAGACTATCATTTTCAGCGATAAATCAACACGTATTAAATACGCAGAAAAACTTATCTTTTAACCCTATAAACATTGGCAGAACTACAACCCTACCGCATAGTACGCTATCCGATGTTTTCATTATTGCTCAAGAAATCATTTCTCATGAAAATGAAAATGAGATTGAAGTTTGTTTTAAAGGAAACGTCGAACATCGTCTTGATTGCTTTAATACAATTATGTCCTCATGGCCGGGATGTGGCCCCACTCATTTAGCGGGAACCTGCACCGTGATTAATATGAATAAAAACCAACGCATTGGCTTTATGATGGGGGAGAAAATTGAGGACAGAAACTTTCGAGAACTGAGATACTCCACTACGCAGTCATTAAATCAAAAAGGTTTTTCGTTATACACCAGAAACAACGCAGGCTTATTAAATTTAGAAGGTTGTGTGACGCAATCAGCACCAACAGCATTTAACACCCACCAAGTTATGCCCGAAAATCATTGGAGCAACACCTATTACCTCCCTCCGCGCCCGGAGCATGTTGCTTTTTTGCTCACCTGTTTTTCACTTGACACATTAGAATATTTAATAAACGGCAACCCCGAGCGGGGCGCAAACATCGATACCGCATTCTATGCGCAAGACATGGTAATCAAAGCAAATCAACCTTTTGGGGCTGTTACGGGTACAGGATATACTAATTGTGATACATTAAATAGCCAGCATCATCCGCATTTCATTAGCCACCCCATAGTTGGGCCCGAAGAATATTATCACCGTACATGCTTTGCTCCATTTACGGAATTGGACACCGTTTACAATCATTATATGGTGAACTT
>JAFIEY010000097.1 GCA_020832345.1 Cryomorphaceae bacterium | reverse complement strand
TTGATTGGAACTTGCTTTTCTACAGATAAACCTATACTCCGCAATTCTAACAACATCGAATTTTCATAAACCTTCTCTAAAAAACCATACCCTAATGTATTATACACATTATAAAAGGCTTTAATTATCTTATCAGTAGTTTCTTTATGAAGCATAAATCTGTGAATATCCGCCCAATCCGCGTCATCCGCGTTCTATACAACCTCAAACCAAGTATCCGGATCCCCCGCATCATAAGGCTCATTGATCCAGAAAATGGTATACAAGGTATCTTCTCCTATGTTTTTGATGTTGTGGGTGTACCAAATAGGCATATCCACGTAAGCCGGCTCCTCGCCATCTAGGTAGAAATCGTGTACTTCATTAGAACCAATTCTTCTTAGCTGAATCAAGGCTTTCCCTTTGATAACCGCAAAACGCTCGATTTTTCTAGTATGGAAATGATTACCTCGTGTAATACCAGGAACTGTAGTGGAAAAAGAGGTTTGTCCTGCAATGCCGTGACGGGCGATTTCAACGAAAGCTCCGCGGTTATCGGTGTGCTGCACAAACTTTCTAGGAAAATAATTGGCAATGTCCATGTAGCAGCGATAGGTATTGAAGAGTTTGTGTTCAAAATCGTTGTTGATTTTGGGAAACTCTCCTTTTTCTTGATAAACTTCTTTGTAGTGCTGCAATAAAGCTAATATTTCAGAAACCTTAGCCTCAGCGGTGTGTGGTAAAATGAGTTCGTGGGTGTTGTCTTCTGCTCTAATTGCCTTGATAATCGCCTCCACTAACTCACCCACATAAATCAATTTCAATTGTCCATCCACCTCAATCTTGGGTGTTTCATTATGAGAAACTTGGTGACAAAAAGTAGCTACCACAGAATTATAATAAGGATGTCCAAAAGGCCCATACACATTAGGAATCACCATGCCGGTAATCCTACCCCCTGCTCTATTCGCCCAATCCGATAGCATCAAACGACCTTCTTTTTTGGATTTTCCATAAAGATTGTCACGCTCTTCCTGAGTAGAAGAGGAAATAATAAGATGAGCTTGGCTTTTTGTTCGTTCCAAAGAAGCGACTAGCTTTTTAACCAACCCCGTATTCATGTCATAAATCACCTCCGGATCATTGTGGCGATTTAATGCAGCCAAATGCACAATCACATCGCACTGCGCAACAAATGCATCTAACTTTGTTTCTTCCTCAAAAAAAGAACGATCAAAATCAATAAGCGTAAATTCCTCTTTAAATAAGTTGAGGGTGTGATAAAGGTGATACCCTACAAAACCATTTTGACCTGTTATGCCTATTTTTTTCATTGTATGTTATTATGGAACACAGATGACGCGGATTTAGCGGATTTGCACGGATAAAAATTAGCGAACATCTGCTTAATCCGTGTCATCCGCGTTCTATTCACCATTGAATATTCTCCAAACTCTCCCTAAAATCATCCTCCTTCGACTCCTCTAATCCAAAATCTAAAAAAACCATTGTAGTGTCTTCTATATATTGGAACACAGATAACGCGGATCTTTCGGATTTACACAGATAAGAAAAATCCGCGAGTATCAGTTCAATCCGTGTCATCCGCGTTCTATTCACCATTGAATATTCTCCAAACTCTCCCTAAAATCATCCTCCTTCGACTCCTCCAATCCAAAATCAGAAAAAACCATCAACACACTACCCTCTTCCAAAGCCTCAAAGCCGTTGTAGTGGCCACCAGGAATTTCAATTACGTTACTTTCAGTGTCATTTAAAAGATAGTCATTTTTTACTAAACTGCTCATTTCGATTGTCTTTACCAAAAAACTACCTTTTGCTGCATAAAACCATTTGGTTTCTTTTTTATGCCCCTGCCAAGCTCTAATGACACCCATTTTAGGCTCAATGCAGTACATTCGTTTCACTTGAGTCATGTCAAAGTCATTCACAAACCTCACCACTCCTCTCTCATCGCTATGTAAATTCCCCTCTATAACTTTCATATTATTGGAACGCTGATGACGCGGATTAAACAGATTTACACGGACAAAAGAAATCAGCGAACATCTGCTCAATCCGTGTTATCCGCGTTCTATTTTTCTACTTACCAACCTCGAAATATCAAATTCATTCACAAACCTCACCACTCCTCTCTCATCGCTATGTAAATTTCCTTTTATAACTTTCATATTGTTGGAACGCTGATGACGCGGATCTAATAGATTTAGACGGATAAAACAATCTGCGAACATCCGCTCAATCCGTGTTATCCGCGTTCAATCCTTTTATACTAAAAATTCCTCCACATCCTCCCCAAAAATCTCCTTCCTCACCAATCCCAATCCACTAATCAACTTCTTCACCCCTTCTACATCCAATCTCTCGGTATTGTGTGAATGATAATCCTCAATCTTAGCAACATCTTGTTCGCCTTCCGAAAAATACATAGCATAGTTTAAGTCGCGGTTATCCGCAGGTACGCGATAAAAATCACCCATATCCTCTGCTTTCACCATTTCCTCACGGGTGCAAAGGGTTTCGTAGAGTTTTTCACCGTGACGCGTGCCGATGATTTTGATTTCATTATCTGCTTTAGCAAGTTCTTTTACTGCTTGTGCCAAATCACCAATGGTAGCAGCAGGCGCCTTATTGACAAACAAATCACCTGGATTTCCATTTTCAAAAGCAAAAAGCACCAAATCCACCGCATCGTTCAAACTCATCAAAAAACGAGTCATATTAGGATCGGTAATGGTGAGCGGCAAACCACTTTTAATTTGATTGATAAAAAGAGGAATCACCGAGCCCCGCGAAGCCATGACATTCCCATAACGCGTCAAGCACACAACAGTATCCGTTAAATTTCTAGCCTCAGCAATCGCCACTTTTTCCATCATCGCCTTAGAAATTCCCATGGCATTGATCGGATAAGCTGCTTTATCTGTACTTAAACAAATAACCTTCTTCACTCCATTAGAAGCAGCCGCACGAATCACATTTTGCGTTCCCTCTACATTGGTTTTTACAGCCTGCATGGGAAAAAATTCACAGGAAGGAACTTGCTTTAGAGCTGCTGCGTGAAAAATATAATCAACGCCACGAGTTGCGGGCTCAACTGATGTAAAATCCCTAACGTCCCCAATGTAGAATTTCAATTTAGGACTTTTCAGCTGGTTGCGCATATCGTCCTGCTTTTTCTCGTCCCTAGAAAATATACGGATTTCATTAAAGTGTTCGGTATTTAAAAAGCGCTGTAATACAGCATTTCCAAATGAACCTGTTCCTCCTGTTATGAGAAGAGTTTTCTTTTGTATCATACAAATAGCATAAATAAATTAAGATTCAAATAAATCATAATACTGTTGCATCGCATGTTCATCACTAAAAATTTGTGATCTTTCTACCGACTTTTCAGTTAATTCAGTGCGATAGTCTTCATCTTGTAAAATTTGTTCTAACTTTGACGCAATAGATTCAACATTTGGCTCACATATAGCGCCGTATTTGCCATTATCAACAACTTCTGAACAACCGGAAACATTGGTCACCATTACTGGCTTACCCAAAATCATGGCTTCGCACAATGCTGTGGGCAGACCTTCTGAATAAGATGTCATCACAAATAGATCGGAATTTAAAATTATGGGATAGGGATTTTCTACAAAACCACAAAGTTCAACATTGTTTTGCAAACCTAATTCTTTAATTAGTTTAGATAATGGTTCAAACAACTCCCCCGTACCGACAATTCGCAAATATGGGTGTTTATATTGTTTTTGCTTCTGTAAAACAGCAACTGCTTTGATTAGATTCTCATATCCTTTTACCGGAACTAAGCGTCCTAAAGCAACTATGTTAAATCGTTCTAAATCCACTTTAAAAGGATGTTGAGACTCTTGCATTAACTTTGAAATCATTATCGGACTATATATAACTTTTGTATTATAACTATCCCCAAAAAACTTAATAAAGCCTTCTTTTACAGATTCGGAAACACATATCACAGTATCAACTTTTTTATATCTAAACTGAGCACGTAATTTTCCAGCATAGGACTTAAGATACTTAGTTTTTTGTCCATAATGCCAGTAGTTACTTTGAACAATTGAAAACAATTTTTTGTACTTTGCTTTTGACAAAATAATAAAATCAGTATTAATTCCATCTAAAAAACTAATTGCTATATCGTATTCACCTTTTAATTTTAAAGAGAACAACTTAATTATAAATCGTAAATTATATTTTGCATACAAGTAACTTATAACCCTGAAAAAGAAGTAATTCTTAATCAAGTAATTA
>JAFIEY010000095.1 GCA_020832345.1 Cryomorphaceae bacterium | reverse complement strand
AAATTAGATGCTAAAAATACGAATTTTGTTGTATTTTGCGGTGTCAAAAGCTGACCGCCGCGAGGCGGGTTTAGCTACGCTGATTTTCAATTCGCTTGAACAGCACCTACCCTCCGATAACCATCGGAGTGGCGGTTCAGTGGTTAAATCAAGCTTTACTCATGAGTTCTAAATTTTTAAAAGGAATTCGTGAGCCCTTCGGGGTTGTGCTTCTATCAAAGTTTACCTCCGGTGCTGCTTCGCGGTGTGCTTGGTTGACAGTGAAGTGCTTCTAAATCGCCACCTTCGGGTAGCTGCAAAACGTTGTGCAACATGCTGAAAAAGCCAACGCGCAAATAGGCACATTTGGTTTTTGCCGACCCACAAGCCAAACGCAAAAAACCAAAAGAGCCAAATAAGCGTAGCGATTCACGAACACAAAAGAAAAATAAAGTATTGTGAGTAATTTTTTTACCCACGCTCGGACAGGCTAACAAGTAAACGAACGAAAAGTATATTGAAAAATGAGATAAATGGAAAATTTGGGCTATTTTAGCGACTTAAATTTATACGGACATGAACCGAATAAAGGAAGTGCTTGAAGAGAAAGGAATTAAACAAACTTGGTTAGCTGATAAGCTTGGAAAGAGTTACAACATGGTTAAAGGCTATGTCCAAAATAGACAACAACCAAGATTGGAAATCCTTTTTAAAATAGCGAATATTCTTGAAATTGATGTAAAGGAACTTTTGAAGTCCAATAAAGAAAATTAAGCGAGTGCGAACAGGAATCGACATATTAGAAAATGAATTAGTTGCACAGTACCCTGATGTACTCGAAATATTGCTGCGTGACCACACCACTCAAAAAAATATATTTTGGGCTACTAACAACTACGAACATCTAGGGAAGCCTTACGATTCTAAATCCTACATCCTGCCAGAGCTAATCACGGGAGAAAACGGCAATATCATAATGCCAAGAGTCCACAAGGACAAGGTTCTCCAACAGTCGAGATCCAAGGAAATGGCTGAGGTGTTTACGCCTTCATGGATTTGCAATGCTCAAAACAACCTAATCGATAATGCTTGGTTTGGAAAAGAAGGCGTTTTTAACCAAGAAAAAACCATGTCTGACGGAACAAAAGGTTGGGAAGTAAACACGGATAAAATTACTTTCCCGAAAGGCAAAACTTGGAATGGCTATGTGAGAGATACTCGACTCGAAATTGCTTGCGGAGAAGCTCCTTACATCACAAGTCGATATGATAGTACAACAGGAGAATTCATTCCTATTCAAAACAGAATAGGAATTTTAGACCGCAAACTAAGAGTCATAAATGAAAATGTTGATTCTTCAGGTGAATGGTTAAAAGCAGCACAAATAGCTTACAAAAACACCTATGCTTTTGAATGGCAAGGCGATAGCTTGTTACTCGCAAGAGAGTCCATGCTTGCCACATTCATTGAAAACTACACAGTAAAATTTGACAAAGAGCCATTACTAAAATCTATTCAATATATAGCCTACATTATTTCTTGGAATGTATGGCAAATGGACGGACTGAAAGGCGTAATTCCAAATAGCTGTGGTCATAAAACTGAGACAAGCGTAAATCTTTTTGGAGAAACTGAGACCAAACACACTTTTTGCGAGGGTTGCGAAAAAGGAAATATCCGTAAACATAACGGCACATATGCTTTAATCAAAGATTGGTCTAATAAGGATTTGAAAACGGGAAAGACAGGCGGAAAAATTAGGTTCATTGACTTAATAAAGAGGTGAATATGGATAAAGCTTATTTAGATTGGATACAAGACCTCAAGGCAAAAATTCGGTCAGCTCAAATTAAAGCGAGCATTGCCGTTAATGAGGAAATGTTGATGCTCTATTGGGATATTGGCAAAAGCATTGTCGAGAAACAAAATCAATTTGGTTGGGGCAGTAAAATTATAGAACAAATGGCAAAAGATTTAAAACGGGAGCTGCCGGATACGAACGGGTTTTCTCGCACTAATCTATTTGCTATGCGTAAGTTTTATTTGTTTTATAAAGATTCCGAATTAGTCCAGCAACTTGGTGGACAATTTGAAGAGCTTGCGAAGTCTAAGGAAAACTTAGAATTAGTCCACCAAGTTGGTGGACAATTACCCCCTACTTGTATTTTATGTAAAATTCCTTGGAGACATCATGTCGTAATTTTAGGAAAATGTAAAACTGTAAAAGAATCTCAGTTTTACATAGAACAAACCATTCAGAACAACTGGAGTAGGAATGTATTGGAAATTCAGATTGAAAACAAACTCATTAACAGATTGGGAAATGCCCAAAACAACTTTGAACTGACATTACCAAAACCACAAAGCGATTTAGCCAAAGAAACCCTGAAAGACCCCTATAAATTTGACTTTCTCAACCTGGAAGCAGAAGTGCAAGAATTACAGTTAGAAAAATCGCTGACAGAAAATATTACCCAATTCCTATTAGAACTAGGAAAAGGCTTTGCATTTATTGGACGACAATACGCCATTCAGGTTGGTAAAAAAGAGCGAAAACTCGACCTGCTTTTTTACCATACCAAAATGCATTGTTATATGGTCATCGATATTAAAATGGGAGAATTTGAACCGGAATTTGCCGGGAAAATGAATTATTATCTTTCTGCTGTTGACCAATTGCTTAAAACAGAACAAGACAATCCATCCATAGGAATTATTTTATGCAAATCTAAAGATGGATTAGAGGTTGAATATGCACTTCGAGATTTGAATAAACCCATGGGTATCAGTGAATTTACATTTAATGAATTGCCGCAAAATATTAAAAACAATGTGCCTACAGTACAAGAGTTTGAAAATGAGCTCAACAAAAGCAATATCAGCTGACTATGAAATTTACCTCATCCTTAAAACTAAAGTTAATCTATGTCTTTCGCATCAATGATGATGCCCATAGAGGTTGTTTGAAAATTGGCGAGGCAACGGCTGATAGCGATAACATAATTGGATTAGAGCCAAACAGCTCTAAGCTTAATCAGGCTGCCAAAAAAAGGATTAATAGCTATACGCAAACTGCTGGAATAGCTTATGATTTGCTCTACACGGAAGTTACCGTCTATCCAAAAAACGGAGTTCTTCATTCTTTTTCAGATCATGAAGTTAGAAATGTACTGTCTAGGTCAGGACTTAAAAAGAAAATATTTGACTTAGAAAAGAAGGCCAATGAGTGGTTTATCACAGACCTTGAAACGGTAAAAAAAGCTATAGCAGCTGTAAAAGAAGGCAAAGATTCTCTACATGCTAGTGAAGTTTCAAAAACCCAAAATCCCATTGTATTCAGACCCGAACAAAAAGAAGCCATTGAAAAAACCACCAAGCAATTCAAAAAAAGCAACGAAATGCTCTGGTTCGCAAAAATGCGTTTTGGTAAAACCCTCTCTGCACTTCAGGTAGTAAAAGAACACGAATTCACCAGAACACTTATTCTAACGCACCGCCCTGTGGTGGATAAGGGTTGGTTTGAAGACTTTGGGAAAATATTCTATGATGCTCCACAGTATTCATATGGTTCAAAAAATCAAGGAAATCAGTTTACCACATTAGAAAGAGAATGTAAAAAAGGCAATTCCAAGTACATCTACTTTGCTTCCATGCAAGACCTTAGAGGTTCAGAATTGGTAGGTGGTAACTTTAATAAAAATGATGAAATCTTTGGAACAACTTGGGATTTCGTCATTGTAGATGAAGCACATGAAGGAACACAAACTGAACTTGGGACAAACGTGCTTAGAGAGCTCAAAAAAGAGCATACAAAGGTGCTGCACCTTTCAGGAACACCTTTCAACCTGCTCGACAATTACCAAGAAGAAGAAATCTATACTTGGGATTATGTGATGGAGCAAAAAGCCAAAGCAGATTGGGATAAAATTCACTTTGGCGACCCTAACCCTTATGCTTCGTTACCAAAGCTCAACATTTTCACATACTACCTTGGGAAATTGCTACACGGCTATATTGACGAAGAAGTAGCGTTTAATTTCCGTGAGTTTTTTAGAGTGAATGAAACAGGAAGTTTTCTACATGAGAAAGACGTGTTTTCATTTTTAAACCTCATTTGTAAATCTGATTCTGAAAGTAATTACCCCTATTCCACGGAAGAATATCGCGATAATTTCAGGCATTCACTTTGGATGGTGCCAGGTGTAAAGGAAGCCAAAGCCTTGAGTGCCATGC
>JAFIEY010000083.1 GCA_020832345.1 Cryomorphaceae bacterium | reverse complement strand
TTATGATTGGTTGAGTGATAGGTGTAATTCCAACAAGGATATGTATCCTCTTCTTTTCAGCCTTTCAAGAGTGATAGTTGTGCCTAAAATAGGGCTTTGTGCTATTGCCCACCCTCCTTTTCTACTTCTACTAAAAGCATAAGCATGGTCTTGGTCAACCCCTAAACGTATCAGGTTTTTCCTTCTGCGTTCGGGCTTTTTCCAATCATGCCAAATACAGTAGCGAAGTCGATTTCTGAGCCATCCGTCCATATCTCTGAGTTTACCAATTATATTTGTTCCTCGAAAATAGTTTAACCATCCTCGTTGAACTTCTTTTATCTTGGCTATTCGCTCATCGAAACTTAAAGCTCTGGTTTTTCGGGTGATGAACTTTAGCTTTTCTTTCAATCTTGTCAATGCCTTCTTTGTAGATACCAATTGGTAGCTTCCTTTGTCGCCTTTCTTGTAGGTAGATTCAAATCCAAAACCTAAAATTTCAAATTTTGTTGGTCTTCTTACTCCACTCTTCTCTGTATTGATTTTGAGTTTTAGCTTTGTTTTCAAGACCTTTTCTATAGACTTTAAGCATGCAGTTGCGTAGCTTTTATACTTTGTATAAATGCTAAAATCGTCTGCATAGCGTACAAATAGATATTTCCGTTTTGTTAGTTCTTTATCTAACTCATTGAGTAAAATATTTGATAACAATGGACTTAGTGGCGACCCTTGTGGGATGCCTTTTCTTCGTTTGTACAATCGTCCTTTGATTTGAATAGGGGATTTTATCCATTTTCGGATAAGGCGTAAAGTAATTGGGCATTTTACCTTTTGATATACCAAATTTAGCAATAAGCAATGGTCAACTTCATCAAAGAAGTTCTTTAAATCTATATCCACTATGTGGCTATACCCCTCGTGTATGTATTCAAATGCTTTGCCAACTGCTTGGCGAGCATTCTTTCGAGGTCTAAATCCATAACTTGTGCTGCTAAAGCTTGGTTCAAAGTGTGGCATCAAAACTTGTGATACCGCTTGTTGTAGTAACCTATCGGTTACGGTGGGGACTCCTAAAAGTCTAGTTTTACCTTTTCCTTTGGGTATTTCCACACCTAGAATGGCAGAGGGTAAGTAATACATTCCTCGGATAGAGGTATAAAGTCTTGTTTTAGTGGAACGTATATGTTCTACTAATTCTGTTACTTTCATACCGTCTATTCCTGCACTTCCGTCGTTTGCTAACAATCGCTTGTAAGCATATCGCATGTTAGTAGGATGTAATACTTTTTCTATCATTCTTGTTTGTTAATCATCCTGTTCTGCTTTCTAAGGGCTATATCGTAAGATATTCCGCTTTGAATTTAGAACCATAATACGTTCAGTCCTTCCCTTATCCTAAGATAAAGTACTATGACTTCTGCTGACTTCTTGGCTCATAGAAAACTAATCTATTCCAAGACCTCCCTCGGTAAGAGCAATTTCCTTCAGTCAATTCCTGCGACATCTACATAAAGAGATATTCCCTCTGGGAAAATCGGAACTCGATTTCGGACGTCATGTTGCTGTGGACACTTATCCTCTCTCTATGCCTCTTATGCCGTTTCTGTTCGTCAGTACCGACTTTCGCAGTATCACTTCCTTCACTGCATGGGTCACCCCAAACCAGCTTGTGACTTACTACACTTGGCGGCGTTAATCCACCCGTGACAGGACTTACACCTGCTGGAAAAAATAATTTCGCAACTTGCTTTGGTTGTTTAAAAATAAATTTGCATTTTTGAAAATTTATCTGAACTTCCAGTAGCGTGTTGCATTGCTCATGCAAGGCACACACAGGCGTTTGGCAAAAAAGCGGGTTCAGTGCTTAAATGAAGCTTTGTGCTTCGTATCAAGTTCAGTGCTGGCTGACAGTTTAGTGCTTCGAGATCCGCTTCTTCGCCAAGCGCCAAAACGTTAGCGGGCATTGTAAAACGACACAGCAGAAACCATAATGACAGAAAAAGAACTTTCATATTTTTTCCCTTACAAAGTTGACAAAGAAAACAACTTCCGGTATTTCATAAATAAACGGGACGAGTTTATAAGAAAATTTATTCCTAATTATGATGGGACAAACGTTCAAGAATTTTTAGAAAATAAATCTTCATTGAGCGAAGCAGAAAAATATGACTTTTTGTATCTACTTGAAAATTTTGGAAATTGGAGTTGGTGGTTTGAGCACGGAAAAAATATATTTTCCTTTTCTGAAGACCTTTTGACAATGCTTGAAAAAAGTGATGTAAGTGAAGTTACACCTGACTATTTTCATTTGCCATATGACATTTTCTATATTTCACTCAAACCTCTAAATCTCAAAATATCTAAACATAGTGACGCTATAATTGAAGGCGTTTATGTTGACCACAATTATTGGAACCCAATGGGAGAACACCCAGAAGGTTTTTGTGATTTATCATTTCACTTTGTCGGTGAATTTAAACAGATATACTTAGACTTTATTCCAAATGTTAAAAGTAGACTTCCGTATTACATTGACAAAGTAGAAAAGTTTGACGAATCACCTTTAGGCAGTTATTGGAATGTTTGGTTTTGGTTTGAAAAAGAAGAAGGTAGAGAAAACGTTAAACAAGCCGTAGATTATTTTTTACAAGGGCTTAGAGAAGAAATTTTTCCCAAAGACAATGAAACAGAAGTAACGGACTTTGATTTAGACTTTTACAACTCTACTGTTGAGTTACTTAAAAACACGATAAATCTTGTAATCAATTGTATGTTGTATTTATCTCAACCAAAAGAAAAGATTGATATTGAAGAAAAATACCCAAGTAATCTACCGAACAACTTTGACAAAAAATTAAAATTCGCTAAGACAATTAAAGAACAAAAGAAACTTGATGAGAAAATTGAAAAATTAGGTTTTACAAAAGTTAAATACGTAGGACAGTCTTTTAGACGTAACAACCAAAATTTATTTAGTAACTCAAGTGTTCAATCTCATTGGAGACGTGGGCATTGGAGAAATCAAAAATATGGAGAAAAACTATCTTTAAGAAAAACAATTTGGATAATACCGACAATTGTTAATCAAGAAAAAGGACAGCCAAAAAAAGGTCACATATAC
>JAFIEY010000080.1 GCA_020832345.1 Cryomorphaceae bacterium | reverse complement strand
CCCAAGAGCTCATATCGACGGGGAGGTTTGGCACCTCGATGTCGGCTCGTCACATCCTGGGGCTGGAGAAGGTCCCAAGGGTTGGGCTGTTCGCCCATTAAAGTGGCACGCGAGCTGGGTTCAGAACGTCGCGAGACAGTTCGGTCTCTATCTATTGCGGGCGTTAGAAATTTGCGAGGATCTGCTATTAGTACGAGAGGACCGTAGCGGACGCACCGCTAGTGTACCTGTTGTGGCGCCAGCTGCATCGCAGGGTAGCTATGTGCGGAAGGGATAAGCGCTGAAAGCATATAAGCGCGAAACCCACCTCAAGATGAGATTTCTTTTAAGGATCGTGGGAGATGACCACGTTGATAGGCTACAGATGTAAAGGCAGTAATGTCATAGTCGAGTAGTACTAATTATCCGTAAACTTCCTCGAAACAATGTACCTCATTTAAGTAATTCTTATTTTTACCTGCGCATTATGTCAACGATATTGTCAATCAAACGAGATTGACCAACAACTTAGGGTGGTTATAGCGATGGGGATCACCTCTTCCCTTTCCGAACAGAGTAGTTAAGCCCATCAGCGCAGATGGTACTGGGGTAACTCCCGGGAGAGTATGTCGCCGCCCTTCTTTTTAATTAAAGCCTTTCCGATACGGAAAGGCTTTTTTTTTTACCCATATCCCAAATTTGCATTTTTCTCAACTATCCCAATAGGCTTTTATTGCATATTTTAGCAACTTAATTTTCTGCCACATGAACGATAATTCTTCACCTGAATTGGTGCACCTGGATAAAGATTTAGCCGTGGCCTTTAAACCTTGGGGCTGGGTCGTGGATGGTAAAGGGAAAAATCTTAGAGAATGGTTGATGGATGAGATTAAGGCCGATGACTCCAAATGGGGACCTCACCCAATTCACTTTATTGATAAAGCGGTTTGTGGTCTCGTTGTTTTTGCTAGAAAAAAATCTATTTTCGTCAATTTGCAAAAGTCTATGCAAAATGGCCAGTTTAAAAAGTTATATGTGGCCAAATGTAATCCCATGCCCATACTCGATGTGCCCCTTCTGGTCAAACATTATCATATTAGAATTGAAGAGGGAAGAAGGGCCAAGATGTTATTGCAATCAAAACCCGGAGCCAAATACGCTGCACTCAAAATTTTGGAAGTCGCTCCCTATGTGAAAATACAATTGATTACCGGAAGGTTTCACCAAATTCGTGCCCAGCTTTCAACCTTGGGATTTCCCATTGTCGGTGATACGCTATATAACGATGAAAATAAAACAGCGAAGTCCATTAAACTATGTGCTGCTTCTATTGCTTTTCCGCATCCCGCCAACGGTGAAATGTTATCTCTATCCGTCAAACCTCCTTTTTAAATTTATCCGAGGACTACTTAGTTTTACCCGACTTGTTCATTCTTGGATAAAAAAAAATCCCCGACGGATTCGAGGATTTTATTAAAATGCTAGGAACTGGTTATTGAATCTCAATCGATAATGCATCCGCAAAGTTCTCTCCAAACTTTTTGGTTATGTGATAATCATGTGGCTCAGCATGACCCTGATTTTCAGTCATGGCGTCTAATACGCCTCCCGAACCATCAAACCATGTGTTGATATCTACAATAAATACCACGGTAGGGTTAGAACCATTTCGGTCAATAGATAGGGTATTGGTAAATGTTTGTTGCTTTTCGACCCTCATGTCATCCGTGCCAGGGTGAATGGAAAATAGCGTGTTCTGTACCGGACTGTTTGGGTCGGTGATGAAATTCCCGTAGGTGTTAACCCTGCCTTCCACAATGGCAAAACGATACAACAGATTCCAATTCCAATGGGTGGATCGATAAGCGCTTAATGGGTGCGAAATATCCAGTGTGTCAGAAGCCGGATTGGTTCGGTTCATCACAGAATCCAAACCAAACAGATATCGGACAGCAACATAATCTCCGGGTGCGAGGAATATGTGATAATCCGTGCTATCAAGATCCCTAATGTCCAATAACTCAACGTTAGGACTTGCCGAAACCCATTCGCCTTCTGTGTTTTGGAATTGCATCTGGGAGACGTAAAACTTTAAATCGGAAACGAGAAAGTCATAATCATTGGCAACCTGAAACATTTCCCCACGCGTAATCTCCTGATTTCCATTAACCATAGCTTTCATATCCATGGACAATCGAGCACCCAAGTCAACAGGAAAATTATCCATGCTGTCATCTTTGACACACTGAGAAATAAAAAGGGTTAAAACCCCAAAAGTAGCTAAAATTACAAATTTTGATTTATTCATTTTTTATCTGATAAAATAGGATTTATTCAATGAATCTCGCATGTGCTGCGCTGTTTCGTACATATCAACCAATAGTGAATCAGATTGAATTAGACGATTTTCTTCATCCATAAATTCGACAATATCGAATATCTCTTCCATGTTCCAATCCAAAATGTAGATGATTTCAGTTGAGTGATTTACAGCGTAGTTTGCCTCTCCTGATAGTTTGAAATTATGTTCCGGTCCTCCTAAATAAATTTCAAAAGGTTGTGGGGGGAAGGAGTCAATATTATGTTGGGAAGTGTCTCGAACGGTTCCGCGAATCCTCAGACTTAAAAATCCTATCATGGGTTTAAACCAGACTGGGTTTTCTAAATATTCGGGAATGCTGGTTTGGGCAAATGGATTTAATGTGTCCATCAAGTAAACCTTATGCATGGTATCACTTACTCCAATATCAAAATATATGCGTCCGTTATAAGTGCCTTTGGGCAATCTTCCGATTCGGGTTTCTTTGTCAATCAAGTTAAAGGTGTTGTGATTTTCAGGATCATTCATGACGATGGTGTCCATTTTATCGTCAGATATATATCTGAAATTATTCACCAAAAAGGTCACTTCCTCAAAAGTCAGTGCCTCACCGTAAATGTTGAAATATGTAGAATCTGGGCTGATTACCTGATTGTTGAAATACGAATTATAACGAACTACTACATTTCGTTCGTCGTGATTCTGACCGGTGTTTATCTTATCAGAAATATCGTCTTGGATACAAGCGGTAGTACCCAAAACGAGTGCAGCTGAAATCAACATGCTTATTTTGCGGAGCAATACTGTGTTCATAATTGCTTAAATGGTTTAAAATAGATTACAAATATACAAAGTAAATGTAGTTTGAAATGTGATTTGTGACACACTATGCGTAAAAGGCGATTTTTAATAGTCGGCGGTGGCTATTTACCTTTATCCGATCTATATTTCACTTAGTTTGACTTGGTATTTTCCGCGTCTATCAGGTTTTTTTTCTCGGGCTCTTGTTCAATGGCCTCCATGATCTTTCTTAAAATCTCATCCGGCTTATCATCTTTGCTGTACTCCAGTGGATCTTTAAAAGTCATGGATAGCTTTACTCCGCGTTTTTTGACCAATAATCCCTTTCGGTCGAAGGCCCTGCGGAATCCATCAACCACTACGGGGATAACGATGGGGTTGTTGTTTCTAATTAGCTGCGCTGTACCTCTTCTGCCCATGGCATACGGACGTGTGGTGCCTTGCGGAAAGGTAATGACCCAGCCGGAGTCCAAAGCTTTTTCAATTTTTCGAATGTCTCTAGGATCTACACCCCGATTGATTTCTTTACCGGCTTCTCGCCAACTGCGTTTGATGGATACACTCCCAACATAAGAAAACAATTTAGGTAGTAGTCCGCTTTTCATGGTTTCCTGTGCGGCAATAAAAAAAATGTTTAAGGGGGGATTGAGTAAAAACCAAATGTAATTTATGCGGTTATAAACGCCCCATTTTACGCAGCCAAAAACATGGTAAAAGCAGGCTACATCTGCAAAATACGTTTGGTGATTGCTCACAAATAAAACCTTGTTTTTGGGTAGATTTTTCAGCTTATCACTTCCCACAATGGTTGTTGAATTTACCCAGTTAAACCGATACCAGGTAATCAACCCAAAATAAAAAATGATAATGCGCTTGATGATCAGGTTATTTCCAAAAGCGTCTCGGGTGCGTATTTTCAAAGTTTTATATTATTGGTGCAAGCGACAAAAATACGTATAATTCGGGATTTAAATTAATTTGGAAATAAGGTCAATTTACCTGCCAATTTTCTTTAATAATTTCTAATACCTCATTCAATATCATTGCCGTTGCGCCCCAAATCACTTTTTCCTGAACGACAAATGCCGGACACAAATATTTTTTACCTCTAACGTTAATCTCTTCAATTCGACAGTTTTTAGGATTGTAAAGCGATTTGATTGGTGTAATCATAATATTAGAAACCTCCTCAGGATCCGGATTAAATACTGGATTTTGGTGATATTGTCCCAAAAATGGATGAACGAGGAAATTGCTCGGCGGAATGTAGAGTGGACTAAGAGATCCGAAAACTTCGATTTGTTCGGGCTTGCTACCAATTTCCTCGCAGCATTCTCTGATGGCGGTTTCTCGAAGCGATAGATCATGCGGTTCCTTTTTGCCTCCGGGAAAACTAATTTGCTTACTGTGAACACCGGGATATTCAGACCGCTCAATCAACACTGTATGGAGTTGGTCATTGAATTGAAACAGCAACACCAAAACCGCCGCGATTTTGGGTTGTAAAATTTCCAATTCATTTTCGTCCGGCACAATTCTATTCGGCGGAGAAAACTTTTGATGCGCAAAATTTCCGGGCAAAGGTTGGTTCAATTTCTGTTTAAGTTCTTCTAACATAAAAATGATGCATTCGTTTTCGAGAAGCAAAGGTAAGGTTCGCACCGCAGGCTGGGTTTGGTTGCGCAGGCATTGTTTGTTTTCGGGAGTGGGGTAGGTGTTTTTATTAGGTTGCTACGCTTAGTTACTCACAGCTTATATATTTGAGTCTGCTCCAAAAAGTCCCTTTCTGCCAAAAATATTCCTTGTCGGTAGATTTTTGAATTGTCACTAACAGCTGGTTAGCTCCGGTTCAAAAATCCCCTCGATTTTGATTGAAATCTTCCTTTTTGAAGTGGACTCATTGTTTGATTATCAATGAAAGATGACTTTTATTTAGGTCGTTAAAAGGGGGTGTTTTAGGAATGTGTTCAAGCGCCCGCATGTTCCTATTTTTCGTTAGTTCCCAATATGTTTCATCGCCTCGTTCAGCGCATCTTTACTTTCAATGTTGGGCTTAACGCCGTTTTGGTCTATTCTAAATCCGTCTGACGTATAATAATCTGCAGTGGGAATTACCATTTTAAAACCTTTCGCTAATTCAAACATTTCCCCATTGAGCATGGCACCGGCTGTGGTTTCTCCAATGACGATGGCCCTTTTTTGCTTTTTCAATTCATATACTATTGGTTCACAGGTGCTTGCTGTCCTGTTGTTGGTCAACACAAAGAGTTTACCTCGAAACACTTGCTTTTTAGGAATGATTTTTAAACACAATCCTTCTGTTTTGTGGATGCCTTCAATAATTAAATCATAGTTTGCTTCGCTAAAATGAGGCAGTTTTTTATAGTCTTCATGCGACGGTAAAGTTTTGTGATTATTGAACCATTGCTGTGTCAAAAAAACGCCTCCAAATGTTTCTACATCCAAAATATTTGAGGCAAAAGCCATTCCTGCCTCCACACTTCCTCCGGAATTATTTCGTAAATCAACAATTAGGTTTTGATAACCTTTCTGAAGTACAACTTCAAAAATACTATCGACCTCACTTGCCTTTCCACTAAAGGATGAAATTTTCAGGTACGCTGTTTTGGCACTTTTCTCCTCCAACGAAAGATGCCTTTTTTGTGGTGATGGATTCAGATTGTCGTGCTGTTCAATAAATGGTTTCATCAGGGAAAAATGAGAGAACGGCAACTTTCTAGCGTTGTAAAAAAATGCAAATACCATTTCGAGATCATCCTCAAATTTAGGGGTACTCGCATTCATTTTTTTTACAAAGGTGCTCCACGCTTTTGTCTGAAGCATTTCTCTGTTAAATATCTTGGATTCAGTAAGTGATACGACTTCTTGAAAAAGTTGAAGGTAATCTTCTAAAGGCAGATTCGGAATATTTCGATCGCCTGAAATCGTTCCAATATGTCCCCTGCTTTTATTCCTCAACTTTGCATGAATTTCATTTTCAAATACGTAACCTTCTAAATTTAAGCTTCCCATGGGTGTCAAAAGTATTCCGGCTAAATGAAGTGTGTCGTTTCTTACTTTATAGACACCACTTACTACGTTTAATATACTTCCATTTTTTAGGTTTTTTGTAAATATTCTACCCAAAAATGAAGTCCAATGGCCTAAAATATTCCTATCTGCATTTTTTCTACTATGTGCAGTAAATGTGTTTGAATTGGTGTTAAATTCAATAATCGTACGGGCTTGGCCAATGTCTTTATGTCTAAAATTCACGTGCCATTTTCCTTCCAGTTGCTTATTTTGCACAGAAGGTTTTGCGGAACAGGACGTAAACCCTGCCAGTGAAATGCAAACAATAACGATAAATGAAAATTGTATTTTTTTGGGAAAATAAAAATTGATGATTTGTTGCGCTGTCATTTTTGATTTAATTTTAATCTTGGATGCAAAAATCTCAAATGATTGTATAACAGTAAAATGAATGTTATAAAGAACAAGGTTTTGTGATAAATGACAAAGACGATAGACGAGCGTCAATGCATTGTGATGAATAGCAGGATTTACTTAGAAACACTTTGTATTCGATCAATGTATTTTCTGGAAATTGGGATTTTATGCGTGGTATGATGCAATGTCACGATAAACCCCTGCGCATTGCCTTTCTTTTTTATGGCATTCTGTATATTTAGAATATAGGAACGATGACAACGAATAATTTCATCATTGCAGATTTGCTCTTCTAATTTTTTGAGAGAAATCCGTAATAGTTTTGATGCGACCTCCCCATTTTTTAGAAAAAAGATATTTGAATAATTTCCTTCCGATTGGGCATAGAGAAAATGCTTCTCCAATAAACTAATTTCATCTCCAAAACTGGGTGTGATAGAAATGCGTCGTTCCGTTTTGATTTTAGAATTAGCTTGCAGTACCTCAGACTGATTTTCATTTAATTTCAGAAAAAATGGCTTTCCGAAAAAAGCAATAGTGCAAATAGGAAGCCCTACCGCATACGTAAATAAAACCATGTAAAACAAAGTCCGTAAACTAAAATCGGCGTTGTTGATAAAATACATATTGTACCAATAGCTCACAATGGAACAAAGGAGCAATAAAATGCAGTTTTTGCAAATTTCGTTCATCCAAGTCCACTTTTCAAAACGTTTTGCAATGAAGTAGTCCCCCATATAAAATGCAACAAAAGCTATTATGGCGTAGGGAGCCAAAAGTAGATACTTATTTGCGTGAATATAGTTGTACGTTCCGAATGGCTGAAATAGAACTAAAAACAGGTACACTAACAATGCGACGATCAAAGCAGATGTCCCAATTTCCTTTGGGGAATTATAAGTCGGATATTTTAGTTTTAAAATTGTCAAACTGGTTCTTTTTTTATGGATTTTAAGCGTAGCATATTGCGAATCGTTAAAGGTATGAAATGACGGCAAATATAAATTGGTCGAAGAATTTTTGCTCATTAAAAGGTGTTTTTTCGTTTGCTGTTCATAATTGAGTCCACGCCAAAAAGGATGATTTCATTCAAAATCGACGATCGATTTACAACCTACAAGCGCCAAAGGTGTGTAATCAATAACTAAGGTGTAAGCCCTAGGCCAACGGCATCCGATCCGAATAGCCCACACCGGCAAGCACGCGACTCATCCCATACATGCCGAATGCCGCCCGCGCCCGCGATTGCAGCGGAAAGCCCGGAGGACAAAACGCCAGTGGACGCCGGTGGACAAGAGCGACGACAGGAGCTCCTTGACCGCCGTTGCGGCCACGGTGGTTTTGGACGAGGACTTGCAGCGGAAAGCGCGAATTGGCGCCCAAAAAAATCAACTTCAAAATCGGGTGCAATAACCTGAGTGTTTGTGTAGGTTGAAGAAAAACGTATCCGACTGATAAAATTGTAATAAGCGTATGGTAGATTTTTGTATAGATATTTCTGAATTTTCTCAAATTCCCCAGGTCGTTTTCAGAAATAAATGATTTTACCGGGAAACGGCGAAATCAAAAAAGTTCATTTTTAAAAAGCGGGTTTTACCATTACCTTTGCCCCAACACAAAATCAACATCTTACATGAAGTTTTTTATCGATACAGCAAATCTTGAGCAAATTAAGGAAGCTCAAGCCCTCGGCGTTTTAGACGGGGTTACCACCAATCCTTCCCTAATGGCCAAAGAGGGTATTACCGGAAAACAAAATATCCTTGACCATTACGTGGCCATTTGTGAGGCTGTGGATGGTGATGTTTCCGCTGAAGTTATTTCCACCACCTTTGATGAAATGGTGAAGGAAGGTGAGGCACTGGCGGCATTGCACGAACAAATTGTGGTCAAGGTGCCCATGATTGAAGACGGCGTAAAGGCGCTTCGGTATTTTAGCGATAAGGGCATTCGCACCAATTGCACTTTGGTGTTTTCCGCCGGACAAGCACTTTTGGCTGCAAAAGCGGGTGCAACCTACGTTTCGCCTTTTATTGGCCGTCTTGACGATATCAGCACCAACGGACTGGAATTGATCGAGCAAATTCGCGTTATTTATGACAATTACGGATTTGAAACGCAAATTTTGGCCGCATCCGTTCGCCACACCATGCACGTCATTCAATGTGCAGAAATTGGCGCCGATGTGATGACCGGGCCGCTTTCGTCTATTAAAGGTCTTTTGAAACATCCACTTACCGATAGCGGATTGGCTCAGTTTCTCGCCGATTACCAAAAGGGAAATTAGTGTCTTTTAGACAATCTAAAATTAACTTTACCATATCACGTTTAACCGAATAAAACATCTCAAATGAATAATATCGCAGTTATTGGTGCCGGAACCATGGGCAACGGCATCGCACACGTTTTTGCACAAACAGGTCATAAGGTAAACCTCATCGATCTTTCTCAAGACAACCTCAATAGGGCAGTGGCCACCATCGGGAAAAATCTCGATCGCATGGTCGCCAAAGAAATTATTTCTGAGGAGGTAAAAAATCAAGCCTTGGCAAATATCACCACACAAACGGATTTAAAAACCGGGGTGGCCAACGCCGACCTGGTGGTTGAAGCGGCCACCGAAAATGTGGACATCAAATTGAAACTTTTTAGAGATTTAGATGCTATGGCGCCGGCTGCGTGTATTTTGGCAACCAATACCTCGTCCATCAGTATTACGAAAATTGCCGCTGTTACCGGTCGTCCGGATAAGGTCATTGGCATGCACTTTATGAATCCGGTTCCGGTGATGAAGCTCGTTGAAATCATTCGCGGATACTCCACCTCCGATGCCGTGGCGCAAACGGTTACTACCCTTTCGGAAAAACTGGGAAAGGTTCCGGTTACCTGCAACGATTATCCGGGTTTTGTGGCCAATCGCATTTTGATGCCCATGATCAACGAAGCCATTATTTCCCTTCACGAAGGGGTTGCCGGCGTAAGCGAAATAGATACCATCATGAAACTAGGCATGGCACACCCAATGGGTCCGCTACAATTGGCAGACTTCATCGGACTTGATGTGTGTTTGGCCATCCTTCGTGTATTGTACGAGGGATTGGGCAATGATAAATACGCACCTTGCCCATTGCTGGTAAACATGGTTACCGCAGGCAAACTCGGCGTGAAATCCGGCGAGGGTTTCTACGATTACAGCGAAGGCATAAAAATGGCCAAAGTATCATCAACCTTTTCATAGCGATTATTTGAATAAACTAAAAAGCCCCGGAATCCCGGGGCTTTTTTTGTTTTTGCACTTGGCAAGTTACCATCCGAAGGCAAAGTAACCCTTTCTCCCATCAGGATAAACCCCCTCAATAAGCACAGCCTGACCGGGTTCAAATTTACCCAATATCGAGGTGAGTTCTTCTACAGTGCTGACCGGGCGACGATCTACGCGGGTAATGATGAATCCTTTGGGAATGCCGGCGCGCATTAGCTTTCCGCTGGAGATGGACTCAATTTTTAATCCGTTGGCCAAGTTGAGTTGTTTGCGCTCATCCTTGCTCAATGGCTCAAATGTGGCGCCAAGCCCCAGAGAGGAGGTAATGAGATCCTTTTCTACCAAGTCTGTGGTACCATCTTGATTTCGTAAAACCATTTTGAAGTTGTGATTTTTCCCCTCGCGCACCACAGTAACCAATGCTTCATCGCCCGGACGTTTTCTACCGATAATTTCGCGAAGACGAGATGAGTTGGTCACTTCCCGTCCATCAACTTCAAGTATAAGGTCGCCTTCTTTTATACCGGCTTTCTCGGCTGCACCTCCTTCTGAAACGCTGGATACATAAGCGCCTCTGCGGTTTTCAATTTTTAACTCACGGGCTTTGGCCGGGGTGAGGTCGGAAATATGAACGCCCATAAATGCTCGTTGAACCACGCCAAATTCCAAAAGATCTTCCATAACTTTCTGAACAATGTTTGTGGGTACGGCAAATGAATATCCGATAAAAGAACCGGAACGCGAGGAGATGGCGGTATTGATGCCCACCAATTCGCCTTTGGTGTTGACCAATGCACCGCCGGAGTTACCGGGGTTTACCGCTGCATCGGTTTGGATAAATGCTTCGATGGCGGTTTCTTCGTTAATAATGTTGATGCTTCTTCCCTTGGCACTTACGATACCGTGCGTAACGGTATTGGTGAGGTTGAAAGGATTTCCCACTGCCAAAACCCATTCACCGACCCGTATGTCGTCGGAGTTGGCAAAAACAGCCGGTTGAAGCTTGTCTTGGTCTATTTTAATGAGTGCTATATCCGTGGTGGGATCAGTGCCAACCACCTGCGCTTTCATTTCTCGTCCGTCGTGCAGAACCACTTCGATTTCCGAAGCCTCGGCAATTACGTGGTTGTTGGTAACGATATATCCGTCAGAGCTGACAATGACACCCGAACCGGTGCCCATTTGAATCTGTGGTTGCTGATGACCTCTTGGGCCAAAAAACAACTCTTCGAGGGGGTTCATGGGACGACGTTGGCGCTGGATGGCTGTTTTTACGTGAACAACGGTGGGCAAGGCAAATTCTGCCGCGCCCACAAAATCAAAAGAGGCCTCGGGAAGATTGGCCGTGAGCCGGGCGACATTGGAAAGTGGCTCTTCTTTTATGATGGTCACCTGGGGTTCTTCAAAAAAGTATTTGTAACCTACCAGTGTGACAATGCCAGTGAGTAGGGCTGTCAAAACGACATACAAGGATTTTTTCATGGTATGTAAATTTAAATTGTAAACATGGATTTTCACTAAAATCAGTACTTTTCGTAGTGGGGAAAAGTGTTTGCCCAAATTTATTCCAAAATCATTCCACGTCCAAGATACTTAAAATGTAGAAACCCTATTTAACAAAGGTTTAACCGCAATGACCTATACTTTTACGTTCCGAAACTAAACACTAAAAATTGACGAGCCATGACCCTATCTTTCGATAAATATCAAGGAACAGGAAATGACTTTATCCTCATTGACAACCGCAATAAAACACTTTCATTGCCCGGCACAGTATTGGTTAAATCATTGTGTGACAGACGTTTTGGAATTGGAGGCGATGGTTTGATTTTACTCCAGAATCATCCGGAATACGATTTTGAAATGATTTATTACAACAGTGATGGAAACATCAGTACCATGTGTGGAAATGGTGGAAGATGCATCGTTGCCTTTGCAAATGCGCTGGACGTTATTTCCAACAAAACAACTTTTCTCGGCCCAGACGGTGCGCACAAAGCCGAAATGCTCCCCAATGGTGAGGTTCGACTTAAAATGAAAAATGCCGGTTTGCCCAAAGTGGTTTCGCCGGGATATGAACTCAATACGGGTTCACCACATTTGGTCGTTAAGGAAAAGAACATTTCTACCATAAATGTCCGCGATAAAGGAGCGAAATTTCGCCATGAACCCGCTTATGAAAATGAGGGAATTAATGTGAACTTTATGCAGCGGGGTGAATTAAATGAGTTGATCGTAAGAACCTACGAGCGCGGGGTTGAAGACGAAACGTATAGTTGTGGAACGGGTGTAACAGCCTGTGCAATTACCGCGGCTTTTCTCGACAACAAACAGGAGGCCGAATACATGATCAGAACCCTGGGTGGTACGCTTGCTGTATCCCTGAAAAGAAAAAATACGGAGTACCGCGATATCTGGTTGACCGGACCGGCAAAACTTGTTTTTTCCGGAGAAATTGAGATTAGTTAGTGTCTGTCTATAAGTTCACAAACCTTGCTCTCGAACTTTCTAGCTTTGCCACTTTGACTATATGGACAAGGTTTAGTTAGGGCCAGTAGGAAAAATTTAAACATCTAAGTCTGTGGGGATTTTCACAAGGACTTTTGGATTTTTGATAGACTATAAATTAAAAACCGCGATGCGACTGTCATGAATTTAATTTCCAAACAATGGATTCACAAAGGATTTTGGGTCGTGATGCTGGTCTTGGGAGCGGTTGCGGTACTTTCTACTTGCCGGCAAACAAATTCGGATGGAACCCAGGCAACGGCGTACTGGAATCACGGCGACAGTGTGCATTACGTGGGCATCGAAACTTGCGCTTCTTGTCATCAAGACATTTATAAAACGTTTATACAAACCGGAATGGGACAATCCTACGACCGGGCACACCCGGAAAAAAGCAAGTCGGATTTCACCAACCATCCTCCGGTTTACGACGCTGATTTGGATTTCTATTATCAGGGGTTTTGGAAAAACGACAATCTTTTTATCCGCGAATTTCGTTTGCAAGATGGGGATACCGTACACCAAATTGTCCAGCGAATAGATGATATTATTGGTTCTGGTCAGCATACTAATTCTCATATTTTTTCACTGAACGATCATTATTACCAGGCACCGCTTACCTGGTATGTGCAAAAGGGGCAACCGGATTTGCCGCCGGGATACGAGGCCGGGGCCAGCAGTAGATTTTCCCGCATCATTGGTTTGGAGTGTATGAGTTGCCACAATGCAATGCCCACGGGATTCGTGAAGGGTTCTGAAAATAAATTCACCCATATTCCCAAAGGTATCGACTGTGAAAGATGCCACGGACCGGGTAGTGCCCACGTCGCCAAAATTCAGCGGGGTGAAATTACCGACACCGCAAATGCCATTGATCCGAGTATTGTTAACCCGGCCAAACTGAGTCCCCAATTGCAATTTGAAATTTGCCAAAGATGTCACTTGCAGGGAAATGCCGTATTAGCTGAAGGTGCCACATTTTTTGACTTTCTCCCGGGAAAAAAACTGACGGATGTGATGGATGTTTATACCCCGAGGTATGCCGGTGATTCTTCATCATTTATAATGGCGTCTCATGTGGATCGCTTCAAGATGAGCAAATGTTATCAAAGTGCGCCGGAATCATTTGTTTGCACCTCTTGTCACAATCCGCACATCAGCGTGAAACATACAGGGAGTAAGGTTTTTAATAGAAGCTGCCAAAACTGTCACAAGGGCACAGAGGATGTGTGTAGTACACCGGAAGCCGATAGACTTGCCGTAGAAAACAACTGTGTAAAATGCCACATGCCTCCTTCGGGATCAAGTGATATTCCGCACGTTTTTGTTCACGACCATTTCATTCGAAAAGATTATAGCGATACGGTAAAAAAGTCCAGATCGGAAAGGATTTTTGCCGGACTGGTGGCCATAAACAATCCAAATCCGGATTTGCATTCCCGTATAAAGGCATATCTGCAGCAATACGAGCGTTTTGAGTCCGGAGAATTTTTACTCGATTCGGCTTTTGTGTTACTCAATCGCGCGGGGATGAACCGCTTCCCCCACGAATGGATTCAGTATTATTTTCTCAAAACGAATTTTCGGGGTGTGGTTGGCTTTATGGAAAGGAATTTTAGTCATCTCATCGATTCACTTTCCGAAAAGCGCTTTGACAATAAACACGCGTGGACGGCCTATCGCATCGCCGAATCATATAATCAGTTGGGCAAAATACCAAAAGCTGAATTGTATATTCAACGCGCCATTTCTCTCGCGCCACATCATCCTGATTTTTTGCAAAAGGCCGCGGTGATTGCGATTAAGCAAGAACGATTTGGGGTGGCAGATAGTATTTATATGAGTTTGTCGGAAGTTAATCCTTATGACCCCGCCATTTACAACAATCGTGGGTATTTGCTGCAAGTGCAGGGGCAACACAGCGAAGCCATGGCCATGTATCAAAGGGCCATTTCTTTTGACCCGGACTACCTGCCGGCGTATGTGAAAATTGCCGGTATATATGCCCAGCGCCACGAAATGAATTTGGCCATAGACTGGATGGAAAAGGCGGTGAAAATGGCACCGGAGAATCCACAACTTCGCGAGCAACTTACTTGGTTAAAACAACAGAACTAAATCGCAATAAAAAAAGCAAAAGAAATGAAGCGAGTCATCAAAATATTTGTCGTCGTGTTTTTAATTTTAGCGGTTTTGACCGGAATTGCCATGACGTATTTTTATTTTAATGTTTGGAATAAACCATTTATCACCGATAAAAGAGACCGTACCTTATACGTGCCTTCGGGTTCGGATTTGAAAACCGTTTTGGACAGCATCGCCCAATGGCCACTGGCAACGGATACCTCTAGTTTTGCTTTGATTGCCAGACAAAAGAATCTTCACAAGAATATAAACCCGGGACGGTATATTGTCCCCGGAAAAAGTCGGATAAACGATTTTATAAATTTATTGCGAAGTGGTGCGCAAACACCGGTGCGGATGACCATTAGTAATGTAAACAATTCAGAGGAGTTGGCAGCGAAGGCATCGCAATATATCGAAGCCACCGAGGAGGAAATCCTTCGGGCCATAAATGATAAGAGCAGACCATTACCTGACGGAATTACGCATAACAACTTGCGGGCCTTGTTTTTGCCAAATACTTACGAGTTTTACTGGAACACCAATGCCGATGCTTGGATTGAGCGCATGATCGTGGAATACCATAAATACTGGACACCTGATCGTCGGGCGCTGGCCGCAAAAATTAAACTCACACCACATGAGGTGAGCGTATTGGCTTCTATCGTGGAAAAGGAAACGGTGAAGCGCGACGAAATGCCCAAAGTTGCCGGGTTATATCTCAATCGTTTGCGGGACAACTGGAAGCTGCAATCCGATCCCACTGTCATTTTTGCCATCCAAATTACCGACCCTACCTTTTCACCCCGTCGGGTATTGTACGACGATTTAAAAGTCGATTCACCATACAACACTTACAAATACAAGGGATTGCCACCGGGTCCCATTACCTATCCAAGTCTTAAGGCATTGGATGCGGTGCTCAATGCAGAGCAACATGACTATTTTTACATGTGTGCCAATCCTGATTCTCCGGGGTATCATAGTTTTGCCCGAAATGATCGGGAACACGCTGCGAATAAGAAAAAATACGTTCAATGGCTGCAAAAACAAGGTATTCGTCGGTAATAGGGCTGTGTTTAATTGCCCTATTGGCCAGCGGACAAACGCGTTGGGATAATCTCTTGACCCCGTCGGATACGTTAAACTCTGTTCGGTTGCGCAATACCATTCTCATTGAAAGCACCTTGGCTACGGCTACACTTTCAGGTTTATACGTGTTGTGGTATGCCGATTATCCCCAGTCCTCCTTTCATTTTGTCAACGACAATCGCGATTGGTTGCAAATGGACAAATTCGGGCATGCCATGAGTGCGTATTATGTGGGCGTAAAAGGTATTGAGTTGATGAAGTGGACGGGCATGGAGAAGAAAAAAGCCTTGTGGTACGGTGGACTTCAGGGCTGGGCTTTTTTATTAGCCGTGGAGGTTTTTGACGGTTTTTCGGAGCAATGGGGGTTTTCGCCCGGAGATTTCTACGCCAATACCCTGGGAGCAGGTTTGGCCATTGGGCAAGAGGCGCTCTGGGACGAGCAGCGCATTTTGATGAAGTTCTCCTTTAGTGGAAGTCCTTACCGAAAAGAAAACCCAAATGTTTTGGGGACTTCACTTTGGCAGTCATGGCTCAAAGATTACAACGGTCAAACGTATTGGCTTTCCGCGAGTCCCGGACAATTTATGCAGAATAGCAAATGGCCGGAATGGCTTTGTGTTTCGGTGGGGCATAGTGGAATGGGAATGGCCACGGGCGACCCGAATAATCAGGTAGCAAATTCGTCCTATAATCACCTACACAGGCAAAGACAGTATTTATTTTCCCTGGATATTGACCTGACTAAAATTCACGTTCGCAACCGATTTTGGCGTAATGTGCTGCATACCATTAATTTCATAAAAATTCCCATGCCGACTTTCGAAGTTCAACAAAATGGAAATACGCAATGGCATTGGATGTATTTTTAACCCCGAAAACGTATCTTTGTGGTATGGCACGAAAAATTTTCCTTTTGTTGGTCATTTCTATGACATTGAGTGGTTGTCGGGATTTCCGCGAGATAAATTTCTTTGTCATAAATACCACCAGCCAGGAAATAAGTGTTAAGTACAGAGTGAGATCATGTCTTGGGGTCAATACCAATTGTTTTCCCCAGACATTTAACACGAACATTGCTGCCGGAGATGAGGTTCGCTTAAATCTCCAGGATCACTCCACCACCGATTACGAAATTGAGGAGTCGTTTTTTGAATTTGAAATAACCAGGGGAAGCACCAAGTCAACCTATAAGTTTTGGGGAACAGATAAGCTTAAAACAGAAATTTTTGAGGAGCATATAGATCACCGTCTTTATGTTGATGAGGATTTCTTTTAAAGGGAAAATCTTCTGGTTAAATTTCAACAATTGAGTCCATTTCAAAAAGGATGATTTCAATTAAAATCTAGGGGGTTTTTGAATCGAAGCTAACTAGTTGTTAGTGAGGATTCAAAAATCCTCCGACAAGGAATATTTTGGCAGAAAGGGACTTTTTGGAGCAGACTCATAATTTTCGAGGTCGCTATAAGAGCCTCGGTTAACTCCTCGTCCTACCATACTCCTTTGCCAAATATTCCGCTGTATATCCGACTCCTTTGTTGACCAATTGTTTTGGCGATCCGGTGGCAATGATTTCGCCGCCAGCTTCACCAGCTTCGGGGCCGATGTCGATGATGTAATCCGCGGATTTAATCACGTCCAGGTTGTGTTCTATCACCAAAACGGTATTGCCGTGATCAACCAAACGAAACAAAACATCCAAAAGAACCCGGATGTCTTCAAAGTGCAATCCGGTGGTGGGTTCGTCGAGGATATACAGGGTGTTTCCGGTATCGCGGCGGGAGAGTTCCGAGGAGAGTTTAACGCGTTGTGCTTCTCCGCCACTCAGGGTTGTACTGGCTTGTCCAAGTGTGAGGTATCCCAAACCCACTTGCTGTAGAGTCTCAATTTTTTTGAAAATTTTCGGAATGTGCTCAAAGAATTTCACCGCTTCGTTGATGCTCATTTCCAAAATATCAGATATGGATTTACCCTTGTACCGAATTTCTAAGGTCTCTCGGTTGAATCGTTTGCCCTGACATGTTTCGCAATGAACGTGAACATCGGGTAGGAAGTTCATTTCGATAACCTTAACCCCGGCACCTTCGCAAGTTTCGCAGCGCCCACCTTTTACATTAAATGAAAATCTACCCGGTTTATATCCCCTAACTTTAGATTCCGGAAGTTGGGTAAACAGCGTGCGTATGTCCGACCAAACACCGGTGTAAGTTGCCGGATTCGAGCGCGGCGTTCTTCCAATTGGCGATTGGTCTATGGTGATGACTTTGTCGATATGCTCCAGCCCTTTAAAATCCTGATACGGCAGGGGCTTTTTTTCATTTCGGAATAATTCCCGATGCAGGATGGGCGAAAGGGTTTCGTTGACCAAACTGGATTTTCCACTGCCCGAAACACCAGTGACTACGGTAAATGTACCCAAGGGAAACTTAGCGTGAACATTTTTCAAATTGTGTCCTGTTGCCCCAATGATTTCCAAATATTTTCCCGTGCCTTTTCGCGGTTTGGTGTTGAAGGGAATGGAAAGCTCATCCCGCATGTATTGCGCAGTCATTCCCGTGCCCGATTTGATAATATCTCTGGGATCTCCAGCTTCTACTATTTCACCGCCAAACCTTCCGGCTCCCGGCCCCATGTCGATGAGGTGGTCTGCCTGTTCCATCATATCGCGGTCGTGCTCCACTACAATCACAGAGTTGCCTTTGTCCCGCAGGGTATAAAGTGAATTTATCAATCGGGTATTATCTCGTTGGTGCAATCCGATACTGGGTTCGTCCAAAATATAAAGAACGCCAACGAGGTCTGTTCCAATTTGCGTCGCCAAACGAATACGCTGTGCTTCTCCACCACTGAGGTGTTTTGATGAGCGATTGAGCGCGAGATACCCCAAACCTACGTCAAGGAGAAATTGCACCCGAGTACGGATTTCTTTTACGATTTCCGTTCCGATAAGCGCCTGGGTAGCACTGAAGTTTTTTTCGGCCTCATCCAGCCATTTTGCCAAAGCATTTAGACTGAGAGCTGCAATTTCACCAATGTGTTGATTGTTGATTTTGAAGTGCAGGGATTCTTTGCGCAAGCGATGACCCTCACAATGGGAGCAGGATACATTTTCCATGTAATTACCCGCCCATTTTTGTATGGAACGACTTTTTACGTCTTTGCTTTGTTGCTTGAGATAGGGGATAAGTCCGTCAAAATTCAGGTGTAGTTTTCGGGTAATACCCATCACCTTATTTTCCACTTCAAAGGTTTCGTTGGCACCGTGAAAAATGACATTAAGACCTTCTTCTGGCAAATCCCTTACGGGTGTGTCCAGGGAAAAATTATATCGGTCACCGATGATTTCTATTTGACTGAAAATCCAACTTTTTCTGAAAGTGCCAAGGGGCGCAAGTCCACCATTTTTAATGCTAAGGCTGTCATCGGGCACAACTTTTTTCATATCAACTTCCGAAAGGTGTCCCAGTCCGTTGCAGTGCGAACATGCTCCTTTGGGAGAGTTGAAGGAGAAAGAGTTGGGCTCTGGTTCGGGGTAAGCAATCCCGGTATCAGGACACATTAGTTTTCGGGAAAAATACCGGGGTTCACCATTTTCTTCCTCAACGATGAGAATCATGCCATCGCCGTGATACATGGCGGTGTTTAAACTTTCTTTTAGTCGGTCGTCTTCGGAGCGCACGATCAACCTGTCGATGACAATTTCGATATCGTGGGTTTGGTACCTGTTGAGCTTCATGCCCTTGGTGATTTCTTTTATTTCACCATTAATGCGCACACGCACAAATCCCATGCGGGCGATTTGCTCAAATAATTCCCGATAATGCCCTTTTCTCGCCCTGATTCGCGGCGACAATAAATTAATTTTTTTTCCCTCGTACGCTTTTTCAATTTCCCTGATGATTTGTTGGTCGGTGTAGCTTACCATTTTTTTGCCACTATGCATGGAGTAAGCATTGGATACGCGTGCAAAAAGCAACCGTAAAAAGTCGTAAACTTCTGTGATGGTACCAACTGTAGAGCGGGGGTTTTTGCTTGTAGTTTTTTGTTCGATGGCAATTACCGGACTCAATCCGTCGATCTTGTCCACGTCCGGACGTTCCATATTGCCCATAAACTGCCGGGCATAGGCCGAAAAAGTCTCAACGTACCGCCGCTGTCCCTCAGCGTAAATCGTATCAAATGCCAAGGAGGATTTGCCGCTTCCACTTAACCCCGTGATAACCACCAGTTTTTCTCTGGGGATGTTGATGTCTAGGTTTTTAAGGTTGTGTTCTCGGGCACCTTTTATATCTATGGAGTCAAAGTGAACAATGTCGAGTTCTGGAGTGGTGTTCATTCCGTTTTTTGGTTGTCTGTGGGACTAACAATATCATCCGGCAAAACGTTCTCCTCTGAAGGATGATTTTCCTCTTTTATATCCGGGTATTGTGATTCGATGCCAGACATGACCCGGTGGTAACCTTCACGTGGAATTTCTATTGCGTAGGATTTTCCGCTGAGTACGGGTAATTTAGTGTTGCGTAGCCAAGGATTGTGGTACTTGAGGATTTTATAACTAATTCCGTGTTCCTTAGCAAAATCCGCCAGGTCGGGAATGGTTTGGGTCACAACCACCTGATACGTTGGGATGGGACTGTAAAGATCTTTTTCCCGAAAGTGGAAGCCGTAATCCTTCGGGTTATTCATGATTTCTTTCACCGCGAGAATGCGGAAAACGTATCTGGAGGTTTCGTTGTTTAACAATAGGTCGAAATAATTTTCCACCTTTTGAGCTTCCAGACTTTTTTCTATTCTTCCGCTACCTGCATTATACGCAGCTGCAGCCAGCGCCCAGGAGCCAAATTTTTGGTAGGCATTATTGAGATACACCGTTGCTGCCAGCGTCGATTTTTCAAAGTGGTATCTTTCGTCCACAAAGTCATTTACTTCCAAACCGTATTGTTTGGCAGTAGCTGGCATAAATTGCCAGAATCCGGCAGCGCCAGCAGGGGAAACCACATTGGTCAGGCCGCTTTCAATCAGGGCCAAATATTTAAAATCATCCGGGATTTTGTTGATTTTTAAAACTTTTTCAATGGCGGGAAAATACCTGTTTGCTCGTTTGAAATACAGCAATCCTTGCGATTGGAAATAAGTGTTGGACAGCAATTCCTTGTCGAAGCGTTCGAGAACTTCGACATCTTCAAACGGAACTTCTTCCCCGGCAAAGTCTAGGGTGTTGGGGAGGGAGAGGGCGAAAATACCGTACTTTTCGTTAAACCGCTCTTTGAAAGTCAAAGCGCCCAATTCGGATTCTTCTTCTTCCACAATAAATGCAGTAATGCTGATCAGCGAAATGACGATAAACAATACGCCCAATGCGGGGAGCCATTTTTTAATCATACAAATGGAGAGGTAAAGTCGGCAAAAGCCTGGTTATTGTCATCTTTTTGCGAGCGTTTTAAATCGAAGCCCTTCGGCCAATCGATGGCCAAGGTCGGGTCGTTCCACGCGATTCCGCCCTCGCATTCGGGAGCGTAATAATCGGTGCATTTGTATTGGAAGATGGTATCGTCTTCAAGGGTAAGAAAGCCATGGGCAAAACCGGGCGGGATGAAAACAGACTTTTTATTTTCCGATGAAAGTTCTATTCCCACCCATTGTCCGTAGGTTGGCGAGTTTGCACGTATATCGACCGCAACATCCCAAACAGCACCGCGCACCACGCGCACCAATTTACCCTGCCCATGTGGTGGACGCTGGAAGTGCAGTCCGCGTAAAACACCTTTGCCAGACATACTTTCGTTGTCTTGGACAAATTTGGTTTCAACCCCATTTTGGGCAAATTTTGCAATGGAAAAGGATTCCATAAAATAACCTCTGTGGTCGCCAAAAATTTGAGGTTCAATAATTACGAGGTCAGGTATTTCGGTTTTAATTATATTCACTGTGATTATTTTTGCAAAAATAGGGAATAGGAATCAGTATTTAGCAAATCAAACATCAAATCGGAAAATATTCGACGAAAAATCAAGGATCATGTTTTCTCCACAATTTGCAGTGTAACCCAAAGTGTTTTTGAATTTTGAGTCTGCTCCAAAAAGTCCCTTTCTCTCAAAATCTTCCTTGTCGGCAGATTTTTGAATTTTCACTAACAAATGGTTAGCTCCTGTTCAAAAATTTCCTCCGCGTTGGTTTTGATTAAAATCATGAGTCTGCTCTAAAAAGTCCCTTTCTGCCAAAATCTTCCTTGTCGGTAGATTTTTGAATCCTCACTAACAGATGGTTAGCTCCGGTTCAAAAATCCCCTCCGCGTTGATTTTGATTGAAATCATCCTTTTTAGAGTGGACTCAATCATTCTTTTTGGAGTGGACAAAATTTTTATTTTTCCCGGTCTTTTGAAAATGTTATCATTCTTTGGTATGTAAAATAAATCACAATAAATGGCCGTTAAACTTTCATCTGATTTTCTAAAAGTATAATTTTAAATAACCCAATTCTATGACGCAAAAAAACAGCAGCCTGATTCTGATTTTTCTTTTTTTTGCGTTTGGTGTTGCTGGGCAATGGGCACCACAATCAAATTTTCCGGGAGGTTCGCGAGACGATGGGTATGGAGTAGGGGTAAATGAAATTATATATGTCGGCGGTGGACGAGGTGCGGATTTTGGTTTTCGATCTGATTTTTGGAAGTTCAACGGTGTAGATTGGGCGCGCTTAAAAGACTCGCCATTTACGGCTCGGCAATACGCACAAATGGCCGCATTCGGGGATTCTGTTTGGGTGGCTGGTGGGTTGCAGCAGTCGGAATATTTTTCCGATGTGTGGCTATATCGCCCCAGTTTGGATCAGTGGAGCTTCCATAGCCATTTGCCACATCCGGTCAGACAAGGTGTGCTTTTTGCCCCCAACGGAGAGCTGGTTGTCGGTTTAGGCGAAAAGGCCCCCGATATGCTTTCGGATTCACTTTATATTTTTCGAGATGGTGAATGGCACCCACTTACACCTGTTCCGAATGGAGGCAGGTTTCGCTGTGGATACTTTTCTGTTGGACAGCGATTGTATTTGGGTTGGGGACGCGATAGTTCTGGTGTTCACTTCAACGATTGGCAAGTTTACGATCTCTTGTCTGGCGAGTGGGATACGCTTTCTCCACCACCGGGAGCCCCCCGGGAATGGTGTAGTTCAACTTCAAATTTTAACGGATCGGGTGTGGTTGGATTTGGTATGGATTCCGCAGGGGACTTTTTAAAGGATGTTTTCTATTTTAATCCGATTCTAAACAGCTTTCAAAAAATAGACGAATATTCAACGCTCCTTCGCGGTGCGGTGTTGGCCGGAAGCGATGAAGAGCTTCATCTCATCACTGGGTTGAGCGGTGACTTTGATCGCTTAGACATCCACGAAATTTACACACGAGCAGGTTCTGAGAATGAACGTTTGCTGATTTTTCCCAATCCGGCACGAAACTATGTTCACATTAGGTATTTGCCCGCAATTTCCTCTAATTGGAAAATCACGGATGTTAACGGTAAAATTGTTCAAGAAAAACAATGTAAATCCGGGAGTTGTGAATTTTCCCTGCTCGGCATTCAATCGGGTATGTATTTTATTTCTAATGGTACTTTAACCACTAAGTTGCTAATAAACTAAGCGTGAAAACATTTGTGCATTTCACAGATCACTAAATCCCTGCTCCCCGCTCCCTGCTCCCTGCTCCCCGCTCCCCGC
>JAFIEY010000079.1 GCA_020832345.1 Cryomorphaceae bacterium | reverse complement strand
CAAAGAAATTTATCAAGCCCTAGGGTATCGAAATTATCCCTTTGTGAAACGAAAATCCGTAGTACACAAATCTGAACTCAAAAAAAATGAAACCCTGTGTTTACGGGAAATTGACGATGGATAGCTGCAATGTGGGTTAATTTTAATGAAGCAAATATTAGATACATTAAAACTTTTATAATGCTTTTTTTTGCTTAATTTGCGTCCCCAAACGTCATAAATAACGCGCCCTATGTCATACACAACGCAAATACCCGAAAAACTCCGTAAAATACGTGAAATTAGAGGCTTTAGTCAGGAATATGTAGCTCTACAAATGGATATCAGCCACCGGCAATATCAGCGTATCGAAAACGGCGAAGCAGATGTAAGCGTTAGTAAACTTGAAGAGGCGTGTCGGGTTATGAATATTTCACTGGAACAGCTAATGGGATTTGATGAGCAGTTTATTCTAAATAATTGCACAAACAAAAACAGTGTACTTGGTGGCAATGAAGTTACACTCAATGTTCATTTTCCAGAAGATATGGTAAAAGTTTTTTCAGATAGAATTGCACATCTCGAGGGAGAAATTATCTATTTGAGGGAAATGCTAAAGAACAATTTGGGAAAGTTTGATTAGCCTTATCAGTTTGATGGGTGTATTGGTGTTACCAGAAAAGCAATAAAGAGGAGGGTAAACTTTTTCATGATAAATTGGATTAATTGATTAACGAAGATTTAATTCAAAACGGCCATCGGTTATGTGTACCGTATCACCCTCACCATTGGCACAAGACATTTCAAAAGTGCCTTCTATTCGTCCGCGCACAAATGGCTGGTAGGTTTGGGGTTCGAGCTTAGTTATATTTACATAACCTTTGTAAACTTTAAACATTAAGCTTCGATTTAATCCCGTATAATACCCATTAGATATGCTTAAAGTAGAGTCATTAAAAGAGTATAAGCCTGGTTCAATTATTGGAGTTAGACCAAACCCAACAGCAATTATATCATCTTCTAAGCAACGCTGTGCTCTTGTCAAAAAATACCCAGGTTCAGTATTCAAATACCCATCCGGGTCATAAAAAGTTTGAAGTCCCCAACAAATCCCTTGTTGCTTTGGAACAAATTTTTCTCCGTTTACGTAACAAGAGAAATGCACCGGCTGGTAATCATATTCCGGATGATCCTCTTTTTCTTTTTCTGCGCAACTCATGGCGCTGAGAAGAATAGCTGTGCTGATAAAGTAAATTAGTTTTTTCATGATAAATTGGATTAATTGATTAACGAAGATTTAATTCAACAATGACGCTGGGTATTGTTTGCCACATTTATATAAATTTTGATAAATGTCATCAAATTATATCAAATCCATTGCAAATTTATAATATTTCATTTAATAAAGAGATATTAAACCACGTCTCCCATAAAATTTAACAACATTAAATAAAAATAGCAAATAAGTTATTTTTTTTATGGGCAGATATTGAATTTTATATGGTTGAATAGTTTCAAAATCTTGTCCGTTTTTGAAATTAGTATCTGAAATAAAAAAACCCTGGATTTGGAAAAATAGAGTCCACTCTAAAAAGGATGATTTCAATCAAAATCGAGGGGATTTTTGAACCGGAGCAAGTGAGGATTCGAAAGTCTATAGACAAGGAAGATTTTGGCAGAAGGGGACTTTTTAGAGCAGACTCAAAAAAGAAAATCCGTAGTACACAAATCTGAACGCAAAAAAAATGAAACCCTGCGTTTACGAGAAATGGACGATGGATAGCTGCAATGTGGGTTAATGAATATGCTTGGGGGGCCGGAAATATGAATCAGCAAACAATTAGGAAATGCCGCATTTTATCCAAAAAAAATCAGGCCATTCACCAAAGTAAATGACCTGATTGAATATCAAACCTAATTTAGCTCAAATGGAGCAAGAATTACTAACTCAGTCAAGGTTTAGCAGGGCAAAACCAACCGTGTTTAATACCCTTCTTGAATTAAATGCGAATCTCTAAATCCAGAATAACCGTGGCTTTCACTTCTAAGGGGCCGTTGCCAATAAATTGATACAACATCGCCACACCAATTTTCTTTTCCGACATAAGGTGGTTGGCAATCATTTCTTCAAAATCAGGGTCAAAAGGCAAAGTGAATGTGCCTTCATTATCTAAGTCTGTCCATTCTGTGTTAATAATCCAATCCGTACTTCTAAGCGGAATTGTTGTAATTTCTGTAAGACTAGAAGCGAAATCAATGGGGGTTGGAGAACTTTGATTACTAGGTACATTGCTTAAATCAGAAGGAACTTCAAAAAGTACTAGTTGACCTCTTAAAAAATACCTAGTAGCACTTAAAAGTACCCTATCATCAAATTTAATATGTACGTTTTTCAATTTGAACATAGACATTTTGTCTAAGTTATCGGTAATATCTGAAGGCATAGTTTCAGAAGAAAAATCAACAACGTGATACTGACCTTGATGCATTAGAATAGAATCTCCTTGCGACGGATCATTAAACTCGAGAACTTCTTCAATTGGAATACTCGGTGAAAGTTTTAGACCAACTAAATCGTCAAGCCCCTCACATGAACTTAAACCAAAAGTCACGGCTAAGGCGAGTACACTGGTGCGAAAAAATGATTTTTTCATAATTTTGGATGATTAAGGTAAGTGTTTTTAAATGAGCATTAAAAATTAACTCGACAAAAATAAATGAAAAATAGCTTTGTACACGACAAAAATTTAAGAAAGTTCAATTTTTACTTATAATTAATTGACAACAAACATCTTGCGATGGTTTCAAGTCCGTATTTTATAATACTAATCGCTTTTCGTCCGTGTTTTTTGATTTTAATTTGCTTTAGTTTTTGATCAATATGGCCGCCAACCTTGTAGCACCAAACAAATGAAATCATTGTTAGCATAATTAATTTTGCGTCCACGCCAAAAAGGATGATTTCAATCAAAATCGAGTGGATTTTTGGGCCGGAGTCAACAAGCTATTAATGCGCATTCGGAGATTTACAGACAAGGAAGATTTTGGCAGAAAGGGACTTTTTGGAGCAGATTCATACTTCATTTTGCAAAAATATAATGGGAAATGTTTGGGGGAAATGGTAAATTAAAACAACTCTTTATAATTCCTTCCAGATTTTTTAATGTGAATTGGCTTTGCAAATTGACTTTTCACGGACAAAAAGCCAAAAAAGCATTCATAAAAAGCGGAAGGAATAATCAAAAATGAGTAAGAAATACCCATCAAAATAAAAACCGAAAATAAGAAAAACCCATATTTTTCTGTATAAATTAAATTGACTTTGTTTATAATTAATAAACAATTGAAATACAATTGAAATTAACAATATTCCTAACTAAAAATATTAATCACATACAAATCAATTTTTTAAAAGAAATTATCTAAATAAAAATATTTGAATCGTAATTTTACCGCTCACTAAAAACACATTGTATCATGCGAAAAATTTTAATCACTCTATCTGCATTGTTGGCCATGTTTACTGTTTTTGGCCAACAAGACACCATCCGAACTGCTCCACCACTCACCGGAAACACCTCAACCAGTACCGGTTCAGGAATTTCCATGAATGTTCATGCCTACAACTCCATCAACATTTTGGAATTTGCTTCCAACACAACCGGAGCGTCTGGTTACGAAATCTGGTTCAGCCCAGACAGTGTTTCAGGGCCGCCAAACATCAGTGCCGCTGGCGGATGGGTACTACACGAAACTGGCTCAGTAACAGCTCCCGCGGCCATGGGATTTATTCAGTTGAATGACCCACTAAACATTCCGGCTGGCGAAACTTATGGCATTTTTTACCGACTTATTGGCGCTAGTGTTCGCTATACTTCATCGCCCACGCCCTCAACTTTTGTTGATCAAAACGTCAGATTAGAAGTTGGCACCCTCGCCGGTTATGCAGGTGTACCTCCTACTCCAACCATCCACCCCCGAGGTTTTACTGGAGAAATTGTATATGAATTGGCAGTCCGTGCGCCAAACGATGCCGGAGTCATCGCTTTAGATTCACCACGTGCATTCTGCCCCGGAACGCATGATGTAATTGCTTCCGTTAGAAATTTTGGAACCAACATTATCGATTCGGTTCTGGTCAATTGGACGCTCAACGGAGTGGCACAAACCCCGTTTATGTTGCGTCAGCCTCTGGATACCGTCGGCGGATTCGGTTTTAATATTCGTCAGGTAACACTTGGTTCAGTGACGCTTTTGGCTAACCAATCCGCCAACCTGAGCATTTGGACAAGCATGCCCAACGGAATGATGGACACCATCAATTTCAACGATACCATTCACCGCACCATTCGTCCATCCATCGAAGGCACATATACCATCAACAGCTTTGCACCTACTGCGGGAACAAACTTCCAAAATTTTAGTGATTTAGCATCCATTTTAAACGACTTCGGCATTTGCGGCCCCGTAATTGTCAATGTAGCGCCCAACTCCGGCCCGTATAACGAACGAGTTGTTTTTGATGAAATTGACGGCACATCTGCCGTAAACACTATTACCATAAACGGAAACGGAAACACATTAACCTTTGCCGCAACTCTTACAGACGAGCGATCTACCATGGTGCTTAATGGCGCCGATTATATAACAATAGATAGTCTGAATATAAACGGGACAGGGGCTACTTATGCCTGGGCACTTCAATTGACCAATGGTGCAGATCACAACACCTTCAAAAATTGTAAATTTGAAGTAAGTACAACTTCATCCTCAACTTTTGTTTCGAACATCGTCATGAGTGGAAGTTTAACTTCCCCCACCCAAGCAGGAAATTGTGGAAGCTACAATACTTTTGAGAACAACATTCACATTGGAGGATATTACGGTTTTACCATGAATGGAAGTTCCGCGGCATCAAAAGATGTAGGCAACACCATAAAAAACAGCGTTTTTGAAGACTTTGCACTTTATGGACTTTACATTAGATCACAAGACCTACTAACCATTGAAGGTAACGATATTAATCGTATAAACCGGACAAGCACCTCCACCTTTTATGGAATTTTTCTAAGCACGGGAATTGAAGGTGCCAAAATTTTAGGGAATGCTGTCCACGACAACTGTACATCGGATCCGGGCAGCACCTCTTCCGCATATCCAATTTATCTTTCCAGTGCAACAGGTACTGGTGGGAATCCAAACATTATGGCCAACAACTTGGTGTATAACATGAATAACCAAGGCCTTACTTATACCATGTATTTTATTGGTGCTTTAAACAACTTTTGGAAAATTTACCACAACACCATCGTAATTGATGATCCAAGTTCAGTGAGCACCTCAGCCATACGCAACGTATTTGTTAGCGGCGCACAAAACAACATGGAAATCAAAAACAATATATTTTATCTCGACAGAGGAAATGGTTCAGCACAACACCAAATGTACTTTACTTCCGCAGCTCATAATGTTGACGTGGATTACAACGTATATTACACCCCAAATAGCGCCGTAACTTTTGGATATAATGGCTTAAACATCAATACATTTGCTGATTGGCAACTGGCTGGATTTGACGGAAACAGTTATGATGCAGATCCGTTTTTTGTAGGTACAGGTCCCACACCACTTCGACCCAGATCGACGATTTTCGATGATGGAGGCACCAACCTATTATCAGACGTGCCTACCGACTTTGAAGGTGTGGCACGAACTACTGCACCAGATCCCGGCGCTTTTGAGTTTGTCCCTCCTCAGGGCGTTGACATGTCCATTTTGCGCTTTTTGAGTCCGGATGGTTCATGTCCCGGCACTGTTAATGTCGTGATTGAAGTTGCAAATTTCGCCACAGACACTGCGGAAACCATTAAAGTCAACTGGTCGGTCAACAATGTACCACAAACACCGGTAATTGTCACGGCTTCCTTTTTTCCCGGCAACCTAGTTCCGGTAACCTTGGGTACATTCACCCTCACAGCTTCAGGTATTTTTGATATCGAAGCAAGCATCGACAGTGTATTTCCAGGGCCCGACATTGATTTTGCCAATAATTCAGCCAGTATCATAGGATACCGGGCAGGCTTATCCGGCACATTTACCATCAACCAGCTCGCGGCTTCCTCCCCCACCAACTACAACAGTTTTCAGGATGCTGCCGATGCGCTAAACAGTTATGGCGTTTGTGGACCCGTTGTATTTAATGTGGTTCCAGGAACTGGGCCATACCTCGAAAGAGTAGAACTAAACCAAATTCAAGGTGCTTCTGCCGCCAATACCATTACATTTAACGGAAATGGAAACACCTTGGACTACAGCGCAACAGGCTCCGTTGACAGAACAACATTTTCGCTAAACGGCTCAGACTACGTCACAGTTGATAGTTTAATTATTGTCGCATCCGGAGCCCAATACGGTTGGGTTGTGTATCTTGGAAATGAAGCAAACCACAATACTTTTAAGAATTGTGTAATGGAAACCAACACCACTTCAACTTCCACATTCTACTCCAATGTAGTAATGAGTGCAAACCCTGTTTCTCCAACAACATACGGTAATGTAGGTAACTACAACACCTTCATAAATAACCATCACATTGGCGGATATTATGGGTTCACCATGTGTGGCGAAAACACCTCAAATCGAAACTTTGGCAACAAAGTAATAAACAGCACCTTTGACGACTTCTATCTCTACGGATTCTTCATCACCAGCCAAGACAGTTTAGTATTGGATGGCAATGACTTAAACCGGGAAAACCGAACGTCGCTTTCCACTTTCTACGGAATGTACCTCATCAATGGAATGTCCGGTGCGCAAATCATCAACAATAGAATTCACGATATTGCCACCCAAAATACAACGAGTACGCTAACTGCTTATCCTGTTTATATGTCAAGTGCCACTGGTTCTTCAGGGAATCAAAACGTATTTGCCAACAACCTGTTTTACAACATGAATAACAGTGGTATCAATTACGTAATTTACCTCGTGGGCACGCTAAACAACTTTTGGAGTTTTTACCACAACACCATTGTTTTAGACAATCCATCATCAACTTCTACTTCGGCGGCAAGGCTACTCTTTATTTCCGGAGCACAGAATGATATGGACTTTAAAAACAATATCTTCTATTTAAATCGTCCATCGTCACCGGGATATTTTGTTTATCAAACCAGTGCCCTTGCAAATGTTAATTTTGATAATAACGTATATTTTTCACCGGATCTCAATTCACTCACGTTTGGTTATTTAGGTGCCAATCTCAACAGTTTTTCCGATTGGCAAACCGCTGGATTTGACCCCAACGGCATGTTGGAAAATCCTCAATTTCTCGGTTCCGGAAACGACTTTTATCGGCCTACCGTTGGTGTCGTGAAGGCTGTGGGTGCCAATGTGCTATCTGTAGTGCCTGCGGATATCGAAGGTGTGGCAAGAACCACTTCACCGGATCCGGGTGTATATCAATTTAATCCTTTACCTTGTACAGGAGCTTATGATTTTAACTTGGACACTGTATATCCTGGCAATGCTGAAATAAGTTGGTCCAGTTACGGAAATGTCACAGAATGGCAGGTGGAGTGGGATGTTTGCGGATTTGTTCCCGGTTCGGGACTTGGCAACCTCGACTCTGTGGTAACAAACAACACCAATTACCAACTCGCCAACCTGCCTTCAGGACAATGTATCTGTGTATTTGTTCGTGAAAAATGTCCATTGGGAGGATATGGAAACTGGACCGGGCCTATTGAAATTTGTGTTCCCATCGAAAATGATGCTGAAATGGTAAGTTTGGTTAAGCCATCCAACCTCAGCTGTGGTGATAGTTTATTAGACGTATGGGTTGAAATTCGCAATAATGGATTTAACCCCATCACCTCCCTGCCAATCAATGTCAATATCAGTGGAGATATTACAGCAACGATGAACTTTACCTACACCGGTAATCTTTTGGAGAATGAAATTGACACGGTAAATGTCGGATCGTTCAATGGATATTTTGGCGGATATATCAATATCGAAGCGATTGCTTCTTTACCCAATGACCTAAACAGTTCTAACGATACAGTACGTATTGACAGTTTGATCATCATTCCTTATCAGCCTGTTGTTCAGGGCGCCAATTATTGTTTGGGTGACGATTCTGTGACCGTTAGCGGCTTGCCAATCCCAGGTGCTACTTACAATTGGTTTAACGTTGCAACTGGTGGAACCCCCTTCGCTTCCACCCCGACTGTTACGGTAAACCCGGCCACAACACCAAACGTATATGTCGAGTACCTAGATTTACAGGATTCCTTGTTGACCACTACAATAGCCGGAAACGGGCAAAATGGAAACATGGTAGATTTTGTGGTTAAAAACACCATAAACATCTATGCCTTTGACATGTTGCCTTCAACGACAACTGCTGCTGCCGGGTTCGAGATATACTACAAAGTGGGATCTTACCAAGGCTCTGAGGACAACCCTGCCAATTGGACTTTGGTTCAAACCTATACCAACCAAAGCGTAACCATGGATGTGTTGCACAGACTAAATTTGAGCACACCACTCACTTTGAGTGCCGGTTTAACTTATTCATTTTATTTAACCCGCACAGACAATAGTGTGCGCTATACCTCAACTACAAATGAATTTGCCGTATATGTTAGCAATAATGACCTTGACATTCTAGAAGGTATTGGAAAACAATATCCTTTTAGCTCAACCTTTAGACCAAGGATGTGGAATGGTCAGGTGATATACGGTTCAGAGGCTTGTTCTGATATACGGGTATCAGTTCCTTTGAATGCAGTGAACCCAGCCACGGCCAACTTTACCTTTAATCAAATCAGCCATACTGTAGGATTCCAAAATACAAGCATGGAAGCTGATAGTGTAACTTGGATTATTGACAACCAGACTTTTAGTGGAGACACGGTCAGTTATCAATTCCCGCGTACGGACAGCTTTGAAGTGTGTTTGGTGGCCTACAACAGTTGCGGCTCCGACACCATTTGTCAGTGGGTTTGGGCAGAAAACGTATCCATAAGCACCTTTGACGTAGTGGATGAACTTGAGATTTTCCCTAACCCTTCAGAGGGAAGATTTAATCTAAGTTTCACCCAAAACTTCCTAAGTGATGTCCGAATTGAGTTATTGGATTTATCCGGTAAAACCATTTTAGTAGAACATCACAAAAACTTCCAAGGTAGTTTCTCCAAGGATTACAACCATCAAAAACTATCATCGGGAATGTATATGCTACGATTGCAAAATCGGGATGGGGTTATCTCACGGAGAATCATTATTGGTAAATAGTCTTTGCAAAAAAACACAAAGACCTAAACATTTTGACTTAAAACAAAGTAATTGACTGGTTTTCCATCATATATTGAGTCCACTCCAAAAAGAATGATTTCAATCAAAATCTATCGACAAGGAAGATTTTGGCAGAAAGGGACTTTTTGGAGCAGACTCATATTTTAAGAAAAAATCCCCTTTAATATTAAAGGGGATTTTTTTAGTAATCCCAAGTTTTTCCAAAATTAAATTTGGTCTTATTATTGCTTATCTTTGCAGCATGCACTTTTGTGCCGGTACTAATTATAAACCATCGAATTGTGCCATGGACTATTTTTTTGGGAATGGGCACTTTTCAAAATTTAAACAATCTAAACAATGAAAAAGAGTTTCTTGAGTTTGGCTATTCTTTCAATAGCCTTGGCTTTTACTGCATGTAAAAAAGACGACGAAAACAACAACAAAGGGAAAAAGGGAACCATGACCTTTAACGGCGAGAAAAAAACCGTAACCAATGCCCTTTTATTCTATTATGGCGAATGGGAAGGAGAACACGAGTGGGATTTAATTCTCACTTCCGGTATTTCAATAGAAATAGTGGACGGTGAAATCGTGGCAAGTGGTTCCGGTGATGTCATAAATCTTGAAATGGCGTCAACTGGTGAAACTTTACCTACGGCGAGCAATTATCCGGTAAACTTTGACACCACCAGCATGGGTAATTACATCTGGGGTGGTTTTTATACCGTAAACTTGACTCTCCCCAATGAGGAATTTGATGAAGAATACGATATCAAAAGTGGCTCTTTGGATTTATCTCATCCAAAAAACGGCGAAATTAAAGCAACCGGTACTTTTGTTTTTGAAGATTGGTCTGGTGACAACCCAGACGCCAATGCATCAATTGATTACACAGGAAGTGTAATGGTGTTTGATGAAAGTGATTTTTTGGTTGAAAGAACCAAAGAAGAAGCCCGACGCCAAAACCCTTTTAGAAAAGCTTTACTCAATCAATAGTCTTTACAAAAAAGTTTGAGTTTGTTCTAAAAAGTCCCTTTCTGCCAAAATATTCCTTTTTAGAGTGGAATCAAGTTTTTTTTGTCTTTAAGCCTAAGTCGCTCCATTTTTTTGGAGCGACTTTTTTTTTATGTATTTGTAAATGAAAAAATCAGTGGTGAGTCTGCTCCAAAAAGACCCTTTCTGCCAAAATATTCCTTTTTGAAGAAGACTCAAAAATCAATGGTTTTATGGAAATTTATTTCCATACTAATTTCCCAACAGGATTATTCTTTTTGCCATACTTTTGCACCATTATGCCAGTGAAGATAGCCAATGTAGATGTGGGAGACTTTCCCTTACTGCTTGCACCCATGGAGGATGTGAGCGACCCGCCCTTTCGCGCCCTTTGCAAAGCACAAGGCGCAGATGTGATGTACACCGAGTTTATCAGTTCGGAAGGCCTGATTCGCGATGCGGCCAAAAGTCGTCAAAAGTTGGATATTTTTGAATACGAACGACCCATCGGAATTCAAATTTTTGGCAATGAAATCGAAAGCATGCGCCAGGCGGCACAAATTACCGAAGAAGCCAATCCCGATATCATCGACATCAACTATGGCTGTCCGGTAAAAAACGTCGCGGGAAAAGGCGCCGGTGCAGGTATCCTGCTAGATATTCCCAAAATGGTTCGCATGACCGCCGAAATAGTCAAAAGCACCAACAAACCAGTGACCGTAAAAACACGCTTGGGCTGGGACGAAAACACCAAGTACATTGTAGAGGTGGCTGAGCGACTTCAGGATGTGGGCATCAAAGCGATTTCGATCCACGGACGAACGCGCAAGCAAATGTATAAGGGAGTTGCCGATTGGACACTTATCGGTGAAGTTAAAAATAATCCCCGCATGCACATTCCCGTGTTTGGCAACGGCGATGTGGACACCCCACAGATAGCCCTGGAAATGAAAAACCGATTTGGGGTTGACGGCGTAATGATTGGACGGGCAACCATCGGTTATCCCTGGATTTTTCGGGAAATAAAACACTTTTTAAATACCGGAGAAACTTTACCACCCCCTACACTTTCGGAGCGAATAGATGCCGCGAGAAAACACATTACCATGGCTGTGGACTGGAAAGGGGAAAGGCTTGGGATTTTTGAAACCCGCCGACATTACACCAATTACTTTAAGGGCTTACCAAACTTCAAACCCTACCGTTCGCGATTGGTTACCTCCGATACGCTGGAAGAAATTTATCAAATTTTGGCGGAAGTGGAAATCGAATTTGCCAATAGTCCGTTTTTTATATCCACCGAACCCCGTGAAGAAATGGTGATTAATGATCCATGTGGCGGCGCGCTAAATTAAAATCACCCTTAGGTAGAAATAAAAAAACCACCGTAATACGGTGGTTTTTAATCTTTATTGAAGACTCAGGATTACATTCTTGACTCTTGCAATACTTGCTTGGCATCTTCAGTAACTTCATCAACCGTTTCTTTGGCGTCATCAGCAACTTCTTGAATGTGGTCTCTAGCATCGCTTGCTGCTTCTTCAATTGATTCAGCGGCATCATCGGCGGCATCAGAACCGTCTTCCATGGCTTCGTCAATAACTTCTTCTGCATCGTCTTGAGCGTCTTGTGCAGTTTCAACTGCATCGTCAACAACTTCTTGTACGTTATCAGCAGTATCTTCAGCTGAAGACTCAGAACCAGAACATGCTGTAAATGCAACAAATGCAAGTGCAGCAACAAATAGGTTTACCTTTTTCATTGGATTAGTGATTTTTTTGGTTATCGTTTATTAAGACGCCAAATATACGTGTTTTTTTTAGGTTAACAAAATCAAAAAAATATTTTTTCTACAAATTAATTTTGTAAGGAATATTATCAGACCTTGGTTTCAAGCAGAAAGTTTTTAGACCCGAGAATATTCCCCATACTTTCGTAATTTCGCGCCCTATTTCTATTTGCATCCTAAATTTTGGCTCGCACTATGTCCAAGTATCCTGAATATAAAAAGGGGCTAAGCCTCACCGACATACATCTGGAAACCTTAGATTTCTGGAAAAATAACCGCATCTTTGAACGTTCCGTTGAAGAACGTGACGGGCAGCCTAGTTTCACCTTCTTCGAGGGTCCGCCAAGTGCCAATGGAATGCCGGGCATTCATCACGTTATGGCCAGATCCATCAAGGATATTTTTTGTCGGTACAAAACCCAACGCGGCTTTCAGGTTAAACGAAAAGCGGGTTGGGACACCCATGGCTTGCCAGTTGAACTCTCCGTAGAAAAAACCCTGGGCATCACCAAGGAAGATATTGGAACAAAAATATCTGTAGAAGAATACAATGCGGCCTGCCGGAAAGAGGTGATGAAATATACAGATGTGTGGAATGACCTCACCGAAAAAATGGGATATTGGGTAAATATGGACGATCCCTATATCACTTACGAAAACAAATACATTGAATCGGTTTGGCATTTGCTCAAAAATCTTTTCGATCAAAACCTCCTTTACAAGGGATATACCATCCAGCCTTATTCCCCAGCTGCCGGAACGGGATTGAGCTCCCACGAAATCAACCAACCCGGATGCTACCGAGACGTGAAGGACACCTCAATGGTGGCCATGTTTGCCGCTAAAAACCCGGACAAAGTTTTTCAGCGTTTTAATATACCTCCGAAAAAAACTCCGGTTTATTTCATCGCCTGGACCACGACACCCTGGACACTTCCCTCTAATACAGCCCTTACCGTTGGAAAATCCATTTCCTACGTGCTCGTCGAATCTTTTAACCAGTACACCCACGAACGAATGATGGTGGTGCTGGCAGAGGCTTTGCTCACCAAAAACTTCGACAAAAAATATCAACCTTCTGACGATCTTCAAACGCTGGAATCGTATGCAGCCGGAGACAAAAAAATTCCCTACTTCGTACACGGAAAATGCAGCGGTCGGGATTTACTGGAATTGTGTTACCATCAGCTACTGCCTTATGCAAAGCCCATGGAAAATGCCGAACAGGCCTTTCGAATTATTCCGGGAGATTTTGTAACCACCGAAGACGGTACCGGAATTGTGCATACTGCGCCAACTTTTGGTGCCGATGATGCCAAGGTTGCTGCCGAATCGGGCGTACCACCGCTGTTGGTGTTGGACGAAAACGACAACCCTTCACCACTGGTGGATTTGCGCGGACGTTTTTTACCCGTTATGGCCGATGATGTATATGGATTTGCCAATGAGCCGGTGAAAGCGGAATACCTCAGTGATGAGGAACGAAATGAGGCCCTCGAAAAACAAAAAATACAATTGAAGGCCATCATCCCCAATCTCGACAACTACCTCAGTGTTGACGAAAGGATAGGATTAAAATTAAAAATTGAAAATCGGGCGTTTAAAATTGAAAAATACGAACACAGTTATCCGCACTGCTGGCGTACCGATAAACCTGTTCTTTATTATCCGTTGGATTCTTGGTTTGTGGCGGTCACCCAACGCAAGGATGCACTCATTGCCAAAAACAAAGAAATCAATTGGAAACCCGAATCTACGGGAACCGGTCGATTTGGGAATTGGTTGGAAAATGCCAACGACTGGAATTTATCTCGCTCCAGATTTTGGGGCATTCCCCTTCCTATATGGCGCACCGAAGACGGAAAGGAAACCAAGTGCATCGGTTCGGTACAAGAACTAAAAACCGAAATGGAAAAAGCCGTGGCTGCCGGTGTTACCAATGAAAATCCACTGGCAGATTTTCAGCCCGGGGACTTTACACAGGATAATTACAACCGTTTTGATTTGCACAAACCATACGTGGATAAACTGATTTTGGTTTCTGAGGGCGGTCAACCTATGTATCGGGAAGCTGACCTCATCGACGTATGGTTTGACTCCGGTTCAATGCCATTTGCACAGTGGCATTATCCATTTGAAAATCACGATATTTTTAAGTCAAATTATCCTGCTGATTTTATCGCTGAGGGTGTGGATCAAACCCGTGGGTGGTTCTATACCCTGCACGCCATTAGTGTGCTTACCCAAAACTCGGTCGCATATAAAAATGTGATTTCTAATGGATTGGTTCTTGACAAGCACGGACAAAAAATGTCGAAGCGCCACGGAAATGCCGTTGATCCATTTAAAACCCTGGAAACCTACGGCGCCGATGCCGTACGTTGGTACATGATTTCCAATGCACAGCCGTGGGACAACCTCCGTTTTAACGAAGAGGGCATTGAAGATGTCAAGCGGCGGTATTTTGGCACCTTATTCAATACCTATAGCTTCTTTTCCCTCTATGCCAATGTGGATGGATTTAATCATAGCGAACCCTCCATTCCTGTAGAAAACAGACCGGAAATTGACCGTTGGATTTTATCTGAACTACACACACTTATCGGTGCGGTTGAGACCAACCTCGATGCTTATGAGCCTACCCGTGCCAGTCGTATGATAATGGATTTTGTTACCGAAAACTTGAGCAACTGGTATGTGCGTTTGTGTCGTCGGCGTTTTTGGAAAGGCGAATATGCAGCGGATAAAATTGCCGCCTATCAAACCCTTTACGAATGTTTGATAACCCTTTCTAAGCTCATGGCTCCCATTGCACCATTTTTTGCCGAAAGACTCTACCGCGATCTCAACAAAAGCACGGGTCTGGAACCCTATGAATCGGTGCATTTAGGGAATTGGCCCGTTCAAAATCCGCAGTTAATCAATACGGAATTGGAAGCGCAAACCCATATAGCGCAAAAAATATCCTCCATGATTTTGTCTTTGCGCAAAAAGGAAAAACTCAAAGTGCGCCAACCCTTAAAACGCGTAATGGTGCCGGCCCTCCACGACAGCTTTGCCCAAAGACTGGAACGCGTTCGGGAATTGATTTTGGCGGAAACCAACGTCAAAGAAATGGAGATACTCAGCGATGTTGCCGGACGAATCACCAAAAAAATAAAACCGAACTTTAAAGTATTGGGTGCCAAATTGGGCAAAAACATGAAACCCTTTATGGGCGTGGTTAATGCCCTTAGTCAGGAAGAAATCAATCGGTTTGAAGCCCAGTCGTATTATGATTTTATCCTAAACGGAGAAGAAATACGCATTGACCTAAGTGAAGTGGAAATCCTCACCGACGACATACCGGGATGGTTGGTGGCGGTTGAAGGTGGATTTACCGTAGCTTTGGATGTCGAACTCAACGAAGATTTAATACATGAAGGATTGGCCCGCGAACTGGTCAACCGCATTCAAAACATTCGCAAAGATTCCGGGTTGGAAGTAACCGACCGGATTTTGGTCACTTTACTGCCACAACCGCAATTGGAAAAAGCGGTTGCGGATTTTCGGGACTATATTTGCGGAGAAACCCTGACCAACGAAATCTCTTGGAACACCGCATTTGATGGAGAAGACATTTCCTTCGACGGCGTTGAAACCCGGGTGAAAATAGAAAAGGCATAAGCCAAATTTGCAAAATTCCCAACCCATATTATGAGCGGGCACGACGACATACTTGATCCTTCCGGAGAGCATCTACAGCCAGAGGAGCAGGAATTTGAGCGCAAATTGCGCCCCCAGTCCTTTGGCGATTTTGCCGGCCAACGAAAGGTGCTCGACAACCTGGAAATCTTTGTCGCCGCGGCCAACCAACGGGGAGAAGCGCTGGATCACGTACTGCTGCACGGCCCACCCGGATTGGGAAAAACTACCTTGTCCTATATTTTGGCCAACGAACTGGGCGTTAGTGTAAAATCCACCTCCGGCCCGGTATTGGACAAGCCGGGAGATTTGGCGGGATTACTTACCGGTTTGGAAGAACGCGACATTCTATTTATCGACGAAATTCACCGATTGAGTCCGGTGGTGGAAGAATATTTGTATTCGGCCATGGAAGACTATCGCATCGATATAATGATTGAGACCGGGCCAAATGCGCGTTCGGTACAAATAGAACTCAACCCCTTTACCCTCGTCGGTGCGACCACGCGCTCCGGACTCCTCACCGCCCCATTGCGGGCTCGTTTTGGCATCAATTCACGTTTGGAGTATTATGATGCCGAATTGCTTTCCGACATTGTGAGTCGCTCGGCGAGCATTTTGGGTGTAGAAATCGTACCCGACGCTGCCGTAGAAATTGCCCGAAGAAGTCGGGGAACGCCCCGTATCGCCAATGCCCTACTCCGACGCATCCGCGATTTTGCACAAGTAAAAGGCGACGGTACCATCAATTTAAAAATTACCCGTTTTGGTCTAAACGCCTTACAAGTTGACGAAAATGGGCTAGACGACATGGACAATCGGTTTTTATTGGCCATTATCGATAAATTTTCCGGCGGACCCGTGGGCATGAAAACCATTGCAACGGCGGTGGGAGAAGAAACCGGAACGTTGGAAGAAGTTTACGAACCCTACCTGATAAAGGAAGGTTACCTCGTGAGAACCCCGCGTGGAAGAGTCGCCACAGAAAAAGCGTACAAGCATTTTGATCGGCATTTTAAAGGCAACCAGGGCGGACTTTTTGACCAAGCTTTATGAGTACTCCGGCCCAAAATGCCGCCCTTATAAAAGCCGCCGCCAAAAAGCTGGGGTTTTTGGGTTGCGGCATCAGTAAGGCCGAATTTCTTTCCGAGGAAGCTCCGCGTTTGGAGGCTTGGTTAAAAAGAGATTATCACGGCAGTATGCAGTGGATGGAAAATCATTTTGACAAACGTCTTGATCCGACGAAATTAGTACCCGGGGCCAAAAGTGTGGTCAGTGTTCTATACAACTACTACCCCGAAGTAAAACAGGCCGAGGGCACATATAAAATTTCGAAATACGCTTACGGAAAAGATTATCACCGAGTGGTAAAGGACAAGCTCTTCGCCTTGATGAAAACCATTCAAACCGAAATCGGGGATGTTCAGGGCAGGGCATTTGTAGATTCCGGCCCCGTTATGGAAAGGGCTTGGGCCCAACGCGCCGGACTGGGTTGGATTGGGAAACACAGTCTGCTGCTCACCCAAAAAACCGGCTCCTTTTATTTTTTAGGTGAACTGATCATCGATTTGGAATTAGCACCGGATGCACCTGTAGCCGACCACTGTGGCAGTTGCACCCGATGTATGGATGCTTGTCCCACCGATGCCATCCCGGAACCATTTGTCATAGACAGCAATCGGTGTATCTCTCACCTTACCATAGAATACAAGGCGGCCATTCCCGAATTTTTCAAGGGCAAAATGGAAGATTGGGTATTTGGTTGCGATATATGTCAGGACGTATGTCCGTGGAATCGTTTTTCAAAGCCGCACAAAGAGCCGGCCTTCCAGCCAAATACCGAAATGCTGTCCATGAAACCCGTGGATTGGACAGAAATAACAGAGGATGTTTTTCGCGAAATATTTCGCCATAGCGCCGTAAAGCGCACCAAGTACAAAGGTTTTATGCGGAATGTGGAATTTGTAAGCGGTGATAAAAGTGATTCAGGGTAAAAAAGCGTTTACCCAATCAAATCCTAAAACAAAAAAAGCCGAATCCTTTCAGATTCGGCTATTTATTACCTGCAAGAAATGTCCAATAATCCAAGACGTTTTCTGACAAAGACTATTTGTTAATCATAATTTTACGGGTAGAGTTGAAACCTCTTCCATCGTTAATACGAACAATATAAACACCGGCAGGTAGGGCTGGCATTTGTACCTCTTCGCGGGCACTGTAGTTGTTTACATTAACAACACCATTGCTCACAACTTGTCCGGCAATGTTGATTACCTCGTAGTTTACACGATCAGCTTCCAAAACCCCTTCTACATTGAGGAAGAAAATTCCGTTGGCAAAGTATGATTTATCTTCGGTAGAAACCATATTAAACCCTTCGGCACTTACGGTGCTAGTATAGTTAAGGGTAGAGCAATCCTGCCAGTTTGTAGAATCAGTTTCTCCTCCAGCTACAGCGCCAAAATGGGCAACAATCATCCCGCAAACATTAACACTGCCGGAATTGCCTCCATTCACATTAATATTTCTAGTGAAGTTTACAGAATTTCCCATGGCCAAATCGGCTTGCAAAATATTTCCATAAATCACCGGATCATTATTTTGATCCCTAAGGGGTGCCCCATCAAATAACGGTGCAAAAAAAATGGTGTCTCCAGTTGGAATAGTGGTAGGCCCATTGTTGGTAATTTGCACGGTAAAATCAAAAGGCACACCACCGACAATATCAGTAGATGGACTCACCAAGGTAAGCTCCATATCAAAAGACTGTGCTGAAGCGATTCCGAAACTAAAAATCGCACTGCATAAAAGTAACATTTTTTTCATGATGAAATAATTTAAGGTAATTGTTAGTCGGCAAAAATACAGTGAAGGATAGGTTTACCCAAAAATATTTAATAAAAGACATGGTTTTAACCTTAGGCTAAAATTGTTAAAAAATTCAGACCATTAAACAGCTTGTTAACAACAACTTAAGTTAATTTAAATTTCTTCTTCGTAAGCGTAATGCACAATAATATCGACATCAAACTCACCGAGAACAGGTGCATTGAGGGTTTGAACTGTTGATAAGGTTAGATGAAAAGGGCCGTGTGAAAGCACCTTAAACCGTCGATTGCGATTGGTTTCGCGTACCAATAAATCGCCATTTGACAAAATTTCATAATCGCCAAAACCACTCATATTCACTTGGAGCGGCAATCCACCTCCGGGGAACATGGGAATTTCAAGATTAAACGAAAATCGCAAATTATAGTCCAGTGTACCCATAGATGAAAAAACTTCCAATCCCCCTTGTGGATTTTGTGCCTGATTAGACGCGGCTATGACGATAGGTATTGGAAGCCCCAAATCAAATTGGATGTCATAAGAATAATGGGCATAATCGACTCCCCAGTTGCCCCGAAGTTGCTCTTCAAGGGTTGCGGGTAAAGGATCAGGACCTTTGATTACTTCCGGGTCTTTGTTGCAGGCAAAAAGAAGCATTAAGGTAAGAAGGGGTAAAATTTGCTTCATGGTTTATCTTTAATCATATTGGTTGAATATCGAGGCGGAAAATTACGGAATATTCGCGAAAGTCCGTAAATTGTTTTTTTACCATTTACACCATGAAAATTTTAAAAATAAACTTTTATGGATATTCGACAACCGTAATCAACTCACCATGTCGGTTGTAATACAGCTCCTTAAAAACCATGTGATTGATAATATAACGAACATTGCGACGGTTACCGTTGCGGCGGAAATTTATTTGAATCTTAAAGTGTTTTTCGCCGTATTTATTAAAGTGTTTTAATTCCAAAAACGACAGGGTGCAGTTCCTTCTATAGCGCAGTGTTTCTTTGTGCAAACCATATTCGTGTAAAACGAAGTTTTCTGTTTTTCGGGAACATCTTTCCCCTCCGGCCAAAAGTTGGCTCGTAAAAAAATAGAGAAATAATATTATCACGTAACGCATCATGCATTAAAAAACGCAAAATTTACGCCAATAATAAATGGTCTTTACAAGAACCTCAACCTAATACCGCCATTTATTGGCCAATGCAACCAAACTCAACATAACCGGGACTTCTACCAACACACCAACAACGGTGACGAGCGCAGCAGGACTTTGAAGTCCGAATAAGGCAATGGCCACGGCCACGGCCAACTCGAAGAAATTGCTGGTACCAATCATTGCGGCAGGGGCACACACAGCGTGACGTAGCTTTAGTTTTCGTCCGCCAAACCACGTGATAAAGAAAATAAAATAGGATTGAATGATCAGGGGAACTGCCACGAGTAAAATGATCAAGGGTTTGGCCAAAATAGTCGCACCCTGAAAGGCAAAAATCAGCATTAAGGTGACCAGTAGCGCCAAAATACTCAATGGTTTTAATCGGGGAAGGAAGGTGTTTTTAAACCAGTCCTCTCCGTAGCGTTTTATTAGGATTTTATTGGTGAGGATGCCGGCTACCAGGGGTACAACAACAAATATTACAACCGAGGCAATTAAGGTGTTGTAAGGAACAACCACATCCGTAATGCCCAATAACAATCCCACCAGCGGCACAAAAGCGACCAGAATAATGAGGTCGTTAATTGACACCTGAACCAAGGTGTAATTGGGATCACCATCGGTGAGATAGGACCAAACGAATACCATCGCGGTACAAGGCGCTACCCCCAGCAAAATAGCACCTGCGATATACTCACCGGCCATTTCGGGTGAGATCCAGGCAGAATACAAATGCTCAAAAAAGATCCAGGCAAAAAATGCCATGGTAAAAGGTTTGATCAACCAATTGACAATTAGCGTGAGAAATATGCCCTTGGGCGCACGACCCACATTTTTAATGCTACCAAAGTCCACCTGCAACATCATCGGATAAATCATTAACCATATAAGAATGGCAATGGGAATATTGACCCGATAAATTTCTGCGTCGGCAAGGACTTGCATGGTATCACCGGCGATTTGGCCGATACCGATACCTGCGGCAATACACAGTGCTACCCAAAGCGTTAGGTAGCGTTCGAAGAAGGGCATCTGCTTTTTGGTCATCTTAATTCTATTTTAGAAAATACATAAAACATTTCACGGGCAATTTGGCGACTGCGCTCCCGGTATTTCTCTGCTTGTTGGGGCGTATCGTCGAAAATTTTGGGATCTTCATAGGGCAGGGAAATCCGAATTTCGGAACCGAAAACAAAAGGGCAGCCTTCATCTGCCTGTGTACAAGTCATCACGGCGGCAAAGGATGAAGAAGGATTAAACTCGTGTTGATAGGGTTTAGAAAAACCGATAATGGGATGTGCATTTTCAGCGTATTTAATGGCATAAACAGAATTTGTGCCCTCCGAAAGGTTCGTGATTTTAAAGCCCAGTTCACTTAACGTTTCAACGACCATGGGAAACAAGGCAGTTGCCTCCGTTCCGCCCGAATAGGCAAAAACCCGTTGGTATCCAAAGTGGAAGGCAAGGACTTGAGCCCAAATTTGTGCGAGGTGACTTCGGCGGGAATTGTGGGTGCAAATAAAATTTAAAAGCACCTCATCCCCACGACCCGTTTTTGTCTGGATAAAGTTCACCAACGGTTGAAGTTCCTTTTTCCTTTCTACGGATATTTCGTCTGTGTCAAGAGCATTGACAAAAGATTCTATGGGCGAAAACGTGAGATTTTCCATTGTAACAAATTAGCAAGAAAGGTAATTGGGCGGCGTGTAACTTTCGAACAGTTGGCCAAATATATTTTGTAGGTATTGCCATTTTTCCGGATTGATGCAATAATTTACGGAAACCCCTTCCACAGTACCTTGAATTATGCCCATATTTTTTAGTTCCTTAAGGTGCTGACTGATGGTTGCTTGTGCCAGTTGTAGGTCGCCAACCAGATGGGAGTTGCAGCAGGTATTGGATTTGAGCAAATACTGAATAATGGCAATGCGTGCGGGATGTGCAAGCACTTTTGCATACGCTGCGAGTTCATTTTGCGCTTCAGTAAATAAATCTGTTTTGGTTACACCCATGGTAAAAATTAACGGTCAAACATCCAACAAATACATTGCAATATTACGATGAAATGAAATTACATTCTAAGGGAATTTTAATATTTGGAATTAATACCGTTATCGTGTCACTTAGCGCTAATTTAAAATTTTTTGGTTTACATTTGTGAAAAATTTCATCAATAGTGAATATGCAAAATTTCTATTCAAACAGACTATTCGTAGCCAAAATTTTGAATAAGTCCATTTTTTTGATGTTACTTCTTCTCTTTTCATATTCTACTTTTAGTCAATTCATGTGCACAAATTTTCAATGGGTTGTGGGTGTAAGGGGAACCACAGAAAACAATGTATGGGGATTAGATTTAGATAGTGCGGGAAATGCTTATTTTACAGGTAACTTTCGCGAAACCACATTATTTGGATCAACCTCAATGCATTCAAAAGGCATGAGTGACATGTATGTGGGCAGAATAAATCAAAATGGTTCACTCGATTGGGTAAATAGTGCCGGCGGGCCAAATCATGCCGTTGGCTTAGGCCTCGTAGTTGGAAAAAATGAAGACCTATTTGTAACGGGATTTTTTGACAAGGTGGGATTATTTGGCTCCGACACGCTCTTTTCACAAAGTCGAAGCGATTTATTTGTTTCCAGGTTGACAACAAATGGAAATTGGCTGTGGACTAAATCTGTTGAAAGTACAGGGAATATGATTGGGAACTCAATTGCTTTAAATGATTGGGGTGAAATTTTTGTATCGGGATATTTTGAGGGTACAATGCATGTGGATGGCAAAGCCATTTGCAATGCAACCGAAAGAGATGGTTATTTAATAAAGATGGACAGTCTTGGCGAAGTTATTTGGACAAAGCATTGGGGCGGTATGGGTTATAACATTCCCGTGGAGGTATCAGTAAACCACAATGGCGAAATTTATGTATCCGGTATTTTCTACGAAGATTTTTCTTATGAGGGCGTGCAATTCACAAAAAATTTTGGTTATGGAGAATCTTATATATTCAAGTTTGATGTAAACGGTCAATTTTTATGGGGTTACCAAACAAATAGTCGCACTTGCATAGCTCAGTCACTAAGTGTTGACCAAAACGATAATGTTTACATGACCGGGTATTTTAGGGATTCTATAATCACAGACAATCAAACCTATTACTCTTATGGCAAAGACGATATCTTTATATTGAAAATTGATGGTAGTGGCGTCCTACAGTGGGTGCGAACGGCGGGTGGCGTTGAATTAGATCGTGCCTTCGACATAAGTGTTGATCAGAACAACAATGTTTATATTACCGGTTTTTGCGCAAGAACCGTTCATTTTGGAAACAGGAGCCTTTGGATCAGCAGCAATTTAGACGGTTTTGTTGCCGTGCTAAATTCCTCGGGCGATTGGATAAAAGTCGTTACCACAAGCGCAATAATAGGATGGGGAACATCAGTAGCCATCAGTCAAAATGAAGAGATTTATATGGGGGGGAGATTTAGGATTCGAGGGGATTTTGGAACCAACCAAATATATGGTCACGGAGACTGGGATAGTTTTGTGGGCAGAGTAAATTGTGATCCCTTTTTTAACACAATCTCCTTTAACGATTCTCGACTTTCCGTTTATCCCAATCCTTCTGCAAATGGAATTTTTCAAATCAGAGGGAGCAACATCAAGCGTTTTTTCGTTTCAGGGGTAAGTGGGACTATTCTTCATGTACAAAAAGCAAACAACGAGTTGACCGAAATAGATCTTTCGAACCTACCTTCTGGTATATATTTCCTCAATATTGATTACCATGATGGCAGCAATGAAGTTAAAAAACTTTTGATTCAATAAACCAGAGCGAGCTTGAATTTAGATCAATTGATTTATAAAATTAAGCAAAACAATAGTGCACAATTAATCATTCTCCGTTCCAACGGTATGGAAATGGTGTCCCAAACACTATCCGGTTTAAATTCAGATACTACAATAAATGTATCCGGTTTTCCTGCAGGAACCTATACCGCTGTGATACGAATCGGAAATCAAAATGTTGATTCAAAAAATTTCGTTGTTCAATAAAAACCTTAACTTTGCACCATGAACCGTTTACTTCATATCTTTTTTTAGAGGTATCAAGTTAGTCACTTGTCACAATTTCCTTTAAACCAATATGTCGGTGATTCAACATCCTACTTATAAGGTTGTCAAATATATTGTCCTTGTACACTGACCGATTGATTCTGTAGCTAAATTCGTTTAAGTATCGTTCTATGTGCCAGTCGTGCATCCATGAATAAACACTTCTCAACCAAGACT
>JAFIEY010000078.1 GCA_020832345.1 Cryomorphaceae bacterium | reverse complement strand
GATGCACGACTGGCACATAGAACGATACTTAAACGAATTTAGCTACAGAATCAATCGGTCAGTGTACAAGGACAATATATTTGACAACCTTATAAGTAGGATGTTGAATCACCGACATATTGGTTTAAAGGAAATTGTGATAAGTGACTAACTTGATACCTCTATACTTTTATTTCAGCAGAAGCCATAAAAGAAGATAAAATTGATTTTACAAAGAAGAGAGGTGAAATTTCAATTGAGGATCACAAGAGGTTTTCTAAAAAGTATAAACCTAAATATGGTGATGTTTATATGGTCAAGTCAGGAGCTACAACTGGAAATTTGGCAAGGGTACAAACAGACCATGAATTTAACATATGGTCACCATTAGCGGCATTTCGCCCCCACCCTAAAAAAATAACAACAGACTTCTTGTTCTTTTTCATGAAATCAAAGCGATTTTTTACTGCAATTGAATTGGGGTGGAATTTTGGAACTCAACAGAATATTGGGATGAATGTTTTGGAAAATTTGAGAATGGCACGACCACCTCTATATGAACAAACCACCATCGCCGCCTACCTCGACCGCAAAACAGCCGAAATAGACGAACTGATAGCCGACAAAAAACGCCTGCTAGAGCTCTATGATGAAGAAAAAACGGGCATTATCAACCAAGCGGTTACGGGGAAATTGAAAATGGAGAATGGAGAATGGAGAATGGAAAATGAAGGATAGTGGCATTGAATGGCTGGTGGAAATTCCGGAGCATTGGGAGGTGAAGAGGTTGAAAACTATTGCAAGAGTGCAAACAGGGAGAACACCAAAAATTCAAAATTCTCAAATTGATTTTTTTGAAAACGGAGAAATTAATTGGTTCACACCTTCTGACTTTGATGGTAATAGTGAATTAATCGAGTCAAAGAGAAAATTAGTTTTTGAAGCTTTTGAAACTGGAGAAGTAGAACTGTTTCCCGAAAACTCAATCTATTTAGTAAGTATTGGAGCAACACTTGGCAAAGTGAGTTTCTTTAGAGACAAGGCATCTGCAAATCAACAGATAAACATTATAATATTTAGCCAAGCGTTTAACCCAATATTTGGATATTATTTTTTAGTTGGAAATAAAGAAATGATTACGCTTGAAGCAGACTATACAACATTGCCCATTCTAAATCAAAGTAAAACAAAGAGTTTGTCTTTTGCAGTTCCCCCAATTCAAGAACAACAATCCATCGTCCGCCACATCGAAACCGAATGTGCGCGCATAGACGCCAAAAAATCCAAAACCAAAGAACTAATTGCATTATTAAATGAATACCGCACGGCTTTGATTAGTGAGGTGGTGACGGGGAAGGTTAAAGTAATTGAGAATTGAAAATGTTGAATTGAGACTGTTGAATGTATTACAGCAATCCATGATACTTCAAGTTGTCGCTTTTTTAGACGATATTTTGAATTAGTGTAATTTCAGTAATAATTTTAACTATTCCTGATTCAATGAATAGCTCTCATTATTCCTGATTAAAAGAATATTTTGAAACATTCCTTATTTAGGGAATTTTTTTATACTTTTGTATCGTGTAAATTGATTAAAGCATGGTAGCCGTTATTGCAGGAGATATTATCGCATCAAGGAAAATGGTAAACCAAGACAAATGGTTGTTGCCACTAAAAGCGTTACTCTCAACATGGGGCGATAGCCCTAAGGATTGGAAATTGGATAGAGGCGACTTTTTTCAAGTCGAGATCAAGAATATTGAGGATGTGCTTATCAATGCTTTGGAAATAAAGGCACTTATAAAAAAAATAGCACCCATTGATGAACGTAAAAAAATAAGCACCATAGATGTTCGTCTGGCTATTGGTATAGGCGAAAAAACTTACGCAGGCGAAAGTATATCAGAAAGTAATGGTCCAGCCTTTATCCATTCGGGCGAAAAGTTTGACCTTTTAAAAAAAGGAAATACAACATTGGGTATAAAAACACCGTGGAAAGATTTTGATGAAGAAATGAATTTATACCTAAAATTAGCCGGTACATTTATGGATAAATGGTCGGTTTCTTCAGCCGAATTAGTTCAAATTGTGCTCAATAGTCCCAACACAACGCAAGAGGAAATTGGAAAACAATTAGGGATTCAACAAAGTGGCGTAAGTCGCAGGTGGAACAGAGCTCATGTAGATGAACTTTTGTCGGTAGAAAAAATTTTCAGAAAAAAAATCAACACCCTTCTGAAATGATAGTACTTATAAAACTCATCTTAGCACATTTTTTTGGCGATTTTCTATTGCAGCCTAAATCATGGGTAGAAGAAAAAGAAATCAAAAAAGCAGCTTCTACAAAGCTATACCTTCATATACTTATTCATGGACTGCTGGTAATGTTAGTGTTATGGGGTTTTAATTATTGGCTTATAGCACTGTTGATCATGATACTACATGGGGTAATTGATGCCATAAAATTATACGCTCAAAAAGAAAGTAATAAGCCCCTTTGGTTTTTGATAGATCAAGGATTACATATATTGAGCATTTTGGTATTGTGGATGTTATTTTTCAGTCCTGATATAAATTTCGCATCATGGCAAGAAAACCCAAATGTTTGGATTTATACAACTGCCCTACTTTTTATATCTGTTGTCTCAGGCATCCTGATGAAGGAACTTATGTTGAGTTGGTCAACAGCCTTAAATGACAGCAATGAAGAATCTTTGAACAATGCAGGCAAATACATAGGCATGTTAGAACGCATTTTTGTATTCACCTTTGTTGTTACAGGTAATTGGGAAGGCATTGGCTTTTTATTGGCTGCTAAATCCGTATTTCGCTTTGGCGATTTAAAAGAATCAAAAGACCGAAAATTGACTGAATATATTTTGATAGGGACATTACTGAGTTTTGGTATTGCTATAGCAACAGGAATAGTGACTCTTAAATTAATTGAAATTAAACCCTAAATATTTTTGCCAGAAAAAAAAAGAAATGAAAAAGAAAAGTAAAAAAGAAGCCATGCAAATAAATAATAATCATTTAGTTAGTTCTTTTTTTGCTTTTCGGTATATAAAAAAGAAAACATGAACATCACCACAGAAAACACATTTGAAACCGCCCTGGTTCAATCTCTTGTTGAGCACGGCGGCTATTCCGAAGGCAACTCTCAGGATTACAGTCCCGATTTGGGGATGTTCAAAAATGAGGTGATTCAATTTCTGCAAGCATCGCAACCCAAGCGTTGGGAAAAAATTTCAGCCATTCACGGTGCAGATGCTGACAATCGCGTGATTCAACGACTATACAAAGAATTGGATTTGAGAGGGAGCTTGGATGTGCTTCGCAATGGCTTTGTGGATTATGGTGTTCGCTTTCAAATGGCGTTTTTTCAACCGGCTTCGGGATTAAATCCTGATGCCGTGGATTTGTACAATAAAAATAAGCTGAAAGTTTATCGTCAAATCTATTACAGCACCAAGGTTAAAAATTCGGTTGACGTTTTGCTTTCATTAAACGGAATTCCTGTTGCAACATTAGAACTTAAAAACCAGTTTACAGGGCAAAATGTAGGCAATGCCTTAAAACAATACAGCACGACACGGGACAATCGGGAAATCCTTTTTGCTTTCAAAAAAAGGTGTTTGGTTCACTTTGCCGTTGACCAGGATGAGGTATTTATGACCACCAAATTGGATGGAAGTAAAACGTATTGGTTGCCATTCAATAAAGGTGCAAACAACGGCAAGGGCAATCCGCAAAACCCCAATGGTTACCGCACGGCGTATTTATGGGAAAACATTCTTCGGAAAGACAGTTTGATGGAAATCATTCAACGATTTGTGCATTTGCAAACCGAAGAATTTGAGGTCGAAGGCAGAATCTACAAGAAAGAAAAGATGATTTTTCCTCGATACCATCAACTAGATGCTGTTAGAAACATCGGCGATAATGTTTTGAAAGTGGGTATTGGTAAAAATTACCTTATTCAACACTCAGCAGGTTCGGGCAAAAGTAATTCCATTGCTTGGCTAGCATATCGCCTGTCGAGCTTACACAACGCTACAGACGAGCGAATTTTTGATTCTGTAATCGTGGTAACAGACAGAAAAGTACTCGACCAACAGCTTCAGAACACCATATACCAGTTTGAACATAAAACAGGGGTGGTTCAGAAGATAGACAAAGACAGCACGCAATTAGCGGCTGCTTTAGGTTATGGCACAAATATTATTATCACAACTTTGCGAAAATTCCCTTTTGTTGTAGATAAGGTTGGAGAACTCCCTGATAGAAAATATGCCGTCATCATAGATGAAGCCCACAGTTCACAAGGAGGAGAAGCAAGTAAAAAACTGAAAGAAGTATTGGCTTCAAAATCACTAGAGGATGCTGCAAAAGATGATTTGGAAGAAGATTATACGGGAGATGATTTTATTCGGGAAGAAATAGAGCGCTCTGCTGCATCACGAGGCCGCCAAGATAATATTTCCTTTTTTGCTTTTACCGCAACACCAAAGTACAAAACCTTACAAGTATTTGGCGACAAAGACGAAAGTGGAAAACCCAAACCCTTTCATTTGTACTCCATGCGTCAAGCCATTGAAGAAGGGTTTATATTGGATGTATTGCAGAATTACACCACCTATGAACTCTATTTCAGACTGACAAAAGCCATTAGTGAAGACCCAAGCTTAAACAAGAAAAAAGCGGCAAAGGCAATTGGAAAGTTTGTCTCATTGCATCCTCATAACCTAGCACAAAAAACGGAAATTATTATTGAGCATTTCCGAAATATTGTTTCTAAGAAAATAGGTGGAAAAGCCAAAGCCATGCTGATCTGTGGTTCAAGACTACACGCCAAACGCTATTATGAAGAATTTGAAAAATACATAAAGACCAAAGGTTACGAAAACGAAATAAAAGTACTGGTAGCCTTTTCCGGAAAAGTCATTGATGAAAATGCTTTAGAGGGTGTTTCTGAGCCGGAAATAACCGGTTACAGTGAGAAGGAGCTGCCTTCGGTTTTTGAAAAAGACGAATACAAAATTCTGATTGTGGCCGACAAGTACCAAACTGGTTTTGATCAACCATTGCTACACACCATGTATGTAGATAAAAAGCTTTCCGGCGTAAAAGCTGTTCAAACATTATCACGCTTAAACAGGATGCACCCGGGGAAAGAAGATACGTTTGTTTTGGATTTTCTGAATGACAGACAAACCATACTGGACTCCTTCCAGCCGTATTACGAAGTGACTTCTGTAACCGAAGAAACAGACATCAACCATTTATATGATCTAAAGGCGAGATTAGATCAATTTCAAGTTTATTGGGAGCAAGAAATCGAAGCATTTGCCAATATCTATTTTGACCCCAAAACCAAATTGAACAATCCAAAACATCAAAAGCATCTATATGCTTTTACTGATCCAGCTGTTGACAGGTACAAAGCCATTGATGAAACGGAAAAACAAGACGAGTTCAAAAAGGGTTTACGCTCCTGGACTAATCTGTACGCTTTCCTTTCTCAAATCATGCCTTTCATTGATTCGGAGTTTGAGAAATTCTATGCGTATTCTAAGCTGTTGCAGACACGCCTTCCAAAAAGAGATCTATCTGAATCCCTTCATTTGGATGATGAAATAGCTTTGGAATATTATCGCTTGCAGAAGATCAATGAAGGTTCGATTGAATTGCAAAAAGGTGAAGAAGGAGAATTGAGTGGCACATCAGAAGCTGGATTAAAAAGAGCCAAGGAAGAAGAAGCTTTACTCTCAGAGATTATCAATATATTAAATGATCGATTTGGAACCGAATTCGAAGAAGCTGATAAATTTTTCTTTGATCAGATAGAAGCAGAATTGATGGAAGATGAAACCTTGCAAGCGCAGGCAAGGGTAAACAAAATTGACACCTTCAAATTTGCTTTCAATGACAAGTTTATTGACAAGCTCATTGGAAGAATGGATCAAAATCAAGATATTTTTGAAAAAATACTGGAAGACAAGGTTTTTGGAGACCTGGTAAAGGAACTGATGATGAAGAAAATCTATAAAAAACTGAACGAATAATGCCAAGCCCACAAGCCAAAGCTTGTCAATATAAGTTTCTTCCCCAACACACAGACGACAGAAAAGAAAGCACGATTGCATAACAGCGTGTATAAAAAATAACCGCATTAGTGATAAAACAATGTTCAGTGCTATTAACAAAAATCTTTACCAAACTGAAAGGGAAGTGCTTTTAAATCCGCTACTTCTCATACACGCAAAACGTTAGCGGTCAGGCTAAAAATGACACGAATGAAGAAAAAAGCAATTATATTTATATTGGCGATAGCAACATTTTATAGTTGTTCAAGACGGACTATTTTATATGATAAAGATTGTGCCCACGGACATATTTGTTGTGAAGTTCAATGCTCTTGTTGTCCTGAAATTGGGTTGAGGAAAAATTATCCACAAGTATTTATAATATCGGAAATAGAAAATTATGTTTTGGCAGTTGATGAATTGAAAAATCAAAACCGACTTGAAAAAATATCATGTCCGAATATGTCGGCTTGCGGTGGCGGACTTGACGGTTATTATTCTAACAAAAAATTAGTTTTAATTGATGCGACATATCAGGCTGAACTTGGTTTTTCATCAAGGGCTTTTTATATAAAGAATGATAGCGTTTTTAGAATAATTTACCACGAACATTTTGCAGAATGGGAGAAGTACGAACAAAATTATCCTTCAGAAAAATACGAATTTGACGCTTCAAAAATGACATATACAGATACATTGTATACAATTACATTGACAAACCCTAAGCTTTTTACTAAACAATCGAACGACAAAATGATAAGTAATGTAATAGATGAAAAAAGTGAAAAGCTAATAGAACAGCTTCTAAAATGCGGAGAAGAAATGAAACAAGAATTAAATACAGTTATAAATGACAACTAAAGCCCGAACCGCTAACATTCATCCGAGTAAACGAAGCGCCCCCCAAAAAAAGCCCCGATAGTTAGCCTATAACTGCCGGGGCGCTTTGTTTACTTCCCGTGCGCAGCTTTACGGGATCCCGTCAACGAAGTGATACGGGAACTCGCCTCTTGCAAGAACGACCTTAAGGGGAAAGTATCCCTTAGTTGGCCTCAACGGTATGTGTATTTGTAAGTCAACACCTAAATTTTGAGTCTACTCTAAAAAGTCCCTTTCTGCCAAAATCTTCCTTGTCGGTAGATTTTTGAATCCTCACTAACAGTTGGTTAGCTCCGGTTCAAAAATCCCCTCCGCGTCGATTTTGATTGAAATTATCCTTTTTAGAGTGGACTCAATTTTGGAAAGTAGTTGAGCAAATTCCGCGTCCATGTATTTGACTAAATTCCATTTTGTTTAAGATCCTTGATTTTGGCTGTATGTTGCATTTATGTTTTGTCATTTTTAGTTGTTTTTCTTCATTTTAGCGCGTGGACTTCCCGGCCATGCATTTACATCGCTTGATTTTTTTGGAAG
>JAFIEY010000076.1 GCA_020832345.1 Cryomorphaceae bacterium | reverse complement strand
ACCCCCGACCTCCGACTTCCAACCCCCAACCACGTTCTCGAACAAAAAAAGCACACTGGAAGGAGTTTTAGCGCTTGGGGCTAAATAAATTTGAATCCTAAACTGAGATAGATGTGGGTAAAGCGCATATTAACGTCGATAGGCTCTCCGTTGCGAATGACGCCCTCGAAGTTATTGCCCATGGAACTTTCGTACCGCACATCCATAGAAAACTGACCGGCGTCTAAACCGAGACCGGCACGCCAGGCCCTGGAATCACTTACCAAACCGTCCATGACCAGAGAGGACAAACCTTCTGCGCGATTGAAGTTGAGATTTATTCCACCGTAAATTCGCAAAGGCCCCAACTTTTGCCCAATTTGAATGGGCACATCAATGCGGTTAAATGAAAAACTCTCATAAGCTACTTCGCCACCATCGTTGGTGAATTCTAACTCGCCCTGACTGCCGGCAAATTGCACTTCGGGTTCAATATAAAATACGCCGAAATTAAAGCGGATATAATTGCCTATATGGTAACCCATTTTTGCCTCTCCACTTCGGACGTTGGGAATATTCTTTGGATTTATTCGAGTCTCTGTATTGTGCAGACCCGCACGAAAGCCCCAATTAAAAAATTCATCACCGGAACTACTCCCCTGACCAAAACTCATTTGGCCGGAAAGTAAAATGGCAAAAATTAAAAAATAACGAATCATAATTTTGGCTTACAAAAACTGTTGAACGGACTTTTGTATTTGATTTTCAAAGGTAACATCTATTTTGGTAAAATCAAAATTTGTACCAACAATTCTATTATAGAGTTCGGCATATCGTTTTTGAATGGACGAAACCACCTCAGGTGACATCTCGGGCATCACCTGTCCGTCCTTCCCACTAAATCCATTTTCCATCAGCCATTGTCTTACAAACTCCTTCGACAATTGCCTGACTGCGTGCCCATTCTTCCATAGCACATCAAAATTTTCCAACTCAAAATAGCGTGAAGAATCTGGGGTATGAATTTCATCGATGAGGATAATCGTACCGTCCTCAAGCTTTCCAAATTCGTATTTGGTATCCACCAAAATAAGTCCGCGCTCACTTGCCATTTCACAACCTCTGGCGAAAAGTGCCAAACTGTAAGCTTCCAATTTTTCATATTCCTCCTGCGAAACGATACCTTTCGCCATTATTTCCTCCCGCGAAATATCTGCATCATGCTCGCCTTGTTCGGCCTTGGTTGTAGGCGTTATGATCGGATTTTCAAAGGGTTGATTTTCTTTCATCCCCTCCGGTAATGTGACACCGCAAAGTGTTCGTTTGCCCGAAGCATACGTCCGCCAGGCATGACCGGTGAGACAACCCCGAACCACCATTTCAACCTTAAACGGGGTGGCTAGTTTTCCAAAACTAACTTGTGGGTGCAGGACTTTTTCCAACCAATTGGGCACAATATCGCGGGTTTTTTCCAAAAAATGCGCAGCGATTAAATTGAGTACCTGTCCTTTTCCCGGAATGCCTTTGGGCAAAACCACATCGAAGGCGGAAATGCGATCGGTGGCCACCATCACGATTTTTTTGTCGTCCAAAAAATAAACATCCCGAACCTTACCGTGATACACACGTTGGTTGGGTGATAATTGGAAATCAGTTTGCAAAAGGGCTTGATGTGCCATATTGAATTATTCGGGTTTGGCCTCGTCGTAGGCTTTGATTATTTTTTTTACCAATTCGTGACGAATCACGTCTTTATCGTCCAGATGGACCACGTGTATATCCTTAATGGGTGTCAAAATCTGCATGGCTTCACGCAAACCGGATTTTTGTTTAACAGGTAAATCAACCTGGGTTAAGTCACCAGTAATTAGAAATTTGGCCGATTTTCCCATTCGGGTTAGAAACATTTTCATTTGGGCAATGGTGGTGTTTTGTGCCTCGTCGAGAATCACAAAAGCATTGTCGAGGGTTCTGCCGCGCATAAATGCCAAAGGTGCAATTTGAATCACTCCGGTTTCCAAAAGATATTCTAGTTTTTCTGCGGGAATCATATCGCGCAGGGCATCGTACAGGGGCTGCAAATAGGGATCGAGTTTTTCCTTGAGATCGCCCGGAAGGAAACCCAAATTCTCACCCGCTTCCACAGCCGGGCGCGTGAGAATAATTCGCCGAACTTCTTTGGATTTTAAAGCGGCCACCGCCAATGCAACCGCCGTGTAAGTCTTGCCCGTTCCGGCAGGCCCAATAGCGAAAAGCATATCGCCTTTGCGGATGGCTTTTACCATCGCCCGTTGATTGACCGTGCGCGGTTTGATGAGCATTCCATTAACACCAAAAACCAAAATTTCATCGTCGGTGGAATCGATGTCTTTTTGGGCTTCCTCCGACAAGCCTTGCTGAAGGATTCGCTCCAATTGATTTTCCGAAATGGAGTTGTAACGATTGATGTGTCGGGTTATCAAATCAATTTTTTCCTCGAACACCTCAATGAGTTCCTCCTCCCCCTTCACCGTAATATCTGTACCCCTTGCCGTGATTTTTAATTTTGGAAAGTGTGCCTGAACCATGTTGAGATAGCGATTATTTACGCCATAAACTTCCCTTGGCAGGACTTTCGTTAGTTGTATCGACTTCTTTGTCAAATGTTTAATGAATTAGAAATTACTTCCTCATGGAAAAAAATATACCTACCTTTGAAGCTGCAAAGTAACAATCAAACCTCCGTTTGGCAAACCATTTATGAACATCATAACGCTCACAAGCGATTACGGTTTAAAGGACCCTTATACGGCCATTTGGAAAGCGAGCATTTTTAGTCAAAACCCCAATGTACAATTGGTTGACATCAGTCACAGCATTGCGCCGGCTAACTTTGCTGAAGCTGCATATATAATTGGGAGTGCCTACCGGTATTTCCCAAAGGGGACGGTACACATCATCGCCATTGAGGAAATGGACGCCCACAGTATGCGATTTATTGCTGGAGAAAAAGACGGCCATTTTTTTGTCGCACCCGATAATGGTATTCTTTCGCTGATTCGTCCTGAATTTCAATATAATCCATTGCATATTATTGAAATTGACGCAACCCAATCTGATTTTCCGGCCACCGAAATTATGACCAAGGCCGCGCTTTTTTTGGCGGAAAACGGAAAAATTTCTCTTTTGGGAAAACCTTGCACCGACGTACAATCCAAAGTGCCCTGGCGTCCTATTTTTACTGAGCAAAATAAATCCCTGACCGCGCATGTCATCTACATTGATCGTCGGGGAAATTTGGTGACCAACCTCCCACAAGCACTTTTTGAAAAACACCGCAAAGAAGGAGACTTCACCATACATTTGCCGGCTGGTACCCGAATTTCAAAAATTACCAAATCATTTAGAGAAATACGACAAGAGGCTTCTATTTTTGCGATGTTTAATCATAACCAATTATTGGAAATTGGCGTTTACGGCGGAAGTCTTAAAAACCATACCGGAGCATCGCACCTATTGGGACTAACGCTTCAAAACAAAATAATCATAGAATTTTCATGATCATACGCATCGTAAAAATGCAATTCGACCCGGAAAAAGTGGATGCTTTCCAACAAATTTTCCATGCCAATAAACATCGCATTCAGGAATTTTCCGGTTGCAATCAGGTTGACCTACTTAGGGATATTACCAACGATAACGTGTTTTTCACCTACAGTCATTGGGAGGATACCGAAGCCTTAGAGAATTACCGAAACTCCGACACCTTTCGGGATATATGGTCGAAAACCAAAGTATTGTTTAACAGCGCACCCGAAGCGTGGAGTGTAAAAAAACAATAAATTATGTGGGTATTAGCTCGAAAAGAAATTCAAGGTTTCTTCGGAAACATTACCGGATATCTGGTCATTACCGTTTTTTTGGTTCTAAACAGTTTGTTTCTCTGGATATTCGATAGCGGGATGAACATCCTCGAAAGTGGATATGCCGGAATTGACGGCCTGTTTATCATCTCACCCTGGTTGTTTTTATTTCTCATTCCGGCAGTTACCATGCGACTATTCTCGGAGGAGTTTAGGTTGGGCACCATTGCCATTCTCAAAACCCGACCCTTAACAGACACCCAAATCATCACCGGGAAGTTTATCGCCGGACTAACCTTGGTCATCATCGCCCTCCTCCCTACCCTGCTTTACTATTTTTCCGTATATATATTGGGGGAAACCCGCGGAAATATCGACGTTGGTGGCACTTTTGGCTCCTATATCGGTTTGTTGTTTTTAGCTGCCGGTTACGTTTCCATGGGACTGTTTGCCTCCTCACTCAGCGACAATCCCATCATTGCGTTTCTCATTGGCATGCTGATTTGCTTCGTGTTTTATTACGGCTTCGACCAGTTGGCTTCGGTGTTTTCATCTTCAAATACCCAGTTGCTAATCATGTCGCTCGGCATCAACGAACATTACATATCCATGAGTCGCGGGGTAATAGACAGCCGCGATGCCCTATACTTCATTAGCCTGATCGTACTGTTTGTCTTTTTGACCAAATTGGTTCTAAAAAAACGCGTGTAATATGGAAATGGGAAAAAACATCATTCAAATTGTCCTCTTTACGTTGGTTTTGATTTTAATTAACATGGCCGGGCAGTATTACTTTACGCGTACCGACCTAACCTCTGAAAAGCGATATAGTCTAAACAAAGTGACCAAAGAATTACTTCAGGATCTCGAAGACCCTGTTCTGGTCAAACTTTATCTGGACGGAGAAATGCCTGCAGACTTGCTCAGGCTGCAACGCGAGGCCTTGCAAATGCTCAATGAGTTTAAAGCCATCCACCGGAAAATTGAGGTTGAAATAATAGACCCCAACGGAATAGAAGACCGCAAGGCACGGAGTAACTTAATGGAACAATTGGAAACCCTCGGACTAAATCCGGTACAGGTGGAAATTGAGGATGGAGGCTCACAAAAGAGAATTACAGTTTATCCCGGAGCCATTTTGAGTTATGGCGAAAAACAAAAACCCGTGCAATTACTCAGCGGACAACTCAATGTATCTCCGGAACAGCAGGTGAATGCCGCCATTCAAAACCTCGAATATACCTGGGCAAGTAATATCCGATCGTTGAGCAAAACCAAAAAAAGCACCATTGGTTTTAAATCGGGAAATGGCGAATTGCCCATAGAGTATTTGGCCGACATCATGAAGAGCCTTTCCGTCAATTACGATGTAAGTCCGTTTGACATTAAGGAATTTCCCGCCGACACCACAACCGGGGAGCTCAGTCTCAACCGACAACTTCAGCGAATAAACCGCTTTGATGCCTTGGTCATAGCGCAGCCCTCAAAAGGTTTTACAGATTTGGACAAGTTCCTCATCGACCAGTTTATTATGAATGGCGGCAAGGTTGTTTGGTGTGTTGACGCGGTATATGCCAATATGGACTCTTTGAGCGAATCTTCCGAAATGCTGGCATTCCCCATACTCGACGACCTCAAAATTTCCGACATGCTCTTTCGCTACGGGGTGCGGCTCAACACCAACCTCGTAATGGATCTCAAGGCCGCGTGGCTTTCCGATATGCAGCGGGTTCGACCGTGGGTGTATTTTCCGCTGATTACGCCTCGGGTAAAACATCCCATTACCAAAGACCTCAATGCCATCAAAGCGGAATTCATTTCTTCCATTGATACCGTTATGGCCGCAGGTATTAAAAAGACACCGTTGTTGGTGAGTTCTGCCAATGCCAAATTGGCACCTACTCCACACGTAGTGAGTTTGGAAAAATATTACAACTTCCCCCGCGATGAAGTATTTGGCAAATCATATATTCCAATGGGGTATTTGCTTGAAGGTGAGTTTGAATCCATTTTTGCCAACCGCTTGGTGCCGAAAATAGGCAAAGAACAAGTTCCATTTATCGAAAAGGGGCGGAAATCGGCGCAGGTGGTCATAGGCGACGGAAGCATCATTCGCAACCAGCGCAATGTTACCAATCCAAACATAGAAAAAGGTGTCAGTCTGCCGCTGGGATTTGATCAGTTTACAGGTGTTCAATACGGCAACAAAGACTTTTTCCTCAACGTATTCGATTACCTACTCGATCCCAAGAACCTCATACAAATCCGTTCACGTGAATTGAAAATGCGTTTACTGGACAACCAACGGATTCGGGAAGAAAGAAACTTTTGGATTGTGCTAAACACCGCTTTACCCGTAATTTTGTTGCTCGTATTTGGGGTGATCAATACCATCATTCGCAAACGCAAGTACAGCGCATAAATAAAAAAACAGAACATTACATACATGAAGAAGAATTCAATCATTATCCTGAGTTTGATTGCCATTTTACTGGGCGGTTTAATTTATTATACAAATTTGAACAAAACCGCTGATGGCCGGAAAGTTTACGATTACAATTTCCACATCGAGGATACGGCAAGTGTAGCCCGGATTGTCATTAAAGACAAAAGTCCGAAGGAGGTGAATTTGGTAAGAACCGACAGAGGCTGGACAATTGATGGAGACCATCTCACCCGAAAACGCGCCATTAACGTTATACTCAAAACGCTACACGATATGCGTTTGAAAAATTTCGTGGGTGAAAAAATGAAACCCACGGTTCTCAACCGGTTGGCGACCTACGGAATTGAAGTTCAGGTTTACGACAAAAACGATGATATTTTGCAGCACTTTTTTGTAGGGCCACCCACCATGGACGAAATGGGAAGTTATATGATGAAAAAGGGTGGAGACGCCCCATACGCCGTGTTTATTCCCGGGTTTAACGGCAACCTCACGACCCGGTTTTTTGCAGACCCCATCATGTGGAGAGACAGAACCATTTGGGGTTACGACAATTTGGAAATAAAAAAGGCCAGAGTGCGATACCTCAACCAACCGGCCAACTCCTTTGAACTCGTCAAGCACACAGAGGGAGAATATGAATTAACCCGTTTGATTGATGGCGAAATTTTTACACCGGATTCCATCAAGTCGGGTTTGTTCTTTTCCACATTTACCACTTTGCAATACGAAGGCGCCATAGTTCCATCTGACGGAATATGGGCGCGACAGGATTCCTTGAAAAAAAGTCCACCCGTATTTGATATTTACGTGGAAAAAGAGAATGGTGATTGGAAAATGATCACGGCATATCGCATCAAAGCGGAAGAGGGAGTAATAGACGAAGATGGAAATCCACTGGACTACGACCTCGATCGGGTACACGCATTTATCACCACCTCAGACGGAGACGAGATCATGGTGTTGGCGCAATACTATGGTTTGCAGTTGGCACTGGTCGATATTGCTACCTTAATATCAACTTTTTAAAAGTTTTCAACAGCGGCAAAATCACCGACAAAAAAGCATATTTTTGTACACTGTACATTTTGGTGCAAGCCGAATAACCGAATAGCATTAGATTCAACAAATAAAAACCGTAAGGATGAAGTTTATCGCCTCAAGTAGTGTCATTTACAAAAACCTCATCGCATTAAACGATGTAGTGAGCACCAATAATACAATGCCCATTTTGGACAATTTTCTGCTCGAATTGCGGCCCAACGAATTGCGCGTAACCGCCTCGGATTTGGAAACGACCATTTCCACCGGATTTGAAGTGGAAACAGAATCTGAAGGGGAAGTTTGTGTTCCCGCAAAACTGCTGGTTGAATCGCTAAAAGATTTCCCTGAGCAACCATTGACCTTTATTTTTAAGGGAACAGATCAAGGTTGCGAAATCATTTCTGAAAACGGTAAATACCAAATTGCAACTGAGTCCGCCGACGAATTCCCACGCACCCTTACCATTGACCATGTAGGTAGTACGCGTATTTCATCCGACATATTGGCCCTGGCGATAAAAAACACACTTTTTGCAACTGGTAACGACGAATTGCGCCCAACCATGTCGGGTGTGTTTTTCCAACTCACCCCGGAAAACGCCACCTTTGTCGCCACGGATGCGCACAAATTGGTTCGCTATCGCCGCACAGATGTTCAGAGCGAAGAAGTGGCGGAATTCATTATGCCCAAGAAACCATTAAACCTGCTGATTAAATCTCTACTACCCGCAGCAGAAGATGAGGTAGTCATAGAGTATAACCAACAAAATGCGGTTTTTGCTTCGGGAAAAATGCGGTTGGTTTGTCGCCTCATCGATGGGAAGTACCCGAATTACGAAGCTGTTATTCCCAAAGAAAACCCCAACCACTTACTCATCCGCAGAGCGACCTTATTGGAATCTGTTCGTCGGGTAGCTAAGTTTTCCAGCAAATCTGCCAATCAGGTAAAATTCGCCATTACCGGAAACGAATTGATCATTAGTGCAGAGGATCCCGACTTCAACTCGCAGGCAGAGGAAACTCTTCGCTGCGACTTTGACGGAACCGATATGGAAATTGGGTTTAACTCCAGGTACTTACTCGAGTTGATCAATCATTTGGATGCGGAAAACATGCGTATGGAAATGTCCCAACCCAACCGGGCAGGCATTATTTTCCCCGGAGAAATTATGGACAAGGAAGAAGACCTACTGATGCTGGTGATGCCCATCATGGTTGGCTCATAAACCTCGAACAAAAATAGTGAACTATGAAGGTGCTTGTAATCGGTGATGTACACGGTTGCTATTTCACGTACAAGCGTCTGCTTCGCAAATATTGGAATCCCGATAACACCTTATTGGTTCAGGTAGGCGACCTCATCAACAAGGGGCCGCACAGCGCCCGTGTGCTTAAAAAAAGCATGAAGCTCAAAAAGAAGTACCCACATTTGGTGTATTTCCTTTTGGGCAATCACGAATATATTTTGCAACAAAACCTCAAGCGATTTGGTCGTGCGCCTGGAATGGAAAGGCTTCGCAAGGATTTAGACAAACACAATATTTCCAATTCCGCCATCCTGATTTGGATAGACGGATTATTGACCCATTGGGAAAACAAAAACCTCTACATCTCGCACGCGGGTATTGGAAAAAACGCCACTGCTCCCCTAGAGCTCACACGAGAGAGCAGTTTGATCAACAACAGAAAAGTATTGCGAAACATCAACAAACTGCAAATAGTTGGACATGTTGTACACGAGAACGGCGCGTATTACAATCCCAAGGAAAACGCATGGCACATAGATTCCGGGGCGTTTTTGGGCAATGGACTTTCGGCCATACTGATTAATTACGACAGCACGGAGGCAGAGTTGATCGTAGAGCCTACGGCGAGAAAAGATCTTTAAATGAAAATGATTTTATCCCATTGCACCAAATTGCGAAAACCATTGTTGAATTTAGCCCAAAACTTTAACCGGGCCAACGCGCCAGGGATGGAAGCGGTAGCCCGCATTCCGAAGCGCAGTGTACGCAGGGCTGAAAGAGCGACCCGTAGGAAGCTCCTTTCAGGCCTAGCGGACACAAAGCTTTCGGAAGCGGACTACAAGCGGACAGCCCGTCTGGCGCCCTAAAAAAAGAAAATCATGGAACAAGAATTTGATTTATTTTCCCATTTACCTGAAGATGAGAAGCCCAAGAAGGTAAAAGTGAAAAAAGACCAGAAGAATGAGATAATCATTCCCACCTTCAAAACCAGCAAAGTGTCGTCGAAGATGCTCAATTCGTTTAACAAACGATTGAGGGCTATTGCAGATTTGCAGCGGAAATTAGACAAAAAGAAGCTGAAATTGAAGGAGATCGAAAAAAGGTATAACCATGAATTGCGCAAAGAGCACAGGGGATTTTGCGATGCCAAAACAGCACTGATTGAGGTATTGGACAAGCGGCATGACCAAAAGAGTTTTTCCGAAAGCCAAAAGGAAGTTTTATCTGAAATGATTATTGTGGAGTGCAAAACCCTAATGGAAAGTTACGGGATTGAAAATTCAAAAATGTTTGAAAAGCATTATTTTGATAAAACAGAAAAGGCTTTGGACGAAGATGATAAAGATAATATAATTTTCGCCATGGCCATGCAATACGGTTTAGATATAACTGACGAAGAGGTTGAAGCGTTGCGGAAAAAGCCGCTATTGGAATTGGTTGATTATATGAAGTCGAAAATGGAGGACGATACAGATGAGCTTGAATACGATTCTAATATTGATTATGAATTTGATTATGATTTTAGTGATGTTGATGAAACAGAAAAAGACGAGCAGCGTAAAAAGGAAGAATCGCTATTAAAGTCAGATATTACCGCATTATACAAAAGGTTGTCGAAGCAAATACACCCTGATTTAGAGCAGGATGAGGAGATTAGAAGAGACAAAGAGGAAATGATGAAAACCTTGACGGCGGCTCGGAAAAACAACGACTTATACCACCTCCTCAAAATGGAAAGTATGATAAATGCGAAAAATGGATTGGAAGAGGCGCCATTTGACGAGGATCAGCTGAAGCGATTTAACGAAATTCTATTGGAGCAGAAAGAGGATCTCATGGCAGAAAACTTCCAATTGGAGCGACATTCAGAATATAGCTTCTATTATCAAAATTTTTATGCACTGCACGACAAAACCATTACCAATAACCTGAAGAAATACCGGGAGAGGCTAAAAGCTGAGATTGAAATGACCTTGGGAATGGTTGAGGATTGTTCAAACGTAAGTAAAACGAAGCGTTTAATTTCGGGTTTTAAAGAGGCCAATGCAATGATCGACAATATTTTGTACGGTGATGATTTCGAGTTTAGATAGAACGGTGAAATCACAAAAACATCTGCGTCTATGCATTTGAAAAACAAACGTTAAACCGTTTTTAAAACAGACAACTTCGTGTTTTTTTATTTAACCCATGATTAGAAGCGGTAACCCACGCTTAAGGATATACTACTAAAAAAGCTAAAATTATTACCGGAACTACTGCCATACAATCTTGCAATAACCGGCATATAACCCGCCCGATAAAACATAGGGTTATTCTTTGCGTGGTAAGCGTATCCCAAACGAAAGGGAAATACCACATACTTATAATTCTCTGGAACACCCAATATTTCTTCAAAAAAATGATAAAAACCTGTGCCTACTTCCACTCGGTGATTATTGCCATAACCATATAAAATCTCCATGCCTGCTCCAAATTTATCAAAAAAAGGAATATTGGTGCCAACTATAGCACGTAGTGATATGTGGTGTAGAGATTTTGAGTAAAGGAAATAATCATACTCCAGTGTCAATTTTTCTATGGACAACACATCCACACTTATCCCATTTTTATACTGCGCTTTGGCCGTAATTGAAGCAATTAGGACAATTATAATGAAAAATAGATTCTTGGTCATAGTGGTTTTTGATTTGATAGAGTTAATGAATTAGGGTGACCGTTCCGCGGCGGGATTCGTAGGTTTGTAAACCGAGTTCGTTGAAACCAGAATACGTGTAAACATAAGTGTAAATTCCC
>JAFIEY010000063.1 GCA_020832345.1 Cryomorphaceae bacterium | reverse complement strand
CATATCTTGTAAAAGCAACTTGGAGCCTTCACTTAAATTTATAGGAACAAATGTTTCAGATAACTCCTTTCTGTTATCCAGAAAAAAAGAAGGATTTACAAACCAATCATCAAATAAATAAATAGTGTTATGATTGTCATTATTAAATATCCTTTTTAAAATTTGTTCGTTTACAATTTTATATACATCATTTTTGAAATTAAGAAACCTGCTAAATCTACTTCTTTGATTACGTGAATCAATGTAGTTCTTTATATTTCTCTGTTTAAAGGTACTTATTTCATGAATTTCAATCGGATAAAATTGTAAACGATATATATCTTGAAACTTGGGTTCTTGAAAAAAAGAAAGATCAAAAAACAAATCTAATCCCTTTTCTTTACAAAAAGCATTTGCTGATGCATACTGAAACAATTGGTTTCCTAAACCGCCTTTTAAACGAACAATTACTTCGCCCATACTGCTCTTGCTTTTTGCGTTATAACTAATTTATACTGGGTATAAAACAAACCTACACCAACAGCATAAAACAAAATTGTTGGTAAAACAACACTAGATAAACCAAAATTAAACTTATAAAATATATATATGAGCGGAAAGAAAAAAACAACTTGGAATATCAAAAAGTAAAATTGTAGTTTAATCTTTCCTATTCCATTTAGGAATAAGGTGAAAATAGACATCAACATATTCAGTAAGCCTGATAATGCTAATACTGCAACTAAAAAGAAAGAAACCTCTACTTGTCCTTTTGTCCAAATTTTAAAAAAGTACGGCTGAATAATAATCAAAGCTAGGCTAGCCAAAACTCCAAAACTCCAAATATATAAAAGAGATCTAATTGTTTTACGAACCCAATCATATTCTCCTTTGGTATAAGCCTCTGTAAAAGCCGTTAAAAATGGTGTAAGCGATATCATAAAAAACATAGAAACAAACGACATGTAGCGTAAAGCCAAGTTATACACGGTCACATCTTCAGGTCCGAACAATTGAATCACAATAATCACAGCAGATTTAGCTACAATCATATACATAATTTGATTGATAAAAAACCAACCGCCTAATTTTAACATAGGCATGGCTTCTTGAATATTAATGTGTTTTAGGCTAGGTCTTAAATGCTTTAAAGAACCACGAAAAAACACAAAATTACCAATCAAAAAAATCAATGCCGAATTGCTACCATAAATCAAACACAAATAAAAAAGAGAACCTGTTTCATCCGTGGATGTTTGCACTAAAATATAGATGAACAACAAACTATATAGTTGAGCAACCAAACCCATTATATCGTTAATCGCATGTCTTTGTAAGGCTTGAAGAATAGAAGACAAAATCTTCACAACAAAACCCACGCAAAAGAAAAAGAAAACAACACCAACGGAACGATATAAAACTGAACTTGAGACTTCCTGAGTATTAAAAACGGAGTTCCAAGGAATGAAGGGCGATGCAACTAAAAAGATAAATAGTAAACCCAATGAAATAGAACCTAAAATAAAAAAAGAAGAACTTACATACGTTCTGGCTTTTTCCATATTATCTTTAGCCAATGCTTCAGATAATTTATTTCTCAAACCATTTCCCAACCCTACATCAAAAAAAGCGAACCATGCTACAATGGATGAAATGGTCATCCAAATACCATACTCGACTTTTCCAATATAATTTAAGGTGATAGGCACAATAAGAAAACTAACTCCTATTGAAAGAATTTTTGTAATTACAGATACCAGTACATTCTTTTTGGCACGTTTAGAACGGGCATCGCCGCCCTTAAGAAAGCCTTTAAATCTATCAATTACTAATTTCACTTCTTATAATAGGAAGAAATGGTTTTGCAAATTTCAGCTATTTGGTCATCAGTAAGTTGAGCTGCTGATGGTAACCACAAACCTTTTTCTCCCACCAAATTAGACACTTTATGTTCACCATGAATTTGATAAGCTTCTTGCTTGTTAATAGGTGGATACATCATTCTTGACCCAACACCATTCTCTTTAAGATAAGCTAACAATTTGTCTCGATCTTCAACCAAAACATCAATGAACCAAGGTGTTGTGTTTTCTAAATCTTGCTCAAAAAAGGATACCTGTGACATATCTGAAAGAAATTTTTTATAAAGTCGGTACATTTCTTTTTTACGCTCTACACGCCAAGGCAATTTTTTCATTTGTTCATTGCCAATTACAGCTTGCATTTCGGTAAATTTAAAATTAAACCCAATGCTGTCATGAATATCGTTACCGCCTCCACTACGTCCAAAATCTTTAAGGCGCTTGAGGCGATGAGCAACGCCGTCGTCATTGGTAACGATTGCTCCTCCTTGACCTGTAGAGATAATTTTTGGAGCGCTGAAAGAAAAACTACCGGCTAATCCGATCGTCCCTTGATGACGGCCACCCGGGAAACGAGAGCCTAATGACTGAGCAGCATCTTCTAGTAATACTAAATTATACTTTTGAGCCAAAGCAACAAAGGCATCAATACCTGCCTTAGGGTTTCTACCATTTGCATTTACAAAAAGTATTGCTTTCGTTTTAGATGTAATTGCTTTTTCAGCCAGGACAACATCCATGCAAAGTGTTTCAGGCTCTACATCCACAAAAACGGGTACCGCACCAAACATCTTGACTGAATTTGGCGTAGCAATCATGGTGTAATTGGGTATAATAACCTCATCTGCGGCCTTAATCCCTGCAGCCATTGCCATAAGAGTTAAACTTATCGTACCATTGTTAACTACAACACAATGTTTTGCGCCAGTATATTCAGCTATGCGTTGTTCGAATTCCTGCGTTCGCTTAAACTCTGTTAACCAACCGCCCTCATCCATATATTCAGTCATGGCTTGTTTTTCTTCAATTCCAAACCAAGGTTCCATTTGCGGTATAAAGTTGCTATTAATCATTTCTAAATTGTTTTTCAAAGTTTAAAATCTCCTCACGGTTACGGTTTTTAATCCATTTAGCAGGAATTCCTGCGTACAGTGCATATTCCTTTAAGTCTTTGTTTACTAATGAAAGTGCACCAACACAAGCTCCTTCTTCAAAAATAATATTTGGTAAAACGACAGAACTAGCACCGACAATGCAATGTTTTTTCAAAATTATTTTTCCAATAACAGCTTTACCTTTTAACGCGAAAGGCACCATAGGTGTCGCCAACCCACTTACATAATCATCAGAGCCAGCCGACAAAACCACATTGGGCGCTAAAGTAGAGAGCTCAAACATTTCCACGAATGCAGATTTACCTCCAATAATTTTACAACCAGAAGAAATATGAACATTATCATGAATGCGTAATGCCGTGGAAATATAAGTAAAATCGTCAATTATCACATTATCACCAATCTCAACAAGCTCAGGATAGCGAATTCGAACAGTTTTCCCAATAATCACGTTTTTACCACAAGCTTTTAAATCTGCTCGGTTAAAAAAAATATTTTCCAACTAAAATTTAGTTTTATCTGTTTCTACATCGATAAAAGGCCCGTTTTTAGCCTCTATGATTTGCGTACCATCTTCTAAAATTTCATAACCATGTCCACCATAGGCAACGACGGCTAAATCACCTTCTTTTATAACAAAATCTTGAAGGTAGTTATGGTCGTCATCATACAGTAAAACACGCATAGCTCCTCGTTTAACATAAGTCATTTCTTGGGTGCGCAAAGCCGACCTCTCAAAATCTTTGTGAACATGTGAGGCTAATTTTTTACCCTTTGGGTACCACCATGAACCTACTTGAATGAACAGTTCATTCGGTGTGATAAAATTTAAGCCTTCGACCCAATCACTATCACGATAAATGATAGCTAAAATTTGTTCTTCGTGTTTAATTACTTCCATGATTATTAATTATTTATCTCGATTTGACAATACAGGATTGGTGTCTGGCCACTCAATTCCAATTTCGGGATCATTCCATTTAAGGGTAAACTGATCTTCAGCATCAAAATACTCACCCATGTAGGCTAACTTATAATGATAAACCGCAACATCACTATGCACATAAAAGGCATTACCAACACCAGGGGGCAGCAAAACTAATTGGGGGTTTAGACCGTTAATTTTAAAAGATTGCCAATTTTTATAGGTTGGTGAATCTTTCCGATTATCAACGACCACTTGGGTGATTTCACCGAAAACTGTGGTTACAAGCTTCCATGATTTAGTATCACCATGAATTCCCCTAAGCACTCTTTTTAATGTATTGGCAAACTTGTCATGTTTAAAATTAAGGTTACTTGGAATCAAAGCGCTATATACATCATCATAAAAGGTAGTGAATAAAGTTCCCCTTTCATCTGTATGCACGGAGGGTGTAATAAGCTTTACGCCTTTTACTATATTTGATTCAACAATTTCGAAGTCTTTTACTTTACTGCTCATTTCTAAAAAATTTCGTGTCCGCCATAATTATCATATTCTAGGTCATATTTAACCATGCCTTCTACTAGTTGCTCAAATGAGATTTTAGGATTCCAATTTAACGCATTCATTGCTTTTGCCGGATTACCCCAAAGCAAGTCAACTTCTGCCGGACGAAAATATCGTTCACTTATTTCAACCAGTGTCTTGCCGGATTTAGTATCTATTCCTTTTTCATTTACGCCCTCACCTTCCCAACTTAATGTAATTCCAACGACTTTAAAAGCACGTTCAACAAATTCACGAACTGTATAGGTTTTACCTGAAGCAATAACAAAATCCTTTGGTGTATCTTGCTGCAGCATCAACCACATGGCTTCTACATAATCCTTAGCATGGCCCCAATCACGTTTAGCATCAAGATTACCCAATATTAACTTATCTTGTTTACCATTATAAATATTGGCAACGGCTTTTGTAATTTTTTTAGTTACGAAAGTTTCTCCCCGCCTTGGTGACTCATGATTAAAAAGGATTCCATTACATGCATACAAGTTATATGATTCTCTGTAATTTACAGTTATCCAATATGCATATAATTTTGCTGCACCATAGGGGGATTTAGGGTAAAAAGGTGTATCTTCATCCTGAGGCGCTGTTTCGGGAATTCCTCCAAAAAGTTCAGATGTAGATGCTTGATAATATTTGGTTTGAACCCCTGTGTCTCGTATAGCATCCAAAAGGCGAATAGCTCCAATTGCATCAACCTCTCCAGTATATTCAGGCACTTCGAAAGAAACTGCAACATGCGATTGTGCACCTAAATTATATACTTCATCAGGGCGTATTTTAGAGATCAACCTATGCAAATTGCTTGAGTCTGCTAGATCACCGTGATAGGTAAATAAATTTTTATTATTCCAAACGGATTCATGCAGTCGTTGAGAAGTGAAAACCGAGGATCGACGGATAATAGCGTGAACTTCATAACCTTTAGACAGTAATAATTCAGCTAAGTATGATCCATCTTGTCCGGTAATTCCGGTAATAAAAGCTTTTTTCATGAAACTATATTGATTTACAAATTTAATTTTATTTATCTTCTTTATCTAAGTTAATAGAAACAAATATTTTAGATCTATCACTATCATAAAAATATGCGTTTTTATATTTATCAAATGTCAAAGCCCTCAGCAAATCTAAAAACTCCTTGAAAGTTGATTTTTGATTTAAATCAATCTCTAGTAAATTTTTAAAATCCTTTTTTAAATATAAATACCCTTCATTTTCAGGCGCAAAAGAAACAAAATCCTCATTTAAGATATTAATTATATTTCGCTTCCAAAGTTCAATTTCTTTATCAATGATTCGTTGATAGAGTGTGAAAGAGGTGTCCCAATCGTGTTTATCTACAAGTTCACGATCAATAATACAACCATTATCAATTTCCGCATCAATTTCATGCAATGTAGCTCCAATGGGAGTGTCATTAATTATTGAAAAAACCTGTGGGTACCATCCTCTATTCAGAGGATTATATCCGGGGTGCAAATTATAACATTTTACTTTATTTATTAATGATGTAGGAAATAATTGTTTATAGTGCACCGAGAAAACTAAATCATAGTTTTTGGATATGAAATTTACACTATCATTTTCTTTTAGATTAAAACTTCTAATTTCAGAATTTGAAAAAGTAAATTGTGCTAAATCAGAATAAATACTAGTGCCATAATCAAAATATTCACAGATATTTAATTCCTTATTTACCTCAAAAATTTTACTGCAAATAGATTGATTATCCGATAAAATTAAGCTCCTCTTCATAAGTTTAATTATTTTGCACTCTTAATAATAATCTTGCAATAAAATCGACTTCTTCAAAACTAAGAGTTTGATATAAGGGTAAGCACAAAACTCTCTTTGATATATTTTCAGAAACAGTTAAACCCTCAGAAAATTGGACATAATTTAAATAGTTTAAAGAAGGGTAAAAATACCGTCTTGGATAAACCCAATTGTCATTTAGAACTTTTACCATTTTGAGTAAAATATCTTCGGAAGGTAAAACTATTGGAAAATATGCAAAATTAAATTCGGAATTTTTTAGTAAAGAATTTGTTTTCTTATTAAGACCTTTTAGCTTTTCAACATAATATAAAGAAAGTTCTTTTCGTTTTTTCAGAACCTCATCAACATATTTTAGATTAACTAATCCCATTGCTGCATGAAACTCTGAGTTTTTGCCATTTATGCCTAAACCAAAAAACTGCTCGGGACCATCGTGACCAAAATTACGCATATAAGCCATTCGCTTCAATACTTCAGGATCTTTAGTGAATACTGCGCCCCCTTCAATCGTGTGAAACAATTTGGTAGCATGAAAACTCGTGGTACTTACATCACCATATTCAAATATACTTCTGCCTTTATAGTTGGTTCCAAAACAATGTGCTGCATCATAAATCACCTTTAAATTGTGTTTATCTGCTATTTTTTGTATGGCCTCAATATCACAAGGATTCCCATAAACATGGGTTGCTAAAATAGCAGAAGTATTTTGCGAAATTGCAGCTTCAATTTTTTTTGGATCTATATTTAACGAATTTTCATCAATATCAACAAAAATTGGTGTACATCCCTCCCATACAATACTGCTAGTAGTAGCCACATAAGAAAAAGGAGTTGTAATTATTTCACCTTTTAACTCTAATGCTTTAATTGCTATTTGAAGGGCTATTGTTCCGTTATTCAAATACAACAAATGTTCTACACGTAAGTATTCTTTAAGCTTCAATTCAAGTTCGTTAACTAGAGGCCCATTATTTGTTAACCATTGCCGTTCCCAAATGCTTGAAACTAAACTTTGATATTCCTCAATCGGGGGTAAAAATGGTTTCGTAACCGGAATCATAATTGATTTGCAATTTTATTTAGATATTCAACATAGGTACTTTTACCTAATGCTTTCGAATTTTTTAAAAGAGTTTGGGAATCGATAAAACCCATTTTATAAGCTATTTCCTCCACACAAGCAATTTTCAAACTCGTTCGTTTCTCCACCGCTTTTACAAACTCAGTTGCTTCAGTCATACTTTCATGTGTTCCGGTATCTAACCATGCATATCCTCTGGATAATTTTTGAAGTTTTAAAGAGGCTTGTTGTAAATACGCTTGGTTTACAGTGGTAATTTCTAATTCTCCTCTCTCAGAGGGTTGTACATTTTTGGCAATCTCAACAACAGAATTAGGATAAAAATATAGACCTACAACAGCATAATTAGACTTAGGTTGTTTGGGTTTTTCTTCAATGCTCAATACATTCCCGTTTGTATCAAAATCAGCCACGCCATAGCGCTCCG
>JAFIEY010000061.1 GCA_020832345.1 Cryomorphaceae bacterium | reverse complement strand
GTGTCTTTTCTCCTTTCCCCCAGGTTAAAACCTGGGGCAATTATTTCGGTCGCTCCTATGGAGCTAGTAGGTGTGTGTGTGTTTGTGGCGTTATTATAATCATCAACACCCCTACGGGGTTGTGTGGTTCGTGTGCGTTGTGATGTTATAATTATCAACACCCCTACGGGGTTGATTCGTGTGTGGTGACTGTTATAAAAACGACGACCAAATGGTTTCGGTCTCACGAAACCTCTACGAACACCGAAACCCGTTCGTCGCCCACATTGTCAACTGTCCATTGTCAATTAAAAAAGTCCCGATAACCTGTAAGATTACAGAACAAAAAAACCACGAACCAAATGATTCCGGTCTCACGAAACCTCTACGAATACCGAAAATATTTCAATCTCAAAACGACTCAACACCTAAACGACTCAACGCCTAAACATTCAACCCCATTGCACAAATAATTCCCGGCCTTACGAATCCTCCACGAATACCGAAAAAGGTTCGGTCTCAAAAAAAAACTGTATATTTGAAGCTCATTAACATTTTAACTATGAAAAATTTCATAACGATACCACTGGTCTTTTTACTGTTTATCGTTTTTTTGAGTTGCAAATCTCAAAAAAGTTATGGTCCCAACATGTATTCAGATCCTGTTACGGCGGAGACTTCAAATGATAAAAAGGGTGGATTGGAGTTTGAGCGAATTGTGATTTATGCCGCGAGCCTAACCTTGGCGGTGGACAAACCGGATTCCGTTGCCAAGTATTTAAAGGAATTGGCCGTCGCTTATAAGGGTTACCCCAAGGAGTTTGGAACCAATAGGGTTGTTATGCGCGTACCGAGCAATCAGCTCACTGAGATTTTGCAAAAGATTGAAAGTATGGGTAGGGTAGAGAGAAGGCGAGTTTCGGGAGAGGATGTAACAGAAGCGTATTATGACCACAAAATTAGATTGGAAAACGCCTTGAAATCACGAGAACGTTATTTGGCTTTGTTGGATAGGGCAAGGACTGTAGAGGAAACCATCAAAGTTGAACGCGAACTAGAAAGACTAAACGAGGTAATTGATCTGCATAAGGGACGAATACAGCGTTTTGAACATTTGGCTGAATTCTCTACCGTTTCCGTTAGCATTAAAGAAAGGGTAAAACCCGGGGTTTTGGGGTATTTGGGAATAGGAGTTTATCGGTCGGTAAGATGGTTGTTTGTTAGGAATTGACAAACCTCACCGCATGGATTTTTTAAACCTGCCAAATGGAATTTTAAACGGCATGGTCGGTTGTGCGTTGTAGATGCCGGGTTGGCCGGAAAACACATAGGAAACCACACATGCGATTAGGAAAAATAATCCGCCTGACGGGCCAAACAATTCCAAACCCATAACTGTGCACGCGATAGGGGTGTTGGTGGCGCCGGCAAAAACTGCGATGAAACACATGCCCGCGAGCAAGGCCATGGGCAATGGAATAAACAAGGAAAGAGCATTTCCCAAAGTAGCTCCGACAAAAAATAAGGGTGTAACCTCTCCCCCTTTAAATCCTGCACCCAGAGTGAAAGCGGTGAATATGGTTTTTATAAGGAAATCAAAAGGCGATAGTTGTTCGTGAAAAGCCGACTCAATTACCGGTACGCCAAGTCCCATAAAGCGATCCAATCCGCTAAACCAAAACACCAAGGCTAAAATTGCCCCACCGACAACCGGACGAAACATAGGATTTTTTATCCACCGGTTGAATTGTGATTTAAAAAAGTGATTGGATTGAGAAAATAACATCGCGGAAAATCCACAAAAGATTCCGGCCAAAATGGCCCAGCCAATGCTGGTTAAATGCAGACTTGGCGCCCAATCAACCGCATATTGTGTGTGGTGAACCCCCAGTAATAAACAGGTGTAATGTGCGATAAATGCAGCAAAAACAATGGGTGTAATTCGTATCCATTTAAAACTGTCGTAGCGTAAAACTTCAAAAGCGAAAATCGCCGCCGCCCAGGGTGTGCCAAAAACGGAGGCAAATCCCCCGCTCATACCCATCATCAAAATCAACCGACGGTGGTGGGCTTTTAATGAGAATTTTTCGGAAAACTGATCGGCGATTGAGGATCCCATTTGAACCGCGGTGCCCTCCCGACCCGCACTTCCACCAAATAAATGCGTGATGACCGTACCCAATAACACCATGGGCGCCATTTTGAGTGGAATAATTTTATTCGGTTTTTTATATTCGTCGATGATTTGGTCGTTGCCCTTCACAACATCCTGTCCGTACCGATAATAAGCCCAACCGATGAGTAGTCCGGCAGCTGGCAATCCCAGCACCATCCAAGTGCGATCCGTGCGGAAATCCGTTGCCCAATGCAGCAAATGCAGAAATAGGGAAGAGGCTGCACCCGACAAAATACCGATGATGATGGTCAATAAACTCCAGAAATAAAAGGGATGTTTTTTTTTCAATAGTAATTTAGAATTAATCCCGAAATACAAATGTGCTTTAAATCGCAAAGGTAAGTTTCCAAATGAGGCTGGTCAATGGTAAATTTGCAGCATGAAACGATTTGCATATTTGGGTTTTATACTTTTTCTAATGGGGTGTTCGCAACCAATTCCCGAAACTGAGGAATATCCGGTGCCTCACCACGGATTTTCACCCTTACCCATTCCCGATAATAATCCCATGTATGCGTCCAAAATAGCATTGGGGGAGCGGTTGTTCTTTGATCCATTGTTGTCGGTGGACAGCAGTATATCTTGTGGCACTTGTCATTTGCCGGAAAAGGCGTTTACGGATGGTTTACCCAAAAGTGTAGGGGTAAAGAATCGCGTGGGAAAGCGCAATGTGCCCACACTATTTAACGTAGCTTATCATCCTTATTTTTTTGTGGAGGGCGGAAATCCCCGATTGGAAACCCAGATGCTGGGGCCATTAGAAACCCATGAGGAAATGGCATTCTCGCTTCCCGAACTCATCCATCGCCTGCAAGCTGACGACACATATCCTGAATTATTTAAGGAAGTATTCCCCGATCGCGACATCGATCCCTATACCATCACTGCGTCTATTGCCGCCTATCAGCGCACCTTGCTAAGTGGCAATAGTCGGTTTGACGATTTTTATTATTTTGGGGATTCGTCGGCGCTAACTGCGGAAGAATTACGGGGGTGGCAAATATTTTCGGCCAGTTGCACCGGTTGCCATAAAGGGCCCTTGCTTACGCATTTTGATTTTGAGAATATTGGATTATACGAAGTTTACCCGGATTTGGCGCGTATGCGTATCACGAGAGATTCTGCAGACGAGGGAAAGGTAAAAACGCCTTCCCTTCGGAATGTAGCCCTTACCGCACCATATATGCACGACGGCAGTTTAGCCACCCTGCGCGATGTGGTAGAGCACTACAATGTAGGTGGAAAAAACCACCCCAATAAAAGTCCATTGATCCAGCCGCTTAATTTGTCGGATGCGGATAAAAACGCGCTAGAGGCTTTTTTGAAAACCTTGACAGGGAAGTGAGGTGAAACGCCCTCGCCAACCGTACCATTTAATTCAAGAGTCTGCTCCAAAAAGCCCATTTCTGTCAAAAACCTTCCTTGTCGGTAGATTTTTGAATTATCACAAACAGTTAGTTAGCTCCGGTTCAAAAATCCCATGGATTTTGATTGAAATCATCCTTTTTGGAGTGGACTCATACTTGTTTTGTTTTTGCGTGTAGTTTGCTGTTATAAGTGTTAAACTGCGTTAAATATACGGAGGGTGTCGAATGCTTCTATGAATTTTTATTAAAAATATTCTTAATTTAACAATGTGTTGTTAATAATTTTATTACAAAATATTTTAATTTTTTATTTTTATAATTAGAAAAAGACCTTCTTGTTTATTATTAAATCCTCATACGTTATTATTCATTTTAATCTTTATAATCTATATGTCTTGAGCGGTATTACTCTATTTAACAGTTTATATTGACAACTAATAACATTACATACAAATGGGTAAAGCTGCGGAGAAACACCAATTTGTTTACCGTTTAAATAACGAACTAATTGTTTTGTCACGTAAATTTACCCTTAAGTAATTAATAAAAAAGTTAAAATTGTAAACTATGAATCAGCGTGTACACACCACACCGAAGTTTAGGGTATTGCTCACGGCAATATTTTTATTTATTTCGGGTTTCTTTTCCCTACCTAAGCTTACAGCACAGGTAAACATTGCTCCCAATGCCACGGTCACGGCCAGTACTTGTAACACAGGCCCTTGTACCGTGTTAAACGATCAAAATTATGGTGTTTGCGGCACCCAGCTTATGTGGATCAGTACTTCAAGTCCACCATCGCCTACACCCGGCGTAAACTGGATCGAGTGGAACTGGCCCAATGCCGAATCCTTCGACGAGATTGTTATTCACCACGCGCAAAATAATGCCCGGTTTTT
>JAFIEY010000058.1 GCA_020832345.1 Cryomorphaceae bacterium | reverse complement strand
GTAGCGGAGTTTAGCAGAAGACTCACATCAACATCCAATGTTTCCGCAATTTGTTGCAAACGTTCTACCGTGAGTTTGGTGTCTTGCTTTTCCAACTTCGCATAACTGCTTTGGGTAATGTTGAGTTTACTCGCCATATACTCTTGGCTATATTGGCGATAATCCCTGTATCGTTTGATATTTTCTCCTATATTTGTCATGGTTTTAATTTAATTAGTTGCAGATAAAATAATTTAGTCGAAATACGACTAGGATATTCTCAAAAGACCTTTTTATTTTATCAACGAAAAACAGCGGTTGTTTTTCTGGTGCCAAGACGGGCTTGGTGATGTTTACTTTTATTTATTTTCACTATGAAAAAGTTCTTGTTTTCGGTTGCAAGTTTATGTTTAATTGGCGTTGCTTGTAATAAAGAGGATTTGAGTTTAGAATCACCATCTGATAATGCAAGTTTTGAAGCACAAGTTCAAAACCCAATTATTCAGTATTACAGTCAATTTGGGGAGGTACAAGTTGCTCCTAGCGATTACGAGCCTCTACATCCAGATGTGGATTATCTGGAAATATACTTATTGACTCAGGAAGTAGATTCTGGGTCAAATACTCCAGCTTTTGCAGAAATTTATATTTTTGAGGATGATGATGTGACGCTACACTATGGTTTAAATTTTGACAAAAAAAAGGAAGAAGGAGTAACAAATTGTGGAGCTAAATATATTTATTGTCCTCCGGGAGGAAATGAATGTAGGCACTCTGTTAGTGGAGGTGGCGATATTGTGCTTGTTTTTAAACAGGATGTTGGAATGTAAAGTTTTTTTAAACACAAATACCGAATTCATTCGGTATTTGTGTTTAATTACAGGTATATTTCTTCTAAAACATATAGTTAAGTATGACAATAAGATTATTAAAATTGGTTTTCTTGTTGAAACTCTTTGTTTCATGCACAGAAGTTGAAGTCGATAATTATTTTACGGAAGCTTATTTTCAGTTGGTCGATTCTCTGCGAATTGAATTACCAATAGAGCATTCATTTAGCACATATAATCAGCATTACAAAAGAGGTGACACCAATTTTTTAATGTTAAATTCAGTAAACCAGAAATGCTTAATCGAAATTGACATTGATCACCAGATAGTTTCACGAATAATACCAGTTAAGTTTATAAAAAAAGATTTTTATCCAATTTTTCTTTTCCATTACCACAATAATGACTCAATTTTGATTTTAAGAGACGTTAGCAACTTAGACCGTCCTTATCATGATTCACTGTTGGCAATTATCAATAATCAAGGAGACCTGATTTCGTTTGTAAATCTTAGAGGAGGTACTTTTTTATATCACGAAGACGAAACATATGATTCAAGTACTTCTTATTTTGGGCATGAATTAGAAAATTTTAATATCGCAGAAAACAGATTGTTTATTACTCCTAATCCAGCATTTTTCGAAGATATAAAATCAGCAGAAAATAATGGAGTGCCATCATTGGGATATGTTGATTTTAACAATGAAAACCAAGGCTTTATCCGAATTCCTATCTCAATATCAGAAACGCTATTTAGAGAGGGTAATTATTCTATCGACCAGAAGTTAAATACCAAGGCTCGGGCAATTAATAAAAACTCTATTGTTGTTTCACTACAAGGAAATCGAAAGTTGATAATTGCTGATACACTTGGAAATATTCTGCATGAGCCGAAAAACATGTATCATTTGATTGATGATGCTTATGAGTTGGCTGCTGGTGTGGAAAACAAAATCTACAGAAACCCAAATAGCCCCGTTTTCAGTAATATTATTATTGATCATCAGAATAAATATATAGTTAGGTTTGCCACTCTACCGGTTCCAAAAGGCTTAAGTGAATCCGAATATGCTGAATTCAATTATTCTCATCAATGGTTCGGGGTTTACGATTTCAAATTAAACTTAATTGCAGAAGGCATGAAACCTCTACGTTTTTACACTTCTCTCCCTATTCCTGGATATATGGATTCTTTGTTTGTTAGGGCAAACAGAAATAAAAATAACCATTATGAACTTGATATCTATTTTTATGAACTAAATTTCAAACGTTCAAATCAAAAACGAGTTGAAGAATTGAAGGAATTAGAAGATGATATTAAACCAATAAAAACGCTAAGCCAATACTTCCAAAAATTCAGTTTGCCGAAGGGAAGCGTTGTTCTGTTAATTCCGTCATTATCGTGTCCATATTGCATGAAAAATTCAATGCAATATTATTTCGATAATTTTGAGTTCATGAAGAAGAATGAGATCTATTTATTTTGTGAGCATGAAATAGGTGAAAGTTATCCAAGCCTTAAAAAAGTTAATTCAGCTTACGTGAATTTTGAAGATAACAAGGAGTTGAGGAACTATTATTCAAAAGAAATACGGAATCCGGTTCTACTTTATTGGAATGGCTCAAATATTGAATCCGAAGTGATTTTATATCCTGATAAAGTTGATAGCCTAAGTTTTGTTATCAAAGAATTTATTAATTTAAGACTGGATAAAGCCAGTCCATAAATTGATGACTCCGGTAGAGTCAGCCAATATGACCCCATTCAGATAACTCAAACTCTAAATCCCAAGGGACTCACTTAAAATCTTTTTCCTAGTTTGATTTTTACAAAAAATACTCTACTGGATTTCAGTCGTGGAAATTAGAGTATTTCTGAAATAAAATTGTTTCATTCGTGGCGAAAAAAACACTTCGTAGCACCGCTAACAACACGCATTTGTATTGCCACGAATTACACGAATGTTCACGAATAAAATATTCGTGCGTATTGGTATTCATTCGTGGCTGAAAAAAACGAAACTTTGTGTGGGTCGGTCATTATGCCCCACGCGCCGCGCCCGCGATTGCAGCGGAAAGCCCGCAGGCCAAAACGCCAGTGGCCGCCAGCTGGCAAGAGCGACGGTAGGAGCTCCTTGCCGGCTGACGCGGCCACGGTGGTTTTGGACGAGGACTTGCAGCGGAAAGCGCGATTTGGCGCCCACAAAACAAACCTCTGCGTGCAAGAATATGAAGTTGGATGAAACACTTGACGGGCATTCATTAAAAATCAAAGCGGATATTTTTCGCGGACTTAATCCCATTTCATAATATCGTTTGAACACCTACCACAGTCCCTTTCCAAGCCTTGCTTTTCTCTCCTATATTTGCATTTGAATTAAAATCTTGAGTCCACTCTAAAAAGGATGATTTCAATTAAAATCGACGCGGAGGGGATTTTTGAACCGGAGCTAACCATTTGTTAGTGAGGATTCAAAAATCTACCGACAAGGAAGATTTTGGCAGAAAGGGACTTTTTAGAGCAGACTCAATCTTCAAAATATTAATGTTAACATAGAGCGACAGCTTATTCTGAAATTACTATGAGCCCCAATTATCTGCGCAATATCATTCAACGTGGAGAAGGCATTCAAATTGAGTTCAAAAAGGCCCAATTTGAGTTACCCAAAAACGTTTTTGAAAGCGTGTGTGCCATGCTCAATCGGCAAGGCGGACATTTGTTTTTGGGTGTGTCTAATGAGGGTAAAATTGAAGGGGTGCTTGGCAGCGGCAAATTTCGCTTAGACTCATATACGCTCTTTCCTAAAAATCCAGTCATTGCTGCTTTCTTCCGCGAAATTGGCCGGGCAGAAGAACTGGGTTCCGGATATCGCAATAGTGAACGTTATACCCGGCTTTATTCAAATGGCAGTGAACCTGTTTTTGAAGAAGGCGATGTTTTTAAAACGATTATTCCTCTAGGAGATGTAGTTGACCCAGCAAAAGGTGATGAAATTGACGGAGCTACTAAAGCTACTAAGCTTAAACTTTCTGCTCTTCTTAATGCAATAGTTAATAATGAAGGCAAACGAACACCTGATTACAAAGCAATTACCAATCTTGGAGGCGAAAGAACGATTGAGAGGTATATAGAACTGTTGCGAGTAGCTGGGTTTATCGAGTTTATAGGCTCAGCAGCTCAAACAGGGGGGTATTACATTACGGATAAATTGAAGAAAATTATTAACAAAAAACCTTCGGGATAATGAGACAAACACTAAAATACCTCGAACTAAAATCCGGATTCCGGGCTATTGGTTCGGTATGGATAGACGGGTTCAAAACCTTTAAAACCAAAAAAAATGACACGTAAGTTTATCGTATTTACCTTTTGTTATTTTGCTCTTGGTATAATATCTTTTACCTCTTGTGGTTATTTGTTACGCTATGACGCTACAATTTGTGACATCAGATTTGCGGGTCTCCATTCAATGTTTAAACATAACAGTGAAGGCCCCGATACATTCGACGATCAAATTGGATTTGAGATTATGTCGGTTGAATCCTCACCGACCTGCTACTTTCCGAGCGCACAAATCTTCAATTCAGCGCATGCAACAACCAAGTGCGCAAAATTTACAAATAGACTTTTGAAGACGTCATACAAAATTTCACTCGACAGACCAATTGTTTTTGATGGAGACACCATTGGTTCAACAACAGATTTGCTGAGTGTTTCTAGGTTCAAAGATTTAACACAAATCACTATAAATGAAGAAGAATGCGAAGAATTCGTGACGAGTGAAATTATTTTCACAACAGAACTCACAAACAAAATCCAATTTGAATCAGGCGTGTATGAGGTTACCTTCAAGTGTTCAACGAGTGATAATAGGGAATTCGAAAAAACGAGACATGTAATTTTCAAAGATTGAGACCACTCCAAAAAGGATGATTATGGAAGGAGGGGACTTTTTGGAGCAGACTCAAGATTAGGAAGCATGTCTCAATCGCTGTGTTAACTATTATATTGTGCTTGTAATTGTGGCCATTCGCACACCGACCGCGACTTTAATTTAAAGCGTATTCATTTACGCAAACACCATTCACCTCGAAATTCCCGTTACCTTGAGTCTGACCATAAAGTCACAGTGGCTGAACTAGAAAGTTCGAGAGCAAGGCTTGAGACCCCGATAACTATCGGGGAAAATCAAGGAGTTTACATATTGGTAAATGACTAAATTTTGGAAAGAGCATAACGCAGCTATCGGACTTTATAGACAGACACTACATAAACCATGAAAGCATTTTTACTTGTTCTTTTTTGTCTTCCTATTTGCCCTATCGGGTATGGTAAGTTTGAAATTTTATAAAAATAATAGTGCCTTGAGTATTTTAGTGAAAATTATTGAACACAGGGCATAATCGACTGCGGCTATTGCAATGGGATTCCTCTTTAGCCATTTGGAATAAGGTATTAATATGCGTTTTTCATTCATTACCTAAAAGTAGGCTGATAAAGTATAAAACCTAATAACGATACCAGCGTTGAAGATATGCTTCAGACCATTTTCTAGATTGGCGCTCGGGAGGTGATTATACTCTACAAACGGGATTATTTGCCGATTGTTTCTAATTGTGATGGGCAATTCAAACCGGTGTGTAAGGTAACCAATATTATAATCCTCGCCCAAAAATCTACGCAATCCTATGAAGTATGATTGACTTATTTTTTTATTTCGATTGAGCTTGTAACCAATGGCAACAGCTAATGATACGGCTAGATAATCGCCATTTAAAAAGGGTTTTTCAGATACTAAACCGCCCTGCGAGAATTCAGCTAAAAACGAATACTTTAAATCTTTTCCGAAGTCATTATTTATGCCCACTACACCAAGAAGCATAAGGTCAGATGTGCTAGGTGGTAAGGTTGAAATGGCCTTTACACCAAGGTTCAAGGACAAGCTATTTTCAGTAATGTTCGGGAATACAGGCTTTGATTCCTTGATGTCGGATACATTGATGGTGGTGGTTTCTTTACTAGGGAAGCGAATGGCTATATAACTCCAAGGAACAACCCTAATGACCTTCCCCCTGTATATTTCACCATTTTTCAGCGTGATTTCTGTTATTTGTCCGCTGCTGTAATGCGGCAATAATATCATCTGACCTTGAAGGTTGCCCCAAAAACCTATGCAAAGTATTAGGATGAGCAGCTTGAGCTGCATAGCGTAATTCGTTTTGTGATTTAGCATGATAAATGGTTTAAAGGCTTCCCGTCATTATACGATTATAAAGTCTAATTTTACAACCTAAAAGCATGTGACTCTTTTCTGCATTTTTTCCAAAGAATTGTAAACGGGTAAACAGCGATATGCCACTTTTGCTCCCCAATGGAAACTCGTAATCAAACAAGGCGCTAAATACCGGTGAATAGTTGCTTTCAGTGTCAAATTCTTCAATAAAACCTCCTCCGAATGAAAGGGTTTGTATGTGGTTTTTTGTCCGATTAAAACGGTATCCTATTAATAGTTCGGAAGAATAAGTATCAGATCTATTGGTGAATTCTTTAAGACGAAAGTTGCGAAAATTGGCGCCGTTTAAATCAAAATGCACAACGTAATTGGATTTAAACTCATAGCCAACTGAAAGCGCAAATCCCGGCGAAACACCCAATTTATTTCTGGTAGCAAACAGCGTGTTAAGTCCAAAATCAAAAGTAATATTGAAATCTCGCTTGTCTCCAGACACCCAGGCAAACTCTTTAACATTATTAATTCGGATTATCTTTATTTGACCTCCTCTTTGTTTTAAGACATACGTACTGTCATTACCCTTACTCGGAAACTTGCTAATGGTTCCGCGGAAAATTTTCCCGTCTTTGGTCGTGATCTCTGTGACAATAATTGGGTATAAAAGATTTATTGCAGACATCTTGCTCCAATTGGTTATACCTTCCATGGTTTCTTGCTGGGCGTGGAGGGGTGCAAACGAAAATATACCCAAAACACATATTAAAATGGGATTGAATTTATTTAGAAAGTTTGGCATACATGATTTTGATAATATTTCCACAAATATAGTGACCGTAGTTTTGAAAAGAGGGCATCTATTTTATGGCTGCCTTCATCTCAGGCAATAAATACAATGGTGACCAGTTGAATCATATTTTTATATTTATTCAATGCTTTGGCATATCGGACCTTATCCATGTGTGCCTCGCTATTGATAATAAGGTTGGGGCTTCATGCTTGCTTCGTTGTTCGCAATAACTGCGAAGGGATAGAAATATGACCAAGTTTATAAATGTTTTGGATTTAAGAATTAAATAAAGGTTCAGTTGGCAGTGAGGCGACGAAAATGTTCATAAAACCCAAAAAAAAATGGACAGATAAGCGTAAGTGTTCATTTTTGCAAGTCGAGGTTTGTGATGTTCACTTATTGCTAAAATTTGAACATATATGGCGTTTGTGTCAAAAATTGAACATACATTTGCAGTATGTCCAAAAAATCAATATAACTGAACATTTAAAATATGCGAAAATTTGACAGGCAGATACCGCACAATGATTTACCATTGTTGCCCCCAAATGAAGATATTGAAAATAATCCGGCTATTCTTAAACGATTGGTGTTGGCGACCAGGGCTTTGGCAACTGTAAATGGGAATCTGAATCGACTGCCAAATCCATTAATGCTCATCAATATTTTGGCATTGCAAGAAGCCAAAACATCAACAGAAATTGAAAATATATTTACGACTGAAGACGAATTATACAAGGCCATATCCGATACGCATAAGGAGACTAATAGCAACCCTTCGACAAAGGAAGTGTTAAGATACAGAGAGGCACTTTGGGCTGGTTTTAAGGAATTGCAAGAAAAACAGATTATCAAAACGAGTTTGATTAAACGGATCTTTAATCAGATAAAACAAACGACCTCTGGCTATCGACCTCCACAAGCTCAAGTTGTTATAAAAATAGGTGAAAGCGAATTTCGTTCTGGAGAAATTATTTACACCCCCCCAAGAGGAGAAGGCCTAATAGACACCTTGATGGACAATTTGGTAGATTTTTTAAATGATGACGAGAAATATCCAATGGATCCAATATTAAAAATGTGTGTGGCGCATTATCAGTTTGAAGCAATCCATCCATTTCAAGACGGCAATGGTCGAACAGGTCGAATTTTGAATCTTTTGTATTTGTTTAGCAAAGGATTATTGAGTCAACCGGTTCTTTATATGTCAAAGTTTATAGTTTTAAACAAAGAGGATTATTATTTCAAATTAGGCGCAGTAAAGCAGCAAAATGCCTGGAAACCTTGGATTGAGTATATGTTAGAAGCAACGGAAAAAACGTCCAAACTAACAAATACGCGAATTAATGAGATATTATCGCAGATGGAATCAACCCATGAATATGCAAAAGGAAAAATAAAATGGTATAGTAAGGAAGTCAATGAAGCCATATTCAGTCAACCATACATGAAACCAAGTCTTTTAGGTACGATTACAGGGAAAACCTCAAGGACAACATTGACGAAATACATGAATGAACTGGTTCACTATAACATCCTTACGCCTCGAAAGGATGGTGTGGAGGTTTATTATATGAATGAGGATTTAATCCGAATACTCGAGGGGTAATGCATTGTCGAATAGTTACTTTGGCTGAAGACACATTTTGGATAACGAGAATAAGCTCGCACGACAAACAACGTTTCAAATTGGCCCGTCATTTTAGGGGGAGGATGGTTAAAATAAAGCTCAACCAAAGCGTCGAGGAAAGCTAGGCAACAACTTCACTAACGCCTTCAGAACATGCCTTACCTTTGCGGAAAACTCCATTAAATTAATGAACTAATACATGAAAAATTTGGAACACATGAATAGAATAACGTTTAGCTTATTGTTGATTTTTGGAATGTTAGCCGCTTGTAAACAAGATGATGAAACAAGTGAGCCTGATTCGCCAAACATTACTACTGGTACGGTGACGGATGTGGATGGAAATGAATATGCCACAATCGTTATTGGTGATCAAGAGTGGATGGCAGAAAACTTAAAAACTACCAGGTATTGTAATGGTGACAATTTACGCAACGAAAGAAGCAATTCAGAGTGGCGTACTTTAAATATGGGTGGATGGGCGTACTACAACAATGACAGTATATTCGAAGATTCGTTTGGAAAATTATACAACTGGTACGCTGTTGATGACGAGCGAAATATCTGCCCATGCGGCTGGCATGTTCCCTCAAATGCAGAATGGGAAAAGTTGATAAATTATTTAGGCGGGGACAGCATTGCTGGCGGTAAAATGAAAAGTGCCGGAACGCAATATTGGGCGACCCCAAATATAAACGCTTCCAATGAAAGTGGATTTTCCGGACTTCCGGGCGGCTCTCGTAATTTTAATGCGACATTCGATTTTAATGGCCAATATGGTTACTGGTGGCAGGCAAAAGAAAATTTCGGAATCTTAGCTTGGTGCCGGGTTTTAGGGTATGATAATGGTGAGGCTATCACATATCACTTGTATAAGACAAGTGGTTTTTCAGTTCGCTGTATTAAAGATTAGTTGGCTCGAAGACCTATTAACATTTATCACCCAACCTATCTACTAAATTGATAACTTAATCCATCTGCCCTTGATTTCAGAAAGTCAATAATGTGTTTTAGCTTCTTCCAACGGACAAACAAAAATTTACTCAAATAGAAAACGAGATGAAATTGTTGAGAATTTATAATTTTGCCTGAAAGACAAGTATCAAGCAACGCTTTCCAAAAAATATCCCGTTTCAAAATGAAAAACACAAGCAAAACATTTCTCGTCATCTATTCGGTCATTGTGACCATTGGACTTGTACTGAGTCTTGGGGCCTTTAAAAATCTCAAGGACAGCTTTGAAGAAATCGATGTAAAAAAGCTAAACATCACAGATGAAGAAGGGAACAAGATCATGGTGTTGACAAATAAGGAAAGAATGCCCTACCCGATCCTCAATGGCAAAGAATACGAAAGAGACGTCAACCCATCGGGCTTTGTTCTCTACAACGACAAAGGAAATGAAGTAGGCGGACTCGGAATTGTAAATGCGCCAGAAGGTGAAAAAATTGCTTTCGTCTTGGATTATTCCACGGTGGATGGAATTGCGATGTACAAAACGGAAAGTTCAGACGGGAGCTACGTCGATGCTGGTTTTAGCATAAACGATGCAAATCCGGAAGGGCAAATTGGCGATGCTGTAAACAGGGTCGATTTGTCAAACAGAAATAAAACGGCAGGGCTGACACTAAAGGATGCAAATGGCGCTGATCGATTAAAACTCTTTGTTCAACCTGACGGAACGCCCAAAATTCAGTTTTTGGATGAAAATGGCAATGTCGTAAACGAACTGAGTGAAAAATGATGCTCGAAAGATTTGCGCAAAATACGACATAAGCCCATTTGTACACGAACCAAAACCACCCCACCCTCTTTACGCAACCAACAGTTGTGAAAAACAACCAATCGTAGGTCAAATACAACGGTAAGTAGCCGGCTTTTCTTGGCGAAACGAAACTGACCGGGATAATTTTGCGGCATCGAAATTTAAAAACTCAAATACGATGACGAATTCAAAATCAATCGGCAAAAAGATTGCTGAAGCAAGAAAGTCTGCCAATCTTACACAAAGTGAATTGGCGCAAAAAGTATCCATCAGTCCGCAAGCAGTGGGCAAATGGGAACGGGGAGAATCGATGCCCGACATCATAACATTAAACCGGATTACGGAAATTTTTGGACTCGACCTAAACCATTTCTCCGAAAACAACAAACCTCCACAACCGGAATCTGCTAAACGCATGGATGCGCTTGAAGATGACATTTCCCCAACCAAACCAAATAAAAATTCCGATCTGAATTGGGATATGTCTAGAGGCGACTGGGTGGATGCTGACTTCTCAGGATTGAAGAATTTGAAGGAAAAATTCAGTGGCTCCAATTTGAAAAACTGTACGTTTGTCAATGCGGAACTGACAGACCTTATTTTCAAAGGGAACAGCATTGCAAAATGTGATTTTACCAATTCCGACTGGCGGAACAGTAAGATTCACCGCTCAGATCTTGTCGGAAATATTTTTGAGGCCAGCTCTTTAATTGATGTTGTATTTTCCGAAAGTGAAGTGCTCAACTGTGATTTTTCCCAAGCGAATTTTGAGGGAGCTGAAATCATTTCATGCGATTTTAATTCCAATAAAATGGAACTGGCCCATTGGAAAATAACATCCTTTAAAAAGTCTGATCTTTCCAACCTCATTTTTGATGGAACTATCGAGGACTGCTCGTTTGAAAATTGTTCTTTTAAGAAGGTGGAATTTCGAAATGCAACCATCATCAACACCTTCTTTAAAAACAATCGAAAATTGAATCGCATTAAGTTCACCGATTGTAAAGTGGATCAATTGACCTATTCATTTTTAAAGGCTGGTAATGCAGATGTATCTGGAATCGAATTAATGCCTATGGTTAAATAAGATCAAGACAATTCTTGATGCCCCATAATTTTAGCACGCACGACCCCTTTAGACACAAGAGAAGTCATTAATTTTCTCATTATCACATAATGCGCAGTTTACGATGCAATTTTCACGAACTATTACGAATTCATCTGTCATAATCGTACTATTTCAGCTAATTTTGCGTTGTTCATTAAGTCGATGGTAATGCCGTAAATGTTTACGTGTTTAGTATTGATGTAGAATGTGGTAAATTATGCTCAGAGCATTAATAAGACATACTTCAGAATAGTTTGATTGTCGCTTTAATTCCTCTGATTTTATTTACAACGAATTGTGCGTTTTTTTGTTAATCGTGCTCAAAATAAAATAGCATGCGTAAATTTTTTCCTGTTGTACTTCTCTTCACAAGTATTGTTGCATTTGCACAATTCGGCAGCAATGACCCCACATTTAACACCTTTGATGACGGCGCTTTTGGTGATGGATCAGGGTTTGACGACAGAGTGTACTCTACCGAAATTTTAAGCAATGGTAAAATCATTGTCGGAGGTGATTTTAAAAACTTTAACGGTACTGCCATTAATAGTATAGCACGCTTAAACGAGGATGGCAGTCTGGATCCGACCTTTATCTCAGGAACGGAATTAAACAATGGGGTATTGGCAACTGCGATTCAACCCGACGGCAAAATAATCATTGGGGGACAATTTACGCTATACAATATCTATGTAAAAAATCGCATTGCCAAATTAAACCCGGATGGAAGTCTGGATATGAACTTTGGCTATGGAACAGGATTCAACGATAGAGTTACCTCCATTGCGATTCAACCGGATGGAAAAATTATCGTGGGCGGATGGTTCACCTCGTATAATGGATCGGCTGTGAACCGAATTGTCCGACTACATGCAAGCGGCATTTTGGACAATAGTTTTAGTATAGGCACCGGATTCAACGACATCGTTTGGTCGATCACTCTTCAATCGGATGGAAAAATACTTGTTGGGGGAGACTTTTCGGATTTCAACGGCTCACCAAGAAACAGAATTGCCCGTTTAAACACAAACGGCAGTCTGGACACGGTCTTCAACCCCGGCACAGGATTTAACAGTGAAGTGTACTCCACTGCAATTCAGTCAGACGGAAAAATAATCGCTGGCGGAACGTTTACTTCATTTAACGGAATAGCCAGAAACAGAGTGGCTCGCATAAACGCAGACGGCAGCCTGGATACTGGGTTTAATCCTGGCACAGGATTCAACAGCTGGGTGAGCTCCACTACACTTCAACCCGACGGAAAAATTATTGTTGGGGGAACGTTTACCTCCTTCAACAGCACGGGGAGAAATCGAATTGCCCGCCTAAACACAAACGGCAGTCTGGATGCTGACTTTAATCCCGGCGCTGGGTTTGACAATACGGTATCACCCACCGCAATTCAACCCGATGGAAAAATAATTGTGGGGGGAAATTTCACCTCTTTTGATGGCACTGCGAGAAATTCCATAGCCCGCTTAAAGGCAGATGGCAGCTTGCACACCGACTTTGCCCCGGTCACCGGTTTTAACAACACGGTTAGATCCACATCAATCCAACCCGACGGAAAAATAGTCGTGGGAGGATTTTTTACTTCCTTTAATGGCTCAGCACGAAATAGGATTGCCCGTTTGACAGAAGACGGTGATATTGACACGACTTTTAACACGGGCAATGGATTTAACAGCTATGTTCTCTCCACTGCACTGCAACCCGACGGCAAAATAATTGCAGTGGGTGATTTTACGGCATACAACGGCACCCCAATCAACTACATTGCCCGCTTACATGCAGATGGCAGCTTGGATTCGAGCTTCAATATTGGTGCAGGTTTAGACAATACGGTGCGATCTGTCACCTTGCAAAATGACGGAAAAATTATCGTTGGTGGCTGGTTTAACTCTTTTGACGGTACACCAAGAAACCTGATTGCTAGGCTTAATGCAGATGGAAGTCTGGATGGGAGCTTTAACTCCGGAACCGGGTTTAATAATTTTGTTTGGTCTACCACCGTGCAACCTGATGGAAAAATACTTGTATGTGGGGCGTTTACCATCTTTAATGGAATACCTATAAACAGGATAGCTCGATTAAATTCAGATGGAAGTTTGGATACCGGATTTGATCCGGGATCAGGTTTTAATATGTTTACCTTCTCTACCACCCTTCAACCCGATGGAAAAATAGTTGTTGGTGGAGACTTTACTTACTTCAATGGAACGCCTGTAGTTGGAATTACCCGATTACATGCAAACGGGGGTATTGATACAGACTTTAATGTCGGCAGTGGATTTGACCGTGCAGTTTTGTTTACCAAACTTCAAAGCAACGGTAAAATATTAGCAGGGGGGAGGTTTTCCTCATATAATGGCATTTCAACGAACAGCATTGCCATCATAAATAACGATGGTAGCCTGGACACAGACTTTGACCCGGGCAATGGTTTTGTGTTTCCTAACTCGGTATTTGACATAGCACAACAGCCAGACGGCAAAATAATCGTTGGCGGGGATTTCGACTCCTTCAACGGTATTCATAGAAACCGAATAGCAAGATTGCTGACTGAGAATTTAAGTATTACTGAAAATAGTTTTGGAAGTCGGTTTACGGTTTATCCAAACCCTACCGGAGGGCAGTTTTACATCAAAACAGATAATTACACATCCAATATGAATGTGACTGTTAGAAACTATTTGGGTCAGGAAATATTCAGACAATCCTACCCAACCGCAAGTCATATTGACCTGACATTAGAAGGAAAAGCAGCAGGTCTTTACTTTGTGGAAATCATCGAGAATGATAACAAGGCAGTTTTCAAAGTGATTAAAAATTAGCGCTTATCAACAACCTAAGCTATTGATGCGCTCATAATGCCAATGATGAATGCCCTGGTGATGCTTACTATCAAACCTTTAGAGTTGTTGATGATTAATTGTAACTTTGACAAAAACAAGGAGATGAAGCGTTTTTACTTCTGGCTATTACCGCTTTTTATCGTTATTTCTATACAGTCACCAGCGCAGAACTATTTTCTTCGCGGGAATGCGGGGGTTTTGTCAACTTTTAATTCATATTCGTCAAGCGCCTATTTCAACGATCGCCAATACAGCTTTGCCGGCGGCCTGCAGCTCCACAAAAAGCTCAGACATCGAACGTCAGTAAGCATCGGGTTATACAGTATGCAATACGATAAATTTTACCTGACTTTAATTGGTTGTGATTTCGAAAATGGAAAAACGTATTATTACTATGATCAAGTAAAGTATAATCACTTTACAATACCGGTACTTTGGCATAAACAGTTTGGGAAAAACGACCGATTTGAATATTCTTTAGGCTCATTTTATTCCCGCGCATTTGGAGCCCAAAACCTTACGAACAATAGTGAATGGAGATACAATACGCGAGACCAACCATTTCAAATTGGTTTTAGTATTGGTTTCCAGTACGCTATCATTCAATTTGACAAATTGGATATTGCGGTTAGTTACCGAAGTTTTATGCAGGTCTACAGCAATGAATTCAGATCCACCCCAATGGCAATGCAAGATGCATCAAGTTATATGTCTTCTTTTTTATCATTGAATTGCACGATGCCATTGTAATAGAGGAGGTCAACCCCATCACTCCACAGCCATTCAACTGCATTGTCACGATGAATAACAGAGAAAGTGTGCTGAGGATAATTTTTGGTAAAGCTCTTTGATATTCAGGCGCTTTTATTCGGGTTCTATTTAAATTCAAAGGCATGCAATACACCATTGTACTCTTCGATGTAGTCAATCTCCTGTTGATCATGGGTCCGCCAAAAATAGGTGTTTACGTATATTAATTTCTATACATCCAATGACACAAATAACCCAAGTGAGGAAAGTAATTTAATTTTACAAATTCAGGTCGCACAAAACAGGAAAAACAAGTCTTTGGGAAAGTTTTGAAAAAAATCAAATTTCCCCGATGTTACCGGCATATCTTCCGTTAATTTGAACAAAAACATGAATTGCACGCTTTGCACATCAAAATTACTGGAGAAAGTTGATGACTATTTTTGGGAGTGCACACATTGCGGCGCATTGGTAAAAGACCATGGACACTACATTCCAAAGGAGCAGGAAAAAGATCGGTATAGTGAACACAATAACGATGTAGATGACATCAATTATCAGCGATTTGTAGCCCCAATTACTGATCATGTGTTGGAAAATTTCAACGCAACACATTTGGGGCTGGATTACGGTTGCGGAACAGGTCCTGTGATTTCAAAAATGCTAAAAGATCAAAACTTTCAGGTAAAATTATTCGATCCGTTCTTCTTCCCCAACGAAAACTACCGCGATCATACCTACGATTACATTTTTAGCTGTGAAGTATTTGAGCATTTTCATAACCCAAAAAATGAAATCGAAAAATTACTCCATTTACTTAAAGAAAATGGACGCCTCATCATTATGACACACCTGTATGATCCGTCGGTGAAATTTCAAAACTGGTATTACCGCAACGACCCTACACATATTTTTATTTACACAACAAAAACCATAGACTACATTTCCCGAAAGTATCATTTAAACACCATAATTGAAACAGAGCGACTTATAGTATTTGAAAAAACCTCGAAAATGTCCGGCACGTAAAATCGGTGTATATTGTCCATCGATTTAAATAGTGACTTTTCATGGTGTCATTGCACACATATCCACTAAAAAACAGAAACCAAACAAATACAATACGCGTATGAACAAAGAGGAAATAAAGCAAAAATTCCTTGACGAAATTGCACAAACAGAAAAACGAATAGCGGAATACCAGGAATTGACAAAGCCTGTGGCGCCAGACGTTGCTATTGGCCGTGTTTCACGTATGGACGCCAATCAACAACAAATCCGTTATTGAAGCAACGCTTCGGCGGGCGGAAGATAAACTTAAAAAGCTACAGTACATTTTAACCAAGGTGGGCAGTGAGGATTTTGGGATTTGTATGAAGTGTAAAGCACAAATACCTTTAGGACGAATATTGATTAAACCTGAAAGTCTGTTTTGCGTAAATTGCGCCCAATAAAGTTTTGTTTGACAAACTAAATTTTCCTGACAAAAAATACATTGCTTTGTTATTTTAAGATGACCATAAAACGACCTAAAAATTGGAAGAGCATAGGATGTCAAATCACTCAAGTCCTAACCGTGCTTCAAATGGGAAACATATACCTAGATATATATCAATATCAACACCTTGCACATAACCCTATAACAAAAAAAATTCATGAAGATGTTTTGTATTATCATCTGATGTTTGGCTTATTGCTTGTTGCCAGTATGACGGCAATGATTGTATTGTCAATGTTCAAAAAGCACCTGCCGGCTATGCTAATTGGGGCTCTCACCCTGATTTACGCAACGTATAAGCTTACGTACTGGTAAAAGAAGATCCATTTACACTACTTTGAAAACAAAGAATCAACCGGCTGAAAATTAAAAATTCTTCCAGCCAACTACATCACGCCAAACCCATCCTGAATTACCCTTGTCTTCGTCATCGCAAATCGTTTAAAAAAAAATTGTAACTTCGCCCCAAACAACAATTAAATTGCCGTGTGTCATTTAGTATCAATGGATTCGAAATACAAGCACGGCAATCGGGCGTTGTATTCTTATCACCTAAAAACGATAAAACCATGACAAATTCTATCCGCAACACCTTAATAGTTACAGCGCTTTCCCTGGCTTTTGCCACCGCTTGTAAAATGACCTACGACGCACTTGCCATTGACTACAACCCCGATTTCGCCCGTGCTGACGTGGCTGAAGGAAAACGATTGACGACGATGATGTGCGGGGTTTGTCATTTCGATCAAAAAACGGGACAGCTCACAGGTGTTCAAATGGTTGATGTGCCAAAAGTGCTGGGCACCATCATTGCCAGCAACATTACACAACACGAGGAAAAAGGTATTGGCAAATACACCGATGCCGAACTGGCCCAAGTCATACGCACCGGTATTGCCCGTGACGGACGATTGATTCCATTTATGCAAAAACCCAATTTAGCCGACGACGATCTACGAGACATCATCGCCTTTTTGCGCTCCGACGACCCTATGGTCAAGGCATCTGACATAGAACCCGGAGAAACCAAATACTCTAGGGTGGGGAAAATGGCCATTGGATCTGAAAAACCAACGCCCTGGAAACACGGAATACAGAAACCAGGTTCTTCGGATAAATTGGCCTACGGCAAGTACCTGATCGATAACCTAGCCTGCTACGATTGCCATTCCAAGAGCTTTGCAAAAGTCGACAAAGTTGACATTGAAAAATCCAAAGGCTTTATGGGAGGTGGAAACAAGATGCTCAACAAATTGGGCGAAAAGGTACTGACCCCAAACCTAACACCACACGAAACCGGCATAAAGGACTGGACTGAAGCTGACTTTGCACGAGCCATCACGCAGGGATTCACCAAAGGCAACAAAGTCATCGCTTACCCCATGCCCCTCTACCCCGACCTTAACCCAACCGAAATTTCTGCTATGTTTGCCTATTTGCAGTCCATCCCGGCCATTAAAAACCAACCATAGCACCTCCGATATAACGACAAATCATTGTAAAACATCAGTCTATGCATCTCTTCGCTGGTTTTCTCCTATTGTTTTATACAATTGGAGGCACCAACAACCAACAAAAACCTCCAGGTGAAACAGGTGATAAGGAAGGAAAAATAGCCAAGGGAAAAGTTCTCTACGAAACCTTTGCCTGCCACTCGTGTCATGGAAAAAAGGGCGAAATTGAAGGGGATTTCTCCAACCTCAACTTGAGGTATACCGAAAGTGAACTGAAAGCGTACATACAAAACCCCAGGTTGTACGACAACAAGCAAATGCCCGTTTACGAAGGCGTCATCAACGAAACAGACTTAAATGACCTTATTCTGTATCTTTACCATCTGGGCGAGGGACTTTCGGATTAACTTTCACAGTAAAACGCACAAAAACTCCAACATGTACCAGTCTTTACAAATGGACACAGGAGCCTACATTCTTCGATGTTTTTTGGTACGATAGAATATCGAAGGTGTTGGTCTATGTTGATTTCCTTCTCTGCTGAAGGCTGGCGAAAGGCAACTTCAAAAACACTAATTTCCAATGCAAAAAGATTTTAAACCAAAGGGATACAATTCCGTTTCACCCTACTTCATCGTTGATGGTGGGCAAAAGTTTATTGACCTGATGCAGACGATTTTTGATGCGAAAGAAGTCCGACGGTATGATATGCCGGATGGTTCGATTATGCATGCTGAAATTCAAATCGACGATTCGATACTCATGGTTGGGGATGCTTCAGACAAATATCCCGCGGTTCCAATGGTCATGCACGTATATGTTCCCAATGTGGATGAGGTTTTTAAAAAAGCTGTGGACGCTGGCTGCAAAGTCGTTGAGAAGCCAAAAGAAAACAAAGGCGATCCGGACAGGCGGGGAACTTTTACGGATTTTGCAGGAAATATGTGGTCGATTGGCACGCAACAATAAAATAAGCATGGGCAAAATCCACACAACAAATTACTACAACACACTCATTGAAGTATCGGAAGACACAAAAGCAACTTCCGGAACAAAACCGCCTTCAAAAACCAATCGAAAAACTGTAGCGGAGCAGCAATACGAATTGCTTGCCACCAACCCATATAAATTTACTTCGGACGAGGTGTTCTTTCATATCTATGCCGACCGAAATGAATTATCAACAGAAGAGCACGACATTGCACGAGCAACATTTTTTTCCAAAGGCCAACCGTGTTTTCGGGCTTCTCCGTTGCCCAAAACGTATGGATTTGGTGTTCATTCAGACAGCAACGGAAAAATTGCGATTGTTGGCATGGAGACTTCGCGGTATCACGATTTGATAAATGACCCGGGCATCAAAAAAGTGAAAGCAATGCGAACAACCAAGAAGTAACTGGAAAACAAATTTGATCGCAGTTGTAGCTCAAAGTATGTATAGGCCAAACTAAGTGATTAGCTACTAACTTTAGTAAAGAGCAAATCGTACCTGCAATCCACTTTTAAAAAATTACAATGCAAGAAGTTAATCATATGATTTTGAAAAAATCGATGCTCTACCTGCTTGTGGGCTTCCTGTTTTTCTCTTGTGGAAACACCGGCGACTCGTGTTTCGATCAAACGTGCATATACCTCCAGGGAACAGAACACACCTACCAAGGCATTTTTGTTGACCAGGACTCCGACACGACTTTCTACGAGATACAACTAATTTCCGGTGGAGGCCATTTTCTATTGCAAAAGAAATTGAAATACATTGTGGAGCGCGTACCAAACACAAAACATCCCGAGAAGTTTCTATCTGAAAGCACAACAGGTTTCACAGAAACCGTTGAGGGAATCTGGCTTCATCCACCACGAGTGGATAAATTTAGATACATAACGCAACTGGCCCCCTACCCCGAGGTGAAATTCCCCCTCACGCTCAACGATACCATTGCAGGAAGTATTCACATGATGGGAAATTGGGGTGATTGGACAGGTCATTCATCGAGTTTTCACCTCACCGTTGCATCCGATACTGTTTTGAAAAACGCCGGGGCAACGGAGTCTGCATTCGTGCTAAAAGGCTGCGGCACAATCCTCAATGACATTTCCTGTGTATCGTATGTCTTTTCGCCAAACAGAGGGTTTGTATATGCGAAATATCAAAATAGCCGCAGCGAGTTTTTTGAAATGCGTTTGACGGAATAACACAACCAAGCTCTTCTTCTTCATTTTTCACATATAAGTGCAACTCGTATTGTAGTCCCTATTGAACAGAAAACACAGACAATTTGTGAAAAAAGTGTGAATACCTCACATTTCTGCCCCATATTTGTAGGTGCATTAAAACACGAATTAAGTCAAGATACATTTTGCTCCATAATTAAGGTGAAACCGTTCTGTTACCTGCACATTAATTATACGAATGTAATAATGGGATCCAGTCTTCAGTATATGGCGATATAAATGCGTGCACCAATCCTTCTTAGTGGATGGAAAACTACTTTGTGATATGTCTAAACTATACACCTTTCTATTGTGCTTACCATTGGCCGTTCAAGCTCAATGGAGTGATTCAATACAACTTTCCATGAGTTTTAATCCGGGGAATTTTAGTCTTAATCCCATTGTTTTAGAAGCAGCAATATTTGAAAGTGAAAATTGGGGCATGTATTCTCTTAGCCGCTATTTATCACCAAGCTCAGGTTTTGCTGCCGAACTGCGGGAAACAAAAGACGGTGGAATGATGTGGAATGATATTCACGATTACCATCGCATAATTCAATTATACGCGGCTGATGAGCATATATTTGCGGTGAGGCAGAACAATTTTCAAGGAAATACAACAATTGGACGATACAATAAGGATGGTCAAATGAAAATGGTGGGTAGTGCAGTTTCACTGATACAACTCGCCATCGTAAATTCCTCCCTTTTATACGGCATTCAATCGATTTATGGAAGTGAATATTTGCTATTTAAGTACGACAATGGTATTTTTAATTTTAAGCACTATGACTTTGGAGAGGACCTCGTGCTCAAATACATCTCCTTTCCCTCAGAGCAAATTGGATTTGTACACGGTGTGCGGGATTTCAAAAAGAACGTTATCTTAAAAACAGCAAACGGTGGCTCCACCTGGGATACTGTATGAACCGATACCCTTGCCAATATCCGTGGAATGCACTTTGTCGACAATCAAACCGGCTTTTTGATTGGAGAAAATGGCTATTTGGCAAAATCTACAAACGGCGGACAAATTTGGAGCAACTTATCCGTAGGTACTTTGGCGGATCTAAACGCTTTAGCCTTTCGAACCAGCGATGAGGGTTTGGTGGTTGGTGATTCCGGGACAGTACTCCACACAGATGATGGCGGAGAAAGCTGGCAGCAACAAACAATTCCCACAACCCGTGACTTAATTCAGGTGTTTTATGCAGACGATAGTGTTGGGTATGCACGCGCCGGAAACGTGTTTTATAAAAATCAAAACAACGTGGGATTAACACTGGAGGAAGATGAGATCATACGATTATACCCCAACCCGACTACAGGAATCCTCAACATCTTCAGCCATGATGTAATCTCCAAAATGGAAATGATCAACACCAGTGGCAAAGTGATCTTTTCGATGAATGATCCGGAAACCACGCTGACCTTACCGATTTTCCCTTCAGGCGTTTATTATGTTCGCTTTACCACAAAAGATTCGATCCGGGTTAAAAAACTGGTGCTAATCAACGAATAGTTGGTTGAATCACATCGCGGTGTCGCAATTGAAAAAGAAATTCTCTTGATGGAAAATTGAAGTATGCAGTTTGTGAAGCGTAGCACGAGTGGCGTAATGGGGAGTGGTCGTGTAGACAACATCGATGAGGGATACGCGCCAGGGATGGAAGCGGCAGCCCACCGGAAGCCGGAGCCTACAGTGGCGTGGGCGGCGGAGGCTGCGAAAGCAGACCCCGTACGCGCCGCCGATGTGGCTTCGGCGACGGTGGCTATAGCGGACAGCCCGGTGCCGCCCGGCGAGGCACTTCACACCTCACGGGATGCCAACAGGGCGGCAGGCGCCCTACTTAGGGTCTTCCACAAAGCCCATAAACAAAACGGTCTCTGATGGGATATGGCGCAGACTGAGCAGATAGGGAACATTGAAGCGCATGGAGGGCGGGGCGGACAATACGGCAAAACCGATGGAGGTTACCGCGGCGCCCTCGGCTCCTTTTTCGTCAACCTTTAATACGGTTTTGTGATCCACGCGGGATATGAAGATGTTGGGACCTTGCAGCGGTGTGCCCATTCCGGTAAAATTTGCCCGTTGTGATGAAAAAGCATCCGTCATACCCAGGGCTTTGAGCGGGTCACTCAACTCGTATTCAAACTCCAGTTCCATGACCGGCAAACGCAAATAGACACGTTGCAATTCCAGTTTATCATACAATCCCTGAAGGTCAGCCATGGTAAAACTCTGTAACCAACCGGTTTGCTGTGCATCTGATGGCCGCACCAAGGTCAAACTAAAGGTGGAATCCCGGAAGGGTAAGTCAACCATCTGCCAGTCATCGGTAAATACCGAGGTAAAGTTTCGGTCTTCGGTCATGAAGTCGACAGAGATTTTCGTGCCATCGGATTGGGTGAAGTCATCTTTAACGGTTTGACTTTCATTAAAACCATGTGCCCAATCGGCTTTGAAGTGCAATGCATTGATAATGAAAGCAAGTTCTTCCGGATTAATTTTCTCGATGATTTCTTCGATCAGTCCATTGGTTTTGTTTTCCACCCACTGATTGATATTGTCCACAGCCGATTGCTGTCCAAAGTTATCGGATGCTATGTGTGCACCATAATGCGTGGCTATGCCATCCAAAAAAGCCTGGTTGGGGTCCAATCGGGTTGGGTCGTAGAAGAAAGCATTGGCGATGGTTACCGAGGGATGTCCGCTTTGGTTGACCAGCACATTGGCGGTTTCAGACGTTTCCACGCGCACCACATTCACGTCGAGCGACGGGTTGTGTAGGGTTGCTGAAATTTGGTCAAAGGTGGTTTCTTTGGCCGCTTCCAAAGCCATATTAAAAGCGGTTTGAATGCTCAACGGAGAAATGAGTATGGTGGAACCGGGTTCACTGGCGTGGATGGTTTTCAGCACATCCAGGCCTATGTAACCACTGGCCTGCGATACGTCATTGGCGCCACTGCCGAAAGGTGGCTGTTTTCCCGATCCATCGTCTTTGCACCCTGCGGTAATGGCAAGAAGCAAGACCAGGGATGTGCTTTGGAGGAAAGTGAATGCGCTCATGGTGTTGGTGTATTTGTTTGAAAGAATCGAATGTACAAAAAAAATTGGATCAAAAAATATTTTGACGCTATTGGTTTTCCTACTCAACAATCAAAAATTCGTCGACCTCTTTCGATTTAAAGCGTATTGGACTGCAAAAGCTGTGAAAGATGGTTTGGAAGGTATATTTGTGGTGTCAAGTGGATTGTCTTTTTGGAAAATAGGACAGCACAACAGTCGTGCCTAAAACAACAAACTGTGGCTTGGCTGGTTTAGCACATGCATCCCAATAAAAGCGAGGGAAAAAATGGAGGTGCAAACATTTTTAGCTACAGGCTCGGATGTATCGAAACAACGTATCCGACCTGTAATATTCTTTGCAAACGGATGGAATATAAAACGTACATACCGGCAAAACAACTGTCGGGCCTGATTCGTTTCTACTGGTCGTTGGAGGGTGTGCTTCCACCGGATGGAACGTACATCCACAGAACATTAGCCAACCACTGCCCCGAATTAATCTTTCACTATGGCGGAACCTTTCGTGAAATACGAACCAACAACTCCATTTGCAGTACATTTAAAACAGGCATTCACGGTCAGACGGATACCATCAGACGTTTCACATCAAAAAACTCCTGCGGGATTTTTGGCGTAATGCTTCAGCCCTACGCAGTGCCGATATTGTTTGGAGTATCAGGCAAAGCAATTAAAAATGAATTGGTTGACTTGCCGTTACTCCTCGGGCAAAACGGGGTAGACATCAGCGAAAGGATACTCCAGGCAAAAGACAACCTATCTCGAAAAAGAATTTTAGACAAGTATTTGCAAACCTTGCTGCGTATAGAACGGAAAGAATCTCCAATAATACATACCGTGCATCAAATTACCCGTGCAAAAGGGAATGTAAATATAAAGAATATTTCACAGCAGGCTTGTTTGTCGCAACGTCAATACGAACGGAGATTTAAGGAACTTACGGGATTCAGTCCCAAATCGTTTTCCAGACTCGTGCGTTTTAAGTCACTTGTAGATAATTATCCAAAAAGAGATTGTTCTCTTTCAGAAATTGCCTATGACTTTGGGTATTACGACCAGTCACATTTTATCCAGGAATTTAAACAATATTCCGGGTACAATCCCAAGGCCTATTTTGACGGAAGGGCTATGGAGGTGTTCTATTCGCCCAAACAATGACGAATTTTTCCAATTTTTTGATTTCCTGCCGTTGTTCTTTTGCATAAACAAAACTAAAAAACGAGATGGAAAAATTCAATCTAAAGGAAGACATCAAGGTATTTTACGTAACAGCAAAATCCTTTCCTCAAGGCATTCAGGAGGCTACGCATACCCTTCATAGTTTGTTTCCCTATTCCGAAAAAAGAAGAATATTTGGACTTTCGAGGCCTGAGAACACCAAGGGAATAGTGTACAAGGCTGCTGCAGAAGAAATGCATGAAGGCGAGGCAGAAAAGCTGAATTGCAAAACGTTGATCATTCCCAAAGGAGAATACATTGCCATTGATGTACATGGCTTTCGTGAAGATGTCATGCGCATCGACAAAGCATTTCAAAAACTACTTCAGGAACCCAATCTGGATCCTCAAGGGTATTGTGTGGAATGGTATTCATCCACCAAAGAAGAAGTAAAATGCATGATTCGGCTGGCATCAAGTTGAGAAACTTCAAAGGTCGATTCACCCATAGCTGGCTTGGGTAGAAATCAATGGGCATGATATCGAATCCTACTTCCATGACTCCATCAACTGTCTGCATTACCGCTAATATTGTCGCAATTGCACTGTTTCTATGTGTCCGAATTTAGCAATATTCGCAATAATTAAACGCAAAAAATATGAGAAAGGTAATTGCAACAATCAACATGACGCTTGACGGCTATTGTGATCACACCGCTTTGTTGCCGGATGAAGAAATTCACCACCATTTTGCGGAGTTATTGAAGGGCGCCGATGTGGTATTATACGGAAGGAAAACCTTTCAACTGATGACGTATTGGCGAGACTTGCTAAAAAATCCATCGGGAGAAAAATCAATGGACGATTTTGCAGTGGTAATGGATAACGTTCCAAAGGTTGTTTTTTCAAATACCCTGAAAAACACCGATTGGAGCAGCGCCAAACTATCAAACCAAACATTGGAAGAAACCGTTTCAGCGCTCAAAAAAGACGGTGATGGAAAAGACATTCTGTTGGGCAGCAGGAGCATCATTCACCAGCTCATGCGCCTCAATTTGATTGATGAATACCAAATTTGTGTGCACCCCGTTATTGCAGGTGGTGGTTTGCCATTGTTCAGCAACGACAGGACAGAGCTAAAACTCAAAAAGACGAAAATCTTTGGTGGAGGGGCGGTGGTGCTTTACTATGAAAGGAAAAATTGAGGTGAGAGAATCTTAAGAAAAAACCTTCACACGAAAGTTCTTCTTGAGTTGCATAACCTGTTGGAATTTGTCCTATAGGTTCCTTTTCTTAATATTAAAATGTGAGTCTGCTCCAAATAGTCCCTTTCTGCCAAAATCTTCCTTATCAGTAGATTTTTGAATCCTCACTAACAGCTGGTTAGCTGCGGTTCAAAAATCCCCTCCGCGTCGATTTTGTTTGAAATCATCCTTTTTGGGTTGGACTTATCTATTAAAAGGCATAAATTCTCAATGAACAACAAGACTAAATCGATTTTTATTATGTTATCTTTGCCTAATAGAACCCCACTGAATATTTGCCTCAGATTATAACCATTAGAATATATTGATAAAATGGAACTAGTTACCCCGTCTAATTTCAGCTTAGAGGAATATTTGAACAATGGCAGCAGATCGGTAATGCCTGCAAATGATCGGATTTTATTACAGGATGATTTTTTCGGATTATCAATACCGGAACAGCAAAGAAATCTCAATGTTTTACACGCCCTTCAACCGGTAAGGGAAAAGTTTGGTGAACCAATATTCATAACCTGTGGGTACAGGTCTAAACGCCATGAGATGAGTCGGGGTAGGTCGGGAAACAGCCAGCACTTGTTTGGGGCTATTGATATTACTTGTGATGATATGTTTGGATTAAATCAGTTGCTTCACGATTGGAAAGGAGGGTATAATTTTTACGAGGATAAAAATTTTATCCATATTGATTTAGGAAATATTCGAAGGTGGTAATTTTTTGAGGTTTAACACAAAAGTATAGCAATATGAAAGGTAAAATTAAAAGTCTATTTGATTTATCAAAACCGAGAAGAAGGTATTTCAGTATTGAATGTGGGCTGAAATCATGTCCGGAATGTGATTTGCCATTGGTAAAGGAGGTATGTACCGTGCATATTACCGCAAAATCTGATACCGATGAAGTTGAATTTATGAGCAATCTAACGAATAGTCATTTTTGTCCATCATGTCCGGTTGTTGTTTTAGATTCTGACAAAATTGAAAAAGCAGTAAGACTTGGCATTAGAGGAGATAAAAACCTCAAATATTTGGTTACTGGAATAATTGATTTCAATGCAATTCCAATAAATAAACGACACCTAGAAATAGGTACAGATTACAATCCTATGCCACTTGTTCGTTTTTTACCTGATTTAAATGCAACAAAAATTTCACCTAAAATAAAGGTGGGAAGAAATGAACCTTGTATTTGCGGTAGCGGAAAAAAATACAAAAAATGCTGCGGTTGATGTGAATCAAACCCAACCCACCAGTTGCCCGATTACCCAATCCCCTTCCCAAGTACCGCCTCTTCTATCCGCATACTGATGATCTTCGCGGTTTTGATGTTGGCTTCGTACGTCCAGCCTGCTATGTGGGGACTAAAAACCATTCGGGGGTGTTGGATAAAAGATTTTAATTTGGGGTGATCGGCCAAATGCTCGAATGTCGGTTTCTCAAAGGGCAACACGTCCAATCCGGCACCGATGATTTTTCCGGTGTCCAGTCCGTACAGCAATGTATCACCTTCCACCAATGATCCCCTTGCCGTGTTTAGAAAGTATATTGGCTTTTTAAAGGCATTCAGCATTTCCCGATTAAAAAAATTTTCTGTTTCCACGGTTAGTGGTAAATGCAGACTCAGTACATCCGAGTGACGGTATATTTCCTCCATTTTTGCCTCGCGAATATGGTCGTCGGAGAAACCGCGCCGATATTTATCGTAGGCCAATACCTTTACATTAAACCCACCTAAAATTCTAGCAAAGGCACTTCCGGTGTTGCCATAACCAACAATACCCACCGTTTTTCCACGCAATTCGGTGCCACGGTTTGCCTCCCGTAGCCATATCCCTTGTCTAACCTCCTGGTCAATGCGGGGCATGTTGCGCAAAAGACTGAGCAATAGTAGCAATGCGTGCTCGCCCACCGCCTGACAGTTTCCTTCCGGCGCATTGACTACCCTAATTCCGTGCATTTTGGCGGCTTCCAAGTCGATGTTTTCTAGGCCGCTGCCCCAACGAGCGATGCATTTCAGATGTTGGTTTTGTGCCATGAATTTTGCGTCAAATGGAAATCGACTGCGCACCACAATGGCATCGACATCTTTGATTTTTTCCCGGCACAAGGATTCGGTTAATGGTGCAAAATCATATACGGTAAAACCTATTTTTTCCAAAGCTTCCCTACAGCCGGGAAAAAGGCTGTCCACCAATCCAACTGTGGGGGTATTTAACATTTTCAGGTTCTTATAGGTTTGTCAAAAATGCCATGGTGTCTATATTGTCTGCATAATCAGCAAGTCCGGGTTTTTGGGTTGTTCCAAAAGCAAGGTCTTGTTGGCTGACAATACACTGAATATCATCGGTGCGTTTGGCGAGATTTGCCCTTAAATTTACCTCGTCTTTATAGCGCTCGTAAAACAATACGGCCACAGGCGAAGAGAGTCCTTCATCTTCTTTGAGAATCAAAAAGCCATTGTCCCAAACGGGCAATCTACTCATAATATAAATGGTGCGGTAGTAGTCGTAATTGTTGCCGTATCGGTGGTGATTGCCAATTTCTTTATACCCATAAAAGGCTTTAAAGAGGTTTTGCACATCGAAATCCTCAGGAATATAAACCTTTGAAACGGAGCGACAACCCTGGCCAAAGTATAGAAAGATATCTTCGGCGAGACCCTGCATTTCAGCCTCCGTTTCCCGTCCGGTTATTATCGCGACCGAGTTTCTGTTTTTCCGAATGATGTGGGGATATTTCCCAAAATAATAATCGAAGTAGCGGGCAGAGTTATTGCTTCCGGTTGCGATATATGCATCGGCATTTTTCAGCATTTCGCCAAAACGGACAAACCGTTGCTCGTCACCGGCAATATATTGCAATAAAGGGATGATTTCCCGGGTTAGGGGATCATCTGAGGCGTGTTTGATGTGCGCGTGATGTCCGGCTGCCCAAACACAAAGAATGTCGTGTAGCCCAACCAGCGGAATATTCCCCGCCGTAATAAGCCCGATTTTTTTGGGACTGCTCACCGGCTTATAATTACCTAACCATTGTTGAAGTTCCTCAGGTTGAAGGATCCCCGACCAATGGCGCATGGCAAAATGCACATTTTCTTCTGTAAACCAAGGATTGACGTGTTCGCCGTTTGATGCGACAATCGCAATTTTTTCCTGCAGGTTGGGTTCCACCGTAAACGTTTGATTGTTTGCGATTTCACCAAGTGCTTTTCCAAAAGCGTGAATGGCCGGTATGGCTGGATTTTTAGACATGAGAAAAACTTCTGTGTTGGTACCTTTAGCGGCCACAAAAGTACTACTTGAAGTCTAGGATGACACCATTAATACAATACCTCATTCCGGTCGTCTCCCTTGGGCCATCGGGAAAAACATGACCCAAATGCCCGCCGCAATTTCCACACACCACTTCAGTTCGCCTCATTCCGTGGCTATTGTCGGGGATTTCAACTACGGCAGTATCAGAAACCGGTTGGTCAAAACTCGGCCAGCCACAATGGGCGTCAAATTTGTTTTCTCCGGCAAATAAGGGCGCATTACAACCCACACAGTGGTAAATGCCATCTTCGAAGTGCATATTGTATCTGCTGGTGTGGGGTGCTTCGGTGCCTTTTTGGCGGAGCACGCGATACTGATCGCTATCGAGGATTTGTTTCCATTCACCCTCTTCCTTTTCTATGGGAAATTTTTGTTCATTCATGGCCGGTGATTTTGGGGTTTGTTGGCAAAAAGCCATCCATGGTAGGATGAGAAAAATTACAGTGAACCTAGGCAATTGCATCATGATTAATTTTACACTCAAATAATAACCTTAAAATTGTTCTATTGTTCCCCATCCTTTTCGCTTTCTTTCTTCGGCGTGGGTTTTTTAGGGGCGGCAGGTTTTTCACGATTTCCCAAATTTTCCTTTGCCTTGGTTTGCGGCCTTCTCTGGGTATTTCCTGGTGGCCGGGATGGGTTTCTGGACTTTTCTGTGCGGCTTGGTTTGTCTTGTTTTTCTGTACCGGCAGGTTGGGGTTTAGGTTTGGCCGTGTCGTTTTTTCTCTTTTGAGGTGCGGAACCTTTTCCCCGTGGGTTATTTGTTTTGCCTGCCTTCTTTTCGTTTTCCGGTCTTGGATTGGTTGAAGCCTGGGGCGTCGTTTTTTTGCGAGGGGGACGATTGGTTTTTTCCCCGCTTTGGCTATTGGGCGCCTGTTTGGGTTTGGCAGGTTTGCCTTTGGGTTTATGCGTGCGTTTCCCGAAAAAATCTGCAATAGAGGCTACCGTATTTTTATTCATTAAAATGCTGCGGTGCCCCAATCGTTTAGTGGTAATCATTTTGGATCCCTTCCAAACGGCGTGGAGATTTCTACTCTCTTCGATGGAGACATCATCGTCGTGTACATCGTGTACAATGAGTCCCTGAGCAGATACGGTTTTTACTTGTTCATTTCCCGAAAAAGCTTCGAGGGGAACCTGGTAGCGGGCAATGAGGTGGGCGATGAGTCCTTTTTCCGTTTTTGCGCCCACCCGAATTCTACGGCAAAATTCACCGATGATGTTGCCGATGGAGTTGGGACTGGCCACCATAGCGATTTTTTGGACTTTAAAACCTTTGTTGTAGGCATTGAGAATGGCCAATCCGCCAAGGGAATGACCAATGGCGCCAAAGAAAGGTCCGTAGGTCATATTCACCCGTTCTATGGATTCGACAAACTCCAACATGTGCGTTTGTCGGTGGTCTTTGTTTTCCCCGTGTGCGGGCGCGTCAAATGCGATGACCTGAAAACCTCTTGAGAGGAGGTAGTTTTTGATTTTGAAAAACTGAGTGGCCCGTCCGGACCAGCCATGAACCAGTAAAATTTTCTTATCACTTTTCCCCCAGGTATAAACGGAAATTTGTTTTTTTCCGACCATCAGCTTTTGTTGTTCACCCTGCTCAAAGGACTTTTTTTCCCGTTCTGGACGTGGAAAAGGCAGGGGTGTGAAAAATAGCTTAAGGGCTAATTTCAGCGCTTGGGGCGGATATACCGTTTCTAAAAATTTGAGTGTTAATCGAAGAATCAAAGGCGGTTTAAGATCAAACTTTTTTTTCGTTTTGGATTGCATAATAGATTATGGGGTTGTTATCAGAAGGTTTTTTTGATTAGCTCGAAGCCACCATAAAAAATGAATAGCCAAACGATTCCTTTTCCCAAAAAGAAAAGAAAAAGCAAAATAGCTGCTTTGGGACCTAATTTTTTAATCAGTCCCTTCCAACCTTCTTCTTTTAATACTGTGCGGTAATATGAAATTCCGCGTTTTTTTGTTGCCATAGCAATAAAAATAATCGACCGGCTCATAAGCCGGATTCTGTTTCGGCCTGTCATTTATCTAAGCAGCCTACCCGTGTGCGCATTTTCGAAAAAACCGGAGCGAGCAACTCCGAATCACACACTTATTTGGCCTTGCAGCGCATAAGGTTTTCCCTGCCCTCTATGTTGCCATTGAGGCGGTGGGCTCTTACCCCACCTTTTCACCCTTACCGTGTCGGACGAATCCAACGTTGGCGGTTTGTTTTCTGCGGCACTTTCTGTCATCCAACGATATGGCATTGGATGCCCCCGTTTTCACAGGGTATGCTGCTCTGTGCTGTCCGGACTTTCCTCCCCCGAAGGAGCGACAAGTCGGCCGGTCGATGGTGCAAAATTACGAACAAATTCAACTGCGATAACCAATCCTTAGATTACAACCCAAATTGTTTGCGCCGCCTCCAAAGGATTTTGGAACACAAGATGCTTTAGCTAGGATTTGCGTGAAGTTAAATTTTTGAGTCTGCTCCAAAAAGTCCCTTTCTGCCAAAATCTTCCTTTTCGTTAGATTTTTGAATCCTCACTAACAGCTAGTTATCTATGGTTAAAAAATCCCCTCGATTTTGATTGAAATCATCCTTTTTAGAGTGGATTCATTTTTTAAGTCTTTGATTAAAAAACGAGGTATGTGACGTTTTCTTGCAAAGACTATCTAAAAGTTTTTGTTGCGACGAAGTACAGCCAAAACAATTATGGTTAAACAAATCAGGGCTACAATTTGAATCATATTGGATTACGTATTGATGATGTTCTCTAATGCGGTATCGTAAATCGCTTTGTATTCCGATACGTCTCCCCAATCTTCATCGTCAACGCGAATGCTACCCTTGGTAACATGACCCAATAGGTCAAAGGCGACACCGTTGAGCATCATATTGTCGATAAAGTCGGCTTCGTCTTCTTGCTTCACGGTCACAATCACCCGGCTTTGTCCTTCTCCGAAGAGGTAGGCATCGGGACGAATTTCTGCGGGAATGGTAATGTCGAATCCCATACCCGAAGGCATGGATTTTTCCATTAAACAACAAAATAAACCGCCTTCGGAAACGTCGTGCGCCGATTTTATCAACCCGGCGCGAATGGTCATTTTCAATTGCTCTTGTAGGGCATTTTCTGCTTCTAAACTAAAGGTGGGGACAGGCGAGTTTTCAATTCCGTGGTAGTGCACTAAGTACTGCGAAGAGTTGATGTCCTCCCGAACCTGACCGAGCAAGAAAATTAAATCGCCTTTTTCCTTAAACGGAATGGTGGTGATGAATTTTTTGTCCTCAATTATTCCAATCATACCGATGGTTGGCGTGGGGAATACCGGTTCGGTTTTTTCTTTGAGCACGGTTTGATTGTAAAAGCTCACATTCCCTCCGGTAACCGGGGTTTTAAACATTTCACAAGCGGCACTCATTCCTTTGATGGCAGATACAAATTGCCAGTAAACCTCCTTGTTGTATGGGTTTCCGAAGTTGAGACAGTTGGTAACCGCTGAAGGTAATCCGCCCGAGCATACGATATTCCGAGCGGCTTCACTCACCGCAATCATGGTGCCTACTTCCGGATCGGCAAATACATATCGTGAATTGCAGTCCACGGTCATGGCAAGTGCCCGATTGGTTCCTTTGATGTTCACTACCGCAGCATCCGTGGGGTTGTTGGTGCTCATGTTGACTGTGCCCACCATGCTATCGTATTGTTCGATGATGAATTTACGGGAAGCAATATTGGGAAGGCCTATCATAAAAGTTGCCACTTTGCGGAGGTCTTTCGGCTCTTCAACCTCGCTGATGTCGAAGTTTTGTAACTGATCGTAATAGGCAGCCTTGCGGTATTCGCGATAATAAATGGGAGCGCCACCGCCCAGCACCAGTGATTCGGCAGGCGCGTGGGCAATTTTTTCACCGTTCCAGAAAAACTGCAAGGTATCACCTTCTGTTACTTCTCCAATATGGGCGCAATTGAGATCCCATTTGTCGAAAATGGCTTTCATTTCTTTTTCTTTACCCTTTTGAACCACCACAAGCATGCGTTCCTGTGATTCGGAAAGGAGGATTTCCCACGGCTCCATTTGATCTTGACGAAGTGGCACTTTGTCGAGTTGAATGTCCATTCCACATTTTCCGGCAGCACTCATTTCTGCGGTAGAGCAAATAATTCCTGCGGCACCCATGTCTTGCATACCTACGATGATACCGCTTTGTGCGAGTTCGAGTGTGGCCTCCAAAAGGAGTTTTTCTTGAAAAGGATCTCCGACCTGAACGGCGGGAATGTCGTTGGCAGAATCTTCACTCAGGTCTTTTGAAGCAAAGGATGCGCCGTGTATTCCATCTTTTCCGGTTGCTGAACCCACGATGTAAACGGGATTTCCGGGGCCTTTGGAGGTAGCGCTAATCATGTTGCCCACTTCCATAATGCCTGCGGAAAATGCGTTGACCAATGGGTTTTGGTGATAACATTCATCGAAGTAAACCTCGCCGCCCACAATGGGCACACCAAAGGCATTTCCGTAATCGCCTATGCCCTTAACCACACCTTTAAGTAGCCATTTGGTTCGTGCTTCTTTTGGGTTTCCAAACCGCAAGGAGTTGAGTTGGGCAATGGGGCGAGCACCCATGGTGAAAATATCCCGATTGATGCCGCCAACACCGGTGGCTGCGCCTTGATAAGGCTCTAGTGCAGAGGGGTGGTTGTGGGATTCAATTTTAAAGGCACATGCCAGTCCCTCGCCAATATCAACCAAACCTGCGTTTTCCTCCCCGGCTTTTACCAACATGTGTGGGCCGTCTTTGGGTAAGGTTTTGAGCCAAATGATTGAATTTTTGTATGAGCAATGCTCACTCCACATGGCGGAGTACATGCAAAGTTCGGTAAAATTGGGTTCGCGACCCAGAATTTCATGGATCTTTAGGAACTCTTCTTCATTGAGACCCAGTTCTTTTGCAGCGTCAAAGTTGACGGTGGGATATGTGGTGTTCATGTGTAAATTTGCTTTCTAAATGCGCTGCAAAGGTACTACAAAGAATGAGTAAAGCGAAACGGATGCCCGGATACACCCAAGGTATTTCAAACATCATTTTTCTGGGGTTGTTTTTTTTGACGGCTTCTACGGCAAATTCACAGTTTTTGCGAGATTGGAAGCCGGATTTCGGACTGGGTTCCGGCGTTTTTACACCCCATAAATCCGATATGAATTTCGATCGCGATTTGTTTTTGTGGCTGGATGTTGGGCTTTCTAAAAATTCCGATGGTACAAAGGTTTGGCAGACCGACAATTTTCTTCCGCGTTACGGTGTTCGATATATTTATTTTCACCTGCCCGACCCGGCCATGGGTAGAGGTCATTCGGTTTGGCCATGGGTGGGAAATGATTTTTTGACGAGAAATAAATGGCGGTGTTATTATCAAGTTGGATTCGGATTGGGATATCTCACCAAGGTTTACGATCCGGTGGAAAATCCCAGACAAGACGCAATCAGTTCTCATGTAAATGTTTACTTTGACTTTAGAACCGGCTTTGCATATCATCTTAATGAAAATAGAGAGCTTGCCCTCGGACTGACTTTTTTTCACTTTTCAAATGCCGGGACAAAATTCCCCAATAGTGGTATGAACTTTCTCGGCTTACATTTGGGATATAATCAAAAACATACCAAACCTGGGACTTCAGTTACGCGAAGTGGGCCATACCAAAAATATGAAGTGTTGTTGGGATTTAACGGAAGTGCAAGGCAATATTTAGTAGATCGACCTTATGATTTTTTGGCAAACAGCTATGTGGAAGTCAATCGGCGAATGGCGCCAAATTATCGCTTGGGCCTAGGATTAAATATTTTTTACGAAGCCCACGAAAAGGTGTATGAGCGTTGGGCAAATTATTGGGGCGATGGCACCCACCAATCTTATCGTTGGAATGAATTGCTTACCGGTGGACTATATATAAACAATGAGTGGGTCTTTCAACGGTTTTCGGCGTTTTTACACATAGGCGCCTATTTTTATGGCCATTATCGCGAAATGACTTCCTCCATAGTTTATGTGCCCGAAGATGGCCCTTTTATCCACCGGATGACGTTTAACCAAGCATATATTTTTAATCGGCTGGGTTTTCGCTACAGAATGACGGACAAGTTGATGCTCAATTTGAGCATGCTAACCCACATGGCCAAAGCAAGATACACCGAATTAGGGATTGCATGGCGGCTTTAAGGTAAGCGAAGTGAATACAGTCGCGCGGGTAAGCCGTGTTCTTTGGTTTTTTCAGAACTTATATAGAGATTTGAAGTGTCCTTAAAAACCAAAGCTTCTACTTGTCCTATGGCTGAAAATCTTCCCAGGACAATGCGGTGTTTGTCGCCAGAGAAAAAATGATCATTTCCAAAATTACTGAGCACCCATAAAAACACATCTCCGCTTTTTTTATATCCACATAAAACCACTTTTTGCCCCGATTGACTAATATCGGCACCGGTAATTCTTCCACCTGCAGGAAATGAAGCCAGTTTCTCCGCCGGATAATCACCGGGTTCGGCGGGAATTCGGTAGAGGTTGGTGCGGTCATCGGTGCGATGTTTCGTAAAAAGAAACAAATATCCATTTCGATAAATTATCGCTTCGCAATCGAAGTTGTGGTCATCCAACCAAAAAATGGTTTGTTCGGGATAATTAAATGTAATGACCCCACTGTGCACAACACTTCGGTCACCGCTTCCCTGGAGGTTTTCCTTTTCCACCATGTAAATTTTTAAATCAGTACGGTCGCCGTTGTTGTTTCCCATATCGCCTACAAAGAGGTGGGTTTCGCTTTGTGCCAGATCTTCCCAGTCTTCATTGGTGCCATTCGATAAAGTTATTTTAGCTGTCACCGCTCCATTTTCCGGAGAAAAAGTGTAAAGTATATTGTCGTGACCCCTATCATTATGGGTGTATAATTCATTGTTAATGAGTGCTAAGCCGGAGGTTTCTTTTATTTTTTTCGGCAAATCGGTTAGCAGGGTAGGGGTGATTCTCGATTCGGAATATACGCATTCCATATCTGTTCTGGCCCGTGAGGAGTAGTTTTCTGCATTGGGATCATCACAATTGCGATTACCACTGGAGCAGGAAGTTGCCATGGCACCAATAAGCAGGTACTGAAAAAAGAGAGGTATTATCATTTTAATTTGCATGCGAAATTAGGATTATTGTCAATTTACCATAGTTGAGTCCACTCCAAAAAGGATGATTTTAATCAAAATCGACGCGGAGGGGATTTTTGAACCGCAGCTAACTAGTTGTTAGTGAGGATTCAAAAATCTACTGACAAGGAAGATTTTGGCAGAAAGGGACTTTTTGGAGCAGACTCATAGTTTGCGAAAATACAAAACAAAAAGTCTTTTAGAGAGATAACCACTAAGTAATTATCCTTGAACTTAATATCAAATGCTCAAACAAAAAATCGTATATTGCGCACATCAAGCTTAGTTCGTTTCAATTCTAATACCAATAGTCATGACAAAACAAAAAATAATTCTCTTTGCCATTATTTTGGGGTTGCTTTCACTGATTTACGTTTGGTTTTTTGTGTACAATAAAGCGCATTTGGATTATCAAAGTCAAAAGCCTGCATTTGTCGGGGAATCCGCTGAATTGTATGAACAAATCGACGGTGATTTTGCCGAAAAATACCACGATAAAGCCGTAGAAATTTCTGGGATTATTATTTCCATTGAAGGTCGAAGTGCCATATTAGATCCCGGGGTTCAGGTGCGCGTTTTGGAAGATACTGATCTTCCCGAGTGGCAAGTTGGCGATAGGGTAACTTTAAAATGCAGATTGTACGGTGCCGAAGAAGATCTCATTATCGGTGGTATGCTAATTCTCTGTGACCAATGTGTGGAATTGTAAGGTGGTTTATGGGGTTTAATATTGACTTATTTTTGGAAAGCCCCCATTTTGATTAATAACAGGTTTCAAATGTGTTATTCTTTGCAAATATTTATTACATTTGTAACCTGTTTATTAAATTTTGAAACTAAAACATATACATCTTGCATTTTGCCTCCTCATGTTGCTGCTCTCAGGTGTAGTAAAGGCAGATTGCCTACCCATTGTGGGACTAGGCAATGAGATACGTATATGTAAGGGCAACTCAGTTATTCTAAATGCGCAAAACTCCGGTGCGACCTATCAGTGGAGTACTGGCGCAACCTCCCAAACCATTTCAGTTACACAAACCGGAACTTACTGGGTAAATGTTACCAATAACTGTGGCACAGCCTCCGATACGGTCAGGGTATATGTAGATGAGCCAATAAATCCTAATTTTGGTAATGTAATAGGTCTTTGTCCTACAAGTTCTAATCCCCTTGTGTTTAGACTTCCCCAAGGTTCGAGTTTTTTGTGGAGTGATAATTCAACTGCGGATTCACTGCTGGTCACCACCCCAGGCACCTATTGGGGCAGTGTGACCAATGCTTGTGGGACTTTTTCCGATACATTTCAGGTGGTTTACAGTAATCAACCTAATTTTGATTTGGGGCCTGATACAGTTATTTGTGCAGGCGAAAATTATCAACTTTTTGTGCCACCCGGACTCGGCAGCATTCAGTGGCACAATGGTAGCCCAAGCAATACCATGTGGGCCACTACAACACGATGGTATTGGGCCACCGTTACCAACGATTGCGGCACTTATACCGATAGTGTTCATGTAACCGTATTACCAACACCACAGGTGCAAATACAAAGCTCCATCGGCATTTGTGATGGGGATTCTGTACTTGTGCAAGCCCTTTCATCTCTGCCGCCAAACACCTCGGTACAATGGAGCAACAATACAACCGGAAATTTTAGTTGGATTACTGCCCCTGGTACTTATTCGGTTTATATAGATGGCCCATGTGTTAAAGATACCGTTACCTTTACCGTAATTGAAGTTTTCCCCTTAGATTCTATTGATCTAGGGCCGGATACCGTGTTGTGTGGGCCATTCGAGTTAATAATTGATCCACCACCGGGAACAAACGTTGCATGGCATACCGGGGGAGGAGGTGATACGATAATTGTGGATCAATACACCCAGATATATGTCACTTTGTCTAACGCCTGTGGAAGCGTTTCGGATACAATGCATGTTTACACCCTATTACCGCCTGATTCCTTGCCTTACGATACCCTTGAAATTTGTCAAAGCAGATTGGGGTCCCATCCAGTTATGGGGCCGCCCGGAGATTCCCTGCGATTTATTTGGAGTACCGGTGACACAACGGCTTTTATCTATCCGGACACCATCGGTTGGATTTCTGTTACGGCATTTAATCGCTGTGATACACTCACCGATTCCATGTATATTGATATCATTCCGGATTTAACCCCCTTTTCTCTACCAAACGACACCACCCTTTGTGAGGGCGTGGGTTTGCGTCTGGACGTGACCGATCCCAACGCGGCAGATTCCAGAATGTTTGAATATAATTGGTATCGAAATGGAAGTATTTATAGCTTTAATCCCATAGTATTTATCAGTAGTCCGGGGCAATATGTTTTGGAAAAACACAATACTTGCGACACACTCTACGATACCATTATGGTAAACATGATTTATGTTCCCAAACGGCGCATGTTGCCTTTGATCTATTCCTGTATTGGCGATACAGTTTGGCTGGAGCCAGACACCAATGGTACGTTTTTTCAATGGAATAATAATTTTCAGGCACTCAACCAACCGGTGACGCAAACAGGGCATTATGCCATTACCATCGGTAATGTATGCGATACCATTGTGGATTCAGTTCACGTGATTTTTGACCAACCTTTCCCAATGTTTAAATACTCGGATTCCATCATTGTTTGCGAAGGTCCTGTGGAGATGTTTGCCCCCATTCCCAACCAACGATATAAATGGTTTAATGGTTGGTTTGGGCCATCATGGACGGTGGAAACCAGTGGTAATTATTGGGTACAGGTATTTAATGGCTGCGATACCATTGTGGACGTAATAAACGTTCTGATTACCGGCCCACCAGCCAGCATTTTAGGGACTTACGTTACCGTTTGTCGAGGGAATTCCATAATGCTGGATGCGGGAAACCCCGGAAGCAGATACCTTTGGCATTCCGATAGCAGCAGCAACCGAAGATTGACAGTTTCCGAAGCCGGCTGGTATCACGTGGATATTGAAAACGATTGTGGTTTCCTTCGAGACTCTGTTGAGGTAATTGTGGTGGATCCCGTAAGCGTGCAGTTTGGTGAAGATACCATTATGTGCGACGGGGAATCATTGGTCCTAAATGCCGGCAATGTTCATTCTACTTATTTGTGGAACACCGGAGAAACGACCAGGGAAATAACAGTGGATACCACCGGATTGTATATTGTAGAAGTGACCAACGTTTGCGGAACCAGATCAGATAGTATTCAGGTGACTTTTCTGGGCGTTCCCGAATTTAGCCTCGATACCGTGTATAAATGTTTTGATGCAGATTATGCCCGGGTTTATGGCCCTCCCGGTGATTTGCGTTATCTATGGAGTACGGGAGACACCACACCATCCGCACTTTTGTCGCAAGTAGGAATTTTTACACTTATGGTAGATAACGGCTGCTTCACTTACACCGATACCTTTTGGTTGGCCGACGAATATCCGCTGGAACTCAATTTGGGCCCCGATACATTTATTTGTAAATCCGATGCACCACTCATTCTAACGGCTGATGTCCCCACCAGACATACTGTTCGGTGGAATGAAGATCACCAGGGGCATACTTTTGAAGTGCATGTCCCCGGAAAATATTCAGCCTCTGTTGAAAATTCTTGCGGCGTTTATGGCGATACCATAACAGTGGGTTTTGACGAAGAGCTTCCCGATGAACCCCGCGATAGAATGCTTTGTAAAGGAGATAGCTTTACCCTAAATCTCGCGGCAGAAAACCATCGCGTGGTGTCCTGGTATGACGGAGACACCTCCCTGACAAAACAGTTCTTTGCCGGGGGAAATTATCCCTATAAAGTAACCAACAGTTGCGGCATGTATGATCAACTATTGCGGTTGTCAGAAGAGAATTGCGAATGCCCGTTTTTTATACCCAATACGTTTACGCCCAACAATGACGGCGTAAATGATTATTTTGCTTACGGTTGCGATTGCAAAATTACCAGCTTTGATATTCAAATATTCAACCGATGGGGACAACGCGTATTTCAAAGCAACAACCCAACCCATTTTTGGGACGGCACACTAAACGGAACCCCGGCGCAAACAGGCACATATATTTACATCATACTCTACGAGTGGAATGATTATGACAAGGAAAAGTTTAAGGAAGTAAGGGGTATGGTCAATATCATACGATAGTATTACGAAGACTTATCAGGGCGCCAATTCGGGCTATCCGTTCCAAGTCCTCGTGTCCCCCCCCGCCGGGTCCGGGGCGTGGGGGGTCTGGCTCGTATCCTCCCCAGCCTCCGCCGCTCGCGGCCCGGCAGGGGGTGTCCACTGTGGGCTTTCCACTTCTATCCCGGGCGCGGTTTCGGGACATTGGTTTGGTTATGGTAAAATGGGTTTTTAAAGCCTGAGTCCACTTTAAAAAGGATGATTTTGGCAGAAAAGGACTTTTTGAAGCAGACTCAATTTTCAAAATCGAATTATTTGATAATGTTACCGATGATATTCAAGAGGCTGTTGATTTTTACAATAGTAAACAAAAACTTTTAGGGACTGAATTCTATAACGTTACGAATAAAACCCTAAAGTCACTTAAAACGGATGCGCTTCTGTTCCAAAAAAAATATAAAAACATACGCTGTGTCAAATTAAATAAATTCCCTTATTTGACACACTACAAGGTGTTTTGAAAAGCAAAATATCGTTAAAGTGTATGCGCTCATTTGTACCCTCAGAGACCCAAATTCCCATTGGGTTAAATGATGAAAAATAAATGATTGGGATTTTACCAATTTTAAAGAAACCATTAGTCGCATGTTCGACCATTAAATGCTTTAGTCTCGCCCCCGGGGAGAATACCAGAAGTATTCCATCGGACGGCCATCGTCGTTGGTTACCCATTCGATGGAGCCGAGGTAGTCGGGGTGTGAAAGGCGAAAAAATATTGAGGTGGATGACATACGTTGATGGTTATTTCCTCCAAAAATATAAGTCGGTGGTTTTATTGGGCGTTAATTCCATTATACTGCATTTGGCATTGTGCGAATATAGTTCATGTTGGTTGATTGAGGATTAAGTTATTGGCGGGAGGAATGGAGCTTTTAATTTGTTTGAAATTTTAACTGGTTGAGAAAAATTGAAGATATGCTTTTTTGAACAGTCTATAAGTTTTAGATTTTCTTTCATTGAATTAGATGAGAAATTCATATCTTTGTAATTCACATGACTTAAATACAATGAAAGCCGAAAACACCCTTATCGTCCACACAAAAAATAGCAAAGAGCTTAAGGTGATAAAAGCATTCATGGAAGCCCTTAAAATCAAGTTTGAGATGGCGAAAGAAAGTCCGTATGATCCGGAGTTTGTCGAAAAGGTCTTGGAAAGCAGACAACAAGTTAGGGAGGGGAAAGTAACAAGAGTGAAAAAAGAAGACCTCAAAGAGTTTTTAGGACTGTAATATAGCATACCATCTGGACTTTACCGATAAAGCCAAAAATGATATTACCGCACACAAAAAAGCGGGAGATAAAGCTGTGCTGAAAAAGATGCATGCCCTCTTAGAAGAACTAACCGAACACCCTTTTACAGGAACCGGCAAACCAGAACCTTTAAAGCATAACCTCTCAGGAACATGGTCGAGAAGAATCAATAAAGAACATCGACTCGTGTACGAAGTAAAGGAAGATACAGTGTTTATCTTATCTGCAAAAGGACACTACTAATGCACGCTTACCCCAAGATTGGGGCGAGATGGTTTTGCGCTTGCGCCGGAGAATGTACTTGCCTTCAAAGGCGTATAAATTAAGCTGTGTCTGACAACCCTCTTCATCCATAATAATTCAAAATATCCTCTACTTTTTTGGCTTTTTAAAAAAAGAGAAAATAAAGACCCTAACTCTCTCACCTATATAATCAATAAAAAAAGATATTACCCCCAAAAAAATACCTACAAAAGTAAGGTAAGTGAAGATAAGAAATGCTGCTTTTAATCCGTAAATTTTTGAATCATTAAATTCAACAGGAATTAAATCAAACACCGCTAAAACAACGAATATAAACACAAAAGGCATTACAGCAAAAAATCCATTCGAAATGTGCCTAGAAAAATCTTTCATTTTTTAGTGATTCTTTACAATTTAACATTAATATTGAATAGCAGAATCCCACCAACCTTGCTGAGGGTCGATAATGAAGTTGTTTTCCCTCCATGAAAATATATCTGCTATTGCAGAACCAACTGCCATTAGACTATGACCTAATCCTGTAATTAGTGCTTTCAAATTAACTTGAGCTTGAAGCTTGACTCCGAAAAAGTTCACTCCTAATCCTAGGACGAAATTATCATCTACATTATAACTATCATTACCAATATTATATGATCCTGAAAAATTTGATTCCGACTCATCAACAACATCTAAATTACAAGGATCTAAAGTAACCGACCTTTCATTTAAACTACCCTCAGCTTGGATACCTACATCTTTATAACCCAAATCAAAAGTCCCTTTCAAAGTCGAATTATTTATTTCAATATTTCCATCTGAATTAACACTTGGACTGACCTCTAATGCGGATAATCCAGCTCCAACTTTTACTGGACCTACTTTAACCTTAAATGAAGCTCCATACCTAATTTTTACGCCCACCCTTCCTGAAAAAGCTTTTCCTAAATGAGACTTTGCTTTATTTGAATGCTCCATAGTTCTTAGAGAAAAAGGCCCAGGATTATTTGGAGGACCTGCTCCTTTTGCACCTCTTCCATCCGGATCAATCAAGTTAATAGGATTATTATGCACATAATGATACGGCGTCCAACTCGGGAAATGCTCCGCCAACGGATCCACACTTAACCACTGACTCTCCCTCGCTGGGTAATACCGCGCCCCGGCATACATAAGCCCAGTCTCCTCATCCTCAATATGCCCGGTAAACTTAAACGGACTAGAAAACCGCCCCCGCCAAGAATTATCCGCCTGCAAGGTCTCACCCCAGGGAGAATACCAGAAATACTCTACTGGTCTGCCGTCCGCGTTGGTTACCCATTCGATGGAACCGAGGTAATCGGGGTGGTACCAGTAGGTGATGTTGATTTGGTAGCAGGTTATTGGGTTCATGATTTTGGCATGAGTGGGTAAAGGTAGAGATTATTTTGCTTTTTTCAAAAGGAAAGTTTCTCGTAACTTGGTATGGATTGTTTAAGATTTAAGCACTTCACAT
>JAFIEY010000055.1 GCA_020832345.1 Cryomorphaceae bacterium | reverse complement strand
AAAATTCAATAACGCCTTGTCCTTTAAATGATTCCATGATGTGGTAAATTTTCAGCAAATATAAGTATCAATCTTTAGACCTCAAAATAAAATTTAGGATTATCCTTATAAAAAATACTTATTACTTATAGGTTAATACATGTGGTTTTAAACATATAATAAAAATTTCCATAATTAAAACACGATTATTTCAAAAGAAAAAAACTTAAAAAATTATCAAAGCACATATTACATTTGTGAAGTTGAAACCCACAGGAGAAAAACGTTCTCACAAGAGAAAACTTTCAAAAGTGGGTTCTATTAGTCCGCTTTAAAAAAAAAAACGAACTAATAAAACCCAAACCATTATCCATCAACATTTGAAATGTTTTATTTGCAAAGAAAATATTGGTCATTCTTTTTAGTTGTCTTCTGTATATCAGGTTGGGCGCAGGTTAATGTTGCACCATTAGCAACGGTAACGGCTAGTACTTGTAATGTTGGTACATGTGCAGCTTTTAATAATCAAAATCTCGGCACCTGTGGACTGCAACAGGTTTGGGTATCCACAGCCAATCCGCCTTCATTAGTTCCCGGAGTAAATTTCATCGAATGGAATTGGACGATTCCCTACACGATGAACCAGATGACCATCCACCACGGGAATCAATTTATTCGATTTCTCACCGGAGCAACAATCCAGTATTGGGATGGAACAGCATGGATAAACCACCATACCTTTTCCAATTTACCAATGCTTTGCAGCAATACTTTTACTTTCCCGACAATTAATACCAACCGTATGCGGATTACCTCGTTTCAAATGACCGGAACGGGACAAACATCCAATCCAAATTTCCGGGAAATTGAGATTTTCATGACTTCATCGGAGCGAAACGATGCAGGGGTGAGCGATTTACTCAATGAAAATTCATTATGCGTCGGCAATAATAATTTAAGTTTTCGGATACAGAATTATGGTGTAAACACTATTGATTCTGTAATGCTGAATTGGCAAGTAAATGGAGGTCCTATCCAATCGCAGTGGGTAATCGCGAGTATTAATTCAATGATTAACGCACCACCCCCTCATTTTGCAGATGTAACTGTAGGACCGGCGACCATACTTAGTGGCGCAAATAGCATTTTAGCATGGACTTCTTTACCCAATGATACTGTTGACGGGAATCTTCTAAATGACAGCTTAAACATCAACTTAACTCCTGGAATTTCAGGTAATTACACAATTAATAGTTTACTGCCCACGGCGGGCACCAATTTCAATTCTTTTACAGAACTTGCCAATTATTTAAACATCAACGGAATATGTGGCCCCCTCGTGGTGGATGTGGCTCCCGGCGGCAGCCCCTACACCGAACGGGTTGTTTTTCTTGACATCCCGGGCTCTTCAATTATCAACACCATTACCATAAATGGAAATGGGAATACACTCACCCATGATTCACCAAATAGCGCATTACGCTCTACATTGACACTCAATGAGGTCAAACACATGACCATCGACAGTTTAATCATTGAAGCTACTGCTAATAACTTTGGGTGGGCAATGCATTTAACCAATTCTTCCGATTCAAACAGCTTCACTCGATGTCAATTTTTATCCAACAATGTAAACTACACCGCAGGTACTTGCGGAGTGGTCATCAGCTCATCCCCTACTAATGATTTTAGCCTTGGTGACAATGGGTCTAACATTAGCTTTGACCAATGTCTTTTTAGCGGTGGACGCTACGGACTCATTGCAAACGGTATAGCCCTGAATATAATGACCCAAAACCTAAGCATTACCAATAGTGAATTTAGAAATTCATCTGACAATGGAATGCGGATTCGCGGGTTTGAACAAATCACTATTGAAGGAAACATCATCACCAGAGAGAATCGAAACGATGCGCGAACCTTTTACAGCATCTTTTTGCAAAACTGCCAAGGCAATATAAAGGTATCAAAAAATCGAATTTATGGCCTCAACGGTTTAAACCTTATTACCACGGCCATAGTTTTGACAAATGTTGGTTCAACCATCAACAATCCCATTGAAATTTCAAATAACCTTATTTATGGCTTGGATAACCTTCAAAGCACCAGCGGAATTGAAGTTACAGCAGGCACCACATATCACCTAAAAATCCTCCACAACACCGTTGTTTTAAACAATTTAAAAGCCAACGGAACTACTACTGTCAGGGCTTTTAGAGTTGGCACTGCCTCTTCAACTTGCACATACGATTTTTTAAACAACATTGTCATTCTCGGAGGAAACAGCAACAACAACCGAGTGTATTTACTCACCGGGCTTGCAGCGGGTGTTTCCAATATTGACAACAATGTCTATTTTCGAATTGCCAATACCGGCGCACAAATAGGAACAATACAAAACACCAATTATCCAAACTTTCCTGATTGGCAGGCAGCCGGCTATGATCCAAACGGAGCATTTACCAATCCTGATTTTCTCGGAATGGTAGGCCAAAGTGATTTTTACCGTCCTACAAATCTCTCTCTTTTGGGGATGGGAACAAATTTACTCAGTAGAGTGCCAGATGATATTGAAAATGCCAGTAGAAACGCAACACCTGACCCTGGTGCCTTTAACATCCTTAAAGACCAAGCACCCTTTGACGTCGGGGTTGCGCAATTACTTTACCCCGATACCGTCTGTAACGATTCCGCCATGTTGGGCATAAGAATTCGCAATTATGGAACAGAAATCATCGATAGTGTGATGGTGAGCTGGCAGGTTAATGGAGGGGCAATCCAAAGCACTTGGGTCAGCGGTCCCATTGACACCATCAATTCCATTTCAGGACCCTTTTTAGATGTAACCGTGGGGCCGGCAAACTTCCCGGGCGCATCAACAAATACTGTAACAACCTGGACATCTCTACCCAATAACCAGACAGATACCATTACTTCTAACGATACGAACAATGCCATCGTCATCAGCAGACTTTCTGGAACTGTAACCATCAACCCTAATCAGCCAACCGGCCTGGGCAACTTCAACTCTTTTACCGATTTTGCTCAGGAAGTCAATACCAACGGTATTTGTGGCCCGGTAATCGTCAATGTGGCGCCCGGAAGCCCGGCTTTTTCCGAGCGTATCGTTTTCAACCAAATTTCCGGGATGTCGGCCATCAATACAATAACCATCAATGGGAATGGAAATACCTTGTCATACACAGCAGCCTTTTCCTTAGAAAGAACAACCCTGGTTTTAAACGGTACGGATCATTTGACAATAAACGATCTTACCATAGAAGCATCGGGAGCCAATTTCGCGTGGGTCACCCAACTATACAATACTGCAGATTCCAACACCTTTAACAACTGCTACTTTAAAGCGCCCCAAATGCAAGGAACTACGGGCATATTGGGAGTGGTTTTCTCTGGTAGTTTAACCGGAAATGGCGTGGCCGGAAATAATGGAAACTTTAATGTTTTTAACGGTTGCACAATGGAAGGCGGTATGGCTGGTGTCACGCTCCTAGGAGGTCAGACACAAGAGTGTTTAAATAATGAGTTTTTAAATTGTACGTTTATTAACTTTTTTCAACATGGCATCCGGGCAGTCATGCAAAGAAATTTTATTGTAAAAAACTGCGACTTTAGTTGTCCCAACATAAACCACAATTCAGCATTTATGGGTTTTGGGGCTGTGTTTGGCACAAACATAAATGCATCAATATTTTATGGCAACCGCATTCACAATACAAATGATCCATTATCAAATAATCTTCAACTAGGTGCAACAGGCTTTACAATGAATCCCGGAGGTAATGCCAACTATACAGATACCAGCGAAATCCTTTTTGCAAATAATTTATTTTATAACTTCATCAATCGCAGCGCAACTTATGGAATTTCAATAGGTACTGATGTAAACAATTCGATTAAAATATTCCACAACACTTTTGCTTTTGAGCATCCAAAAGCCAATCAAAACATCATGGTTCATGGTATTCATTTTGGACTTAACGTTACGAAATATCAAATTGAAAACAACTTATTCTATTTAAATGCAGGCTCAAATAATCAAAGAGGTTTATTTTTTAATCAGTATTCACCCTCCCCTGAACGAATAATAAACTATAACACTTACTTTCTTTTCAACAATCAAGGAAGAATTGCAACGGCAAATAATACAAATTACAACACCTTAGTTGACTGGCAGGCAACAAACAATGATCTTAATGGCTATTTTGCGGATCCTCAGTTTTTGCGAGCCATTGGCACCTCTGATTTTTATCGACCTACAAATGCCCTAATGATTGGTATTGGCAACAACCTTTTTAGTCAAATCCCGGACGACATTGAAGGTACTGCCCGTACGACTTCCCCCGACCCGGGAGCATTTAACATCATAACCAATCGTGCAGCCTTTGACGCGGGAATCAATGAACTGATATTTCCGGATACTGTATGTGGCGACTCAACTATGTTGACACTGCGAATTACCAATTTTGGATCGACCATTCTCGACAGCGTTCAGGTTTCCTGGCAAACAAATGGTGGTGCAGTTCAAACCGTATGGGTTCAAGGCCCCATTGACACCATTGGTGGCGTCAATTCTTCCTCGCTCACGGCAAGTGTTGGGCCAGCAACACTTATTCCAGCCACAGCAAATTCACTAAAAGCATGGACATCTTTACCCAATAATCAAAACGACACGGTAAATTCCAACGACACTTTAAACACCACAATCCAAACATTACTTTCCGGCACCGTTACCATTAACCCCGCTCAACCAACCGGAATAGGCAACTTCAACTCCTTCACTGATTTTGCAAATGAAGTAAACACAAACGGCATTTGTGGCCCGGTCATCGTCAATGTAGCGCCCGGAAGCCCGACCTTTTCCGAGCGAATTGTTTTCAACCAAATTTCCGGAATGTCAGCCATTAATACCATTACCATTAATGGAAACGGAAACACCCTTTCACATACCGCCTCAGTATCCAATCAAAGGGCAACCCTCCTACTCAATGGAACCGACCACATGACCATCGATAGCTTAATTGTTGAAGCTTCTGGCTCCAATTTTGGCTACGCCATGCAACTCACCAACCAAGCCGATTCCAACACTTTCTTCCGCTGTTCATTTCTCGTTGATGAAAATGCGGTTTCAATAAACTTCATCCCCGTCGTAATCTCTGGAAATCTTACTTTGGCCACGGCCTTTGGCGACAATGCCAACTACAACACCTTTGAGAATTGTACCATGAACGGAGGAAATTCAGGGGTAATTATGTTTGGGTCGCCTACAATTTTCAATCGTGGTAATGTGTTGCGAAACAATACCGTTCGCAACTTTACCATCAACGGAATTCGGGTTTCACATCAAGAAGATTTAACTTTAGAACACAACGATGTTTCTCGCATTGACAAAAATGTAACCAATGCATTTACAGGATTTGCCATTTCAAATACCCAAGGCACTACGCGTATTTACGGAAACCGAATCCACGGCACTCGTCACCCCAGCTCCACCGCCAACATTGGGGCTATCGGAATTAGCTACGCGCTAAATCAAAACCTTGACTCGACAAACGTTACGCTTATTGCAAACAATTTGCTTTACAATTTCAACAACCGAGGGATCACACGAGGATTTAGAATTTTTGGCAACCCTGCTGCCAATACCTTCACACAACCTGTATATGTGCTTCACAACACCATCGTCTTTGAAGAAGCAGCAGCCAATATAAATACCGCTGTCCGGGCGATAGAAATTTTCGGCAATTTCGCTAACCACACCGTCGCCAACAACTTATTATACCTAGAAACCGGAAGCAATAACCAAGTTGGCTTGTTTTTTAATTTAACTACCACTTCCGTAAATCGCTATTTAGATTACAATACGTTTTATCTCCACAACAATATTGGAGGTGTTGCCACGCTTGGAACCAATGTTTATAACACTTTAGCACAATGGCAGGCGACGGGTAATGGTATTAACTCATTGGTTTTTGATCCTGATTTTCTTAGCAACGTGGGAACATCAGACTATTACCGTCCAACTTCCCAAAATATTTTAGGCGTTGGGATGGATGTTTTAAGTCTGGTACCGGATGATATTGAATTTGCTCCTCGCTCTACTTCCCCTGATCCCGGAGCCTTTAACATAATCGACAATCGGGCTGAATTTGATGCAGGAATTGATGAGTTGATTTTTCCCGATACTGTATGTGGTGACTCCACCATGTTGACCCTTCAGGTTGTCAACTACGGAACTACAATTCTCGACAGCGTTCTGGTTTCATGGCAAATGAATGGCGGAGCGATACAAACCACTTGGGTGCATGGCCCCATCGACACTCTAGGTGGCGCAAATCCATCATTTATCTCGGCTATTGTTGGTCCATCAAGTCTTCTGCCCGTCACAGCAAACGTCTTAAAAGCATGGACATCTCTACCTAATAATCAAAACGATACAGTAAATTCAAACGACACACTAAACGCCTCCATACAAACTTTACTTTCGGGAATTGCAACCATTGACCCTACCCAACCCACCGGACAGGGCAATTTCAATTCTTTTACGGATTTTGCACTGGAGGTTAATACCAACGGAATTTGTGGCCCGGTCATCGTCAATGTGGCACCCGGAAGTCCAACATTTAACGAACGGATTGTTTTTAACCAAATATCCGGAATGTCCGCCATCAATACGATAACCATAAACGGGAACAACAATACCCTCTCTAACTCTGCCACAACACCATTAGAACGAACCACTTTAGTACTAAACGGGACCGACCATTTAACCATAAATGATCTTAACATAGAAGCTACAGGGGCTAATTTTGCATGGGTCATGCAACTATATAATACAGCTGATTCTAATTCATTTAACAACTGCTACTTCAAAGCTCCCATCATGCAAGGCACAACCAGTGTAATGGGCGTAGTATTCTCAGGCAGTTTAACAGGGAATGGCGTTGCGGGTAATAATGGGAATTACAACGTTTTCGACAGCTGTACAGTTGAAGGAGGATTAGACGGTGTAACACTTTTGGGAAACCAAACCCAAGAATGTTTAAATAATGAATTTTTAAATAGCACATTCATTAACTTTTTTCAATTTGGAATTCGCGCAGTCATGCAAAGGAATTTTGTTGTGAAAAACTGCGAATTCAGTTGTCCCAACATTAACCACACATCACCATTTATAAACTTTATCGCAATAAGTGCTACAAATATTAATGCTTCTACAATATACGCAAACCGCATTCACACTACAAATCACCCTTTATCAAACAATACAAATTTAGGCGCTTCAGGTATAGTTATTAATCCTGGTTTCCCGAATAATTCTGATACGAGTACCATCTTAATTGCAAATAATTTATTCCATGATTTTATAAATTTAGGTTTTACCTACGGAATTCAAGTAGGCATTAACATTAATAATAAATTGGAAATTTACCACAATACAATTGCTTTTGAACATCCTAAAAATAATCAAAACGTCATGGTTGGAGGAATCAATATTGTGTCTAATTCTAATCCATTTAATATTGAAAATAACTTATTTTATCTTAATACCGGATCGAATAATCAAACGGCTATTACCATAGGACAACTAAATCCCACTTCTCAACGGATAGTCAACTATAACACCTTTTACCTTTTCAATAATCAAGGCAGTATCGCCAGGGCCAACAATTTTAATTACAACACTTTGGCTGCATGGCAAGGCGTTAATAACGATTTAAACGGCTTTTATTCAGACCCTCAATTTTTTCGAACACTTGGCGCTTCAGATTATTATCGACCTTCCAACCCTCAATTGATTGGTATTGGGAAAGATTTATTTTCTCAAATTCCCGACGACATTGAAGCAGCCCCGCGAACCACCACACCCGACCCCGGCGCTTTCAACATCGTTTTTTGTGATTCCGCTCCCGATATCCCGCATTTTGCCGACACCACCGTTTTGGTTTGCGGCAGCTCCGATTCCATTGTCGTTCACCTAACCCCCGATTCTAACGCCACAAGCTATCACTGGATTTTACCCACCGGCTGGTCGGGAAGCAGTGACGCCGACACCATCCTTATTTGGAACATCAACGAACACGATACCGTATTTGTCTATGCGGAAAACCCCTGTGGACTTTCCGATACGCTCGCCATTCCAATTATTCGAATGGATGCCACCCTACAAGCTTCATCCCTGCAAATTTGCCTTGGCGATACGGTGGATATTGGGCTGCTACAAACGCCCCACCCTACTACAGATGTTCAGTGGAATGTTGGCGGAAGTGCTACGTCTATTTCGGTGAGTCCAACGGAAAATACAACCTACGCCATTACCCTTAGTAAAGATGGAAAAAGCTGTATCGACAGTATAAGTATTGACGTGATTATTCCAGACACAACCCAACAAACGATTCAAGCATGTGACGAATATCTTTGGCCGGCGGATAGCTTGGTTTATACCTCAAGCGGGGTGTATTCCACCACCCTGAGTGCATTAAACGGCTGCGACTCCATTGTCATTCTCGATCTCACAATTGACCAAAGCGATTCCACTACGCTAAATGTGACTGAATGCGATGCTTACTTTTGGGACGCTTCCGGTCAAACCTACAATATCACCGGAACTTATATCGCTACTTTAAGCAACCAACAAGGTTGTGACTCCGTCGTAACACTAAATCTCGACATTTTAAACTCCGACAGCATCGTGCAAATGGAAGTCAGTTGTGATTCATATTTCTGGCCGGTAAGTAATCAATCTTATGATACTTCCGGGGTTTACACCGAGGTTTACCCGAAGAGCAACGGTTGCGATTCTACCCATGTGCTCATTTTAACCATCCATCCCAGTTACAGTGTTTCGCAAAATGAAGTCGCCTGTGATTCCTTTGTGTGGGCGGCAAACAACCAAGTCTATACCATTTCCGGAACCTATACCGATACGCTTACCACACTCAGCGGTTGCGATAGCATTGTGACTTTAACCCTCACCATCAATCAATCGAGCAGCGCAACCGAAACCATTACCGCCTGCGATGTGTATGTTTGGGGCGCCAATAATCAAAGCTATAACGCTTCGGGAAATTACACCGCCGTGGTTCCCAATGCTGTTGGTTGCGACTCTACAATTACCCTGGATTTAACCATTCTGCAATCGGATACCATTTCCCAAACCCAATCGGCGTGTGATACCTACTTCTGGCCAGTCAACAATCAAAGCTATGCGGCTTCCGGGGTTTACTTTGAAACATTTACCAAGAGCAATGGCTGCGATTCGGTTATGGTACTAAATCTCACCATTTTCCCCAGCAGCGTCACCACCCAAAATATTGCCGCTTGCGACTCCTTTGTTTGGCCAGTCAACAACCAAACCTATACCGCATCGGGGACATACGTCGATACCATCTTAAGCTCTGCCGGTTGCGATAGCGTGATTAATCTCGAACTGACCATCAATCAGTACACAACCGGAACATTGAGCATCACCGCCTGCGACAGCTACACCTGGCCCGACAACAACCAAACCTACACCAATTCCGGCGTATATACTTCTTCCATAACTAATGCCGTAGGTTGCGATAGTGTTGTCACACTCACGCTGCAAATCAACTCCAGTGACACCATATTGCAAACCGTCACCGAATGTGAAACCTACACCTGGCCAGTCAACAATCAGGCTTACACCACTTCAGGGATTTATCAAGAAACCTTCACCAATGCGGGGGGCTGTGATTCCATTCACATTCTCAATTTACAAATTGCGCAACCCGATTCCATCGTAATCAATCAAGTAGCCTGTGATGAATTTACCTGGATCGAAACCGGACTCACCTATACCCAATCGGGCATTTATAGTGTTACCTACTCCAACAATGCAGGTTGCGACTCCGTAATTCTTTTGGTTTTATCGGTAAATTCTGCCGTGCAAATTCACCAAGAAGCAACAGCTTGCGACGAATATCAGTGGCCCATTAACGGTCAGGTTTATACCGAAAGCGGCACCTATAGTCAGAGTTTTATCTCCGGAAGTGGATGCGATTCGGTCGTAAAGCTTCACCTCAGCATATACCCGAGTGCGCATATTACAGAACGCGTAACGGCCAGCTTGCAATACTATTGGCCGATAAACGGGACCACCTACAACAAAAGCGGGACATATCAACACACCCTGCAAACCCAGCATGGCTGCGACAGTGTACTTGAGCTTGATTTAACCATACAAGACGGCTCTACATTATACATCCCCAATGCATTTTCCCCCAACGGAAACGGAATAAACGAGGTGTTCAAAGTTTTGGGCAACGAAGTAAGCACCTTCCAAATAGTTATTTATAATCGCTTCGGGCAACTAATTTTTGAGAGCAAGGATATAGAGATTTCCTGGGACGGCACATTTTTAGGCGAACCGGCACCAATGGGAAATTATGTTTACCGCATCGACTACTCCAATACGGTGGGTGAGTATTTTATCAGAAGGGGTAATATATTGTTGATTAGGTAGTGGCCGTCTATAAAGAAAGCTGCGTTATGCATGCCCTTTTCAAAGGTTGCGTCTGCTCCTAAAAGTCACTTTCTGCCAAAATCTTCCTATTTGGAGCAGAATCATTCAATATTTGCCCCAAACAAAAAAATCACACCGCACACTTTCATTTTTAGCGTAACTTTGAGCAGTTTTCCGCAAAAAAGGCCCAATCGACAAAAATTATAAACCCATTACAAAATGTCGTATTTTGGATACATTTTAATTTTCGTACACGCCATATTATTTCTTTGGGCAACCGGAGGATTTATCGAAATGATTTTACCCAAAGTACCATGGAAACCTTTTACCAACCCGGAATTTCCAGATTGGGTGTTGATCATGCATTGGAGCACAGTATTGTTTGCCGCTGTGTCTTTTATATTGGGATATTTGTTGCAGTGGAGTAAAACACCCCATATAATGACACTAGCCTATGGACTGATGGCATTGGTTTGTATCATCGAAACATTTGGTTTCATGACAAGTAAAACCAAATTTCTAGCCATGACCACAGAGTTTATCACCTACACCATCATATTATTGGTGTTATTCAAAAGCAAATACTTTATCGCACACTTCAACCCCCATTAATCACCAGTGCAAAAAATCACCTGCCTACTTTTTGTCCTGTTTCTATTCGGGTCGCCAAAATCCAACGCACAACACCCTGTGCTAAAATTCTTTGGAGTCCGAGCCATGAACGACACCATAAAACCCGAACTGCACGGCGTCACCTTTGTCCCCCTGCTTTACTACACCCCCGATACCCGATTTGCCGCCGGCGCCTCACTGGTCTATTACTTTTCCATTCCCGCCGCCGATTCTACTGAAAAACCCACGCGACTATCATTCCTGCAAATGCTCGCCGATTACACCCAGAACAACCAATTTGACTTCTGGGCCATCTGGAATATCTTCACCCGCAACGAAAATTACCTATTCAAAGGAGAACTTCGCTACCGAAACTTTCCCGATCGCTTTTATGGCATCGGCAACACCACCAAAGATGCAGATATGGAGCGCTATAGCTTTGATTTATTCAGTGCAAAATTTCTGATGCTAAAAAAAATTCACAAAGACCTATTCTTCGGTGCCGACCTCCACCTTGGCCGTGAGTACAATTTTGAATTTGAAGAAGGTCGTGCGCTCACCACCGGCGACATCGCAGGTGCCCGCGATTTAAACGAAATAGGTTTGGGCGCCGTATTGGTGTACGACACCCGCGACAACGTAATCAACGCCTACCGGGGCGCCCTGCTCGAACTATCCACATACCACTACAATCCCACCTACGGCAGCACCTACCAATACACCAACATCAACCTCATCGGCCAGCACTATCGAAGCCTCAAACACCACCACATTCTCGCCTTTCAAATCCGCGGCAACCTCAATTTTGGCGAAGTGCCCTTCCTCGACATGGGCATGGCCGGCAACGACGACCTACTGCGGGGATATGCCCGAAATCGATTCCGCGACCACCACTTTATGGGCGGACAAACCGAGTATCGCTTTCCCATGTACAAACGCCTCGGCGGCGTCGTTTTCGCGGGCGCAGGGGACGTCTTCAACACCCTCAACGATTTAAATTTCAGCCACCTCAAATACAGCCTCGGCGCCGGACTGCGATTTTTAGTAAACCCCGCAGAGCGCCTCAACATCCGCTTCGACGTAGGTTTCGGACGCAACAGCATCGCCTATTACCTCATGGTTACCGAGGCATTTTAACCCCCACCATAAGGATTTTACACCATGGGAATGCGGGCGCCTGCCGCCCCCACAAGCAAGTATCTCAACACAAAGCTTCCCCTACGGGGCGGCACCGGGCTGTCCGCTATAGCCACCTTCCCGCGGCCCACATCGGCGGGGCGTACGTGGTCTGCTCCTACCGTCGCAGCCTCCGCCGCACACGCCGCTGTACGGCCCCGGGTTCGGTGGGCTGCCGCTTCCATCC
>JAFIEY010000035.1 GCA_020832345.1 Cryomorphaceae bacterium | reverse complement strand
AACAAAAAAGACCACGAACCAAATGGTTCCGGTTTCACGAAACTTCCACGAATACCGAAAAAGGTTCGGTCTCAAACCGCCTAACCACCTAAACGTAACAACGCCTAAACATTCACCCCCATTGCACAAAAACTCCCAGTCATACGAATCCTCCACGAATACCGAAAAAAGTTCGTCGCCCACATTGTCAACTGTCAATTAAAAACGTCCCGATTACCCTAATGTTTACAGAACAAAAAAAACCACGAACCAAATGATTCCGGTTTCTCAAAACCTCCACGAATACCGAAAATAGTTCGGTCTCAAAACGACTAAACGACTCAACGCCTAAACATTCAACCCCATTGCACAAATAATTCCCGGTCTAACGAAACCTCTAAGAATACCGAAAAACGTCCCGTTTAGCAAAAACGTAAATTTGAACAAAAAAATCACTTTCTAAACCCCAATCGCTGCTGTGTACTAAAACGCAATTCTTGACGAACCGACTGAATATCTGCCACACTCATAAGTTGTGCATGTTGCTTGGGCGGTAAGGTCAGGTCGATCTCCAACATGATTTTAATGGCAGTTTCTGCGATTTTTTTCAACCATTTATCCTGCAAAGGTCGTTTGGGATCAAACCGCTCCATGTCCCCAAATGGTTTAATACCCTCTACGAAAAAACATCCCTTTTGATTGACCATAATGCGGGCGATTAAAATCCCGTTGTCGTTCATTCGGTTGTATTTTATGGAATCACCCAGAAAATAATACATGTTTAAAGTACCAAAAAATCCGTCGTTTGGATTTTTTTTAATGTGCGAATGTCCGTGAATATAATGTGAATCATCCAATGCAAAAACATTGGTATGCATATAGGAAAACAAAATATCACCCGCGAGCCTAACCTTGGCTTCAAAAGTGGAGATGTCGTGGTACTCGATTTCAATATTGTCATTGGCACCACAAACATCAGTGGATAACTCCTTGGCCAAGGTTTCCAAAACCAACTTCCAATCCTGAAATATGACTTTCAACTTTTCAAAAACGGCCAACTTTGCCGCAGATTTTTCAGTAAGTAATTTATAAAGTTCAATATTACAGGAAATACCGGATTCAGTGTTTTTCATGGAAAATGTGTTTTGGTTGAGACTTCCAAATATACAGGTAAAAAGGCAAATTAAAAAACCAACAAACACTTTTGAAAATCAGTGGTAAATATAGTATCTGGATAATTTTAATGCTTCGGTAATAACAGCATTAACACACCACTAATATGCCTTGGCAAAAATCACCCTGCGTTTTGACGGTTTTCCGCTAAATACACAAAGTCCTTCTTCATCGGGGGCATCAAGTTCGATACAACGGATAGTTGCTTTGGTTTTGTCTTTAATAATTTTTTCCGTTTCCGCAGTGCCATCCCAATGTGCCTTGATAAATCCACCTCTATTTTTCACCGCATCTTGAAACGCTTCCCAAGTATCCACAGAATACGTGTTTTGACGGGTTCTTTCCAAAGCCTTATCAAAGAGGGATTTTTGCATATTTTCCAACACTTCTAAAACCGTATTTGGCAATGCATCGATTCCCACAAAAGACTTTTCTAATGTGTCCCTTCTGGCCATTTCAACTTGGTTTTTCTCCAAATCTCTTGGACCAATGGCAATTCTCACCGGAACACCTTTGAGTTCGTACTCATTGAATTTCCAACCGGGTTTGTAAGTGTCTCGATGGTCGTAATGTACGGAAATACCTGCTTTTCGCAAAGTCGTTTGAATTTCCAAAGCGGTTGCATTTACCTTTTCAAACTCCTCGTCTTTCCTATAAATGGGGACAATGACCACCTGATATGGTGCGAGCTTAGGCGGCAGCACCAAACCGTTGTTGTCCGAGTGTGTCATAATCAATGCACCGATGAGTCGCGTTGACACCCCCCATGAAGTTGCCCACACAAATTCGTTGGTTCCTTCTTTGGTGGCAAATTTAACGTCAAAAGCTTTGGCAAAATTTTGACCCAGATAATGGGATGTGCCAGCTTGCAAAGCTTTTCCATCCTGCATGAGTGCTTCCACGCAGTAGGTTTCCACGGCACCGGCAAATCGTTCACTTTCCGATTTCACCCCACGAAGCACGGGAATGGCCATAAAGTTTTCGAGAAACTCGGCATAAACCCCCAACATACGCTCGGCCTCTTCAATGGCTTCTTTACTCGTTGCGTGAGCGGTATGCCCTTCCTGCCATAAGAATTCGGCAGTTCTCAGAAACAAGCGGGTGCGCATTTCCCATCGAACAACGTTGGCCCATTGATTAATGAGCAATGGTAAATCGCGATATGATTGTATCCACTTGCGGTAAGTATCCCATATAATCGTTTCGGAAGTAGGACGAACGATGAGTTCTTCTTCCAGTTTTGCATCGGGATCGACTACAACGCCTTTACCGTTTTCGTCATTTTTCAGTCGATAATGCGTAACCACTGCACATTCTTTTGCAAACCCCTCTACGTGGGCAGCCTCTTTTGAGAAAAAAGACTTTGGAATAAAAAGCGGAAAATATGCATTTACGTGGCCCGTTTCCTTGAACATCCTATCGAGTTCAGCTTGCATTTTTTCCCATATTGCATATCCGTAGGGCTTGATTACCATGGATCCACGAACAGCACTATTTTCAGCCAGGTCAGCTTTTATGACCAAATCATTGTACCATTGTGCGTAATCCTTATCTTTGCTTGTGAGAACATTTGCCATGTTGTATCTTTGGTATAAAGTTTGAGACTTATTAAACAGCCGCAAAGCTACACGAAATAACCATTTTAAAAGGGATTGAGATGAAAAAATTATTGAGCATAATGACGATTGGATTGTTGTTGATAGGGTGCAGCTCTAAAAAAGACCTCGCACAAAACCATTATGATGATGGTATCTACCACAATCCCGGATACACAGCGCCTCCCGTTGGGACAATGGACATGCACGCTGATGGTTCCGGTGAACAAAGTGAAGTTTACGAAGACTACTACGATCCACAGTTTAGAGAAAAAAGCCAGAATAGAAATGCCAACAACAATCGCGGTGGCGGTGGTGGTGGATACTACGGCGGTGGTGGAATGGGTATGGGCATGAGCCCAGGTATGAGTTTCGGTATGGGATACGGAATGGGCATGGGCATGAGTTATATGAGTTTTGGTTATGGTATGAACCCAATGATGATGAATCCCATGATGATGAACCCTTGGATGTCGCCTTATGGTATGGGTTTTTATGATCCATTTTACAATCAATGGATGATGCGCCCAATGGGGATGTACGGAATGGGGATGTACGGAATGGGCGGAATGGGAATGGGAATGGGAATGGGATACCACATGGGTTTCCATCAAGGTTTTGGAATGGGCATGGGCTACGGAATGGGCATGGGCTACGGTGATCGCAGATTTGTAAACCACGGCAGACCATACTACGGTGGCGGAGGTGGATCAGGCTCTCCATCAGTAACTCGCAGAACCATGACCCCCAGCACCGGAGGTGGAATAACCCGCGACCGTTCCTCTTTAACCTCTAGAAGCCAACAATCCGGAACCGGAGGAAATAGAATGGCGAGCAGTTCAAGATCTACATCTACTAACGAAGGCATAAGCAGCTTGCGCAGTACCAGCAGTCGTGCAGATGCCGCGACACGAGGCACCTCCTTTGATCGCGCTACTAACTACAGCAACCTTACGCGCTCTAACGTTTCTCAAAGAAACGCCGCCGTTCAGCGTAGCAATTTTATGCATACACCTTCAAGAACGGAAGGAAGAAGTGCTCCGACCACACGAGGTTCGCAAATGCCTTCAAACCGCATTGCACCTTCAAGGTCTGCAACGCCATCGAGAAGTGCAACCCCCTCAAGAGGAACTACCCCTTCGAGAAGCGCAACTCCTTCGAGAAGTGCAACACCCTCAAGAGGAGCAACAACACCCTCTAGGAGTGCCTCACCTTCGAGAAGCAACAACTACCAACGTGGAACCATGCAACGCGCACCATCGCGAAGCAATTATAACCCACCAACGCGTAGCGCACCTACCAGAAGTGCTACTCCACAACGAAGCGCCTCGCCTTCCAGAGGTTTTACCCCCAGCAGAAGCAGCGCTCCTTCCAGAAGTGTTTCTCCAAGTAGAAGCGCTCCTTCCAGAAGCTACTCTAGCCCAAGCCGAAGCAGTTCACCTGCACGCGGTGGAGGCGGAAGACGCAGATAAAAATCATCCCCGCCAAATTCGGCGGGGATTTTTTTGCCTTTCTGAAAAATCAATTACGACCAGCTTGCCATTCTGATAATTTTACACCCATTCAATAATTGGAACAAATGACTTCGAGACTTTTGCTGTTGTTTTCCGTGATGTCCCTACCCCTACTTTCAATTGGACAAACCATCCACGAGATGGCCATGTTTACCAGATTTCAAAATACCGGAACCGCCAGAAGTATAGGTGTGGGGGGTGCATTTTCTGCTTTGGGCAATGACTTTGGTGCAATCGCTATAAACCCTGCCGGCACTGGTGTCTTTCGTCATGAACTCAATGAATTTAGCCTAGGTGTAAATAGTTTTTCCTCATCCACTATCTTTGATGGGGAGCAAGCAGACTTTAGTGATGTAAATCTAACCTTAGGAAACTTTGGTCTTTCCCGAATCCTTAAAGAAGAACGGGGAAAAACTGAGGTTTTTGCCTTTTCATTTACCCAACTTGCGAGTTTTGCCGGACAATTTACTGCTGAAACTTTTCGTGACGTCTCAGGCGGCAGACAATATTTTGAATATTTAGATGAAGAAACTTCGGGCTACCTCAGTGAAATAAATCTATCCTATGGCGTAAACTTGCGCAATAAATGGTATTACGGTTTTGGTGTAGGCATCCCCTACTCCAGACTTACTTTAACTTCTGATAATGGAGGCGTACTTCTCGCCAATGATGGGGTTACTGAATTAGGCGATTTTCGCGACGTTGAAACTGTTTTTATTAATTCCATTGGAATTAATGCGAAGGCTGGGGTCATATTTCGTCCCATACCACAACTTCGATTGGGCTTAAGTGTGCAAACCCCCGGGGTTCATGCATTTTCTGGAGACTTTGATTTTTCACAAAATTCGCGTGGCGATATTAACCATTTGGAAGAGGCATCCGGATCCAATCCCTTTTACAATTTTAATATGCGCTCCTCTGGAAGACTCAATACAGGAATGGCATTTGTATGGGGGAAGTTTGGGTTTTTCAGCATCGACTACGACATCATGGATCCCAGAATGGGGAATTATGGTGGTAGTCAGATTCCCGGAAGTGAAATAAAAGAAGATATTCGAGAGAACCTCGCAGTCATTCACCAAGTAAGAACGGGAATAGAAGTCAGGTTAAACAACTTCTACCTTCGCGGTGGATACTCCTTCTCCACATCAGGATATAATTCGGATATTTACGGAACCCATACCGTAAACGGAACCCACGGCGGATTGGGTTACCAAGGGGATAAATTTGGCATTAACCTAGGAATGGTAAGTTACACTTCATCACAAAGCAGGTTTTTTCGCGGAAATCTTGCACCGGAAAGACCATTTACCACAGATTTAAATCAAACCATTTTCATGGCAACCTTAGTACTTGTGCGATAATATTGTAATGTATTTTTGCCACCATGGATTCAAAAGAATGGTTCGCCACTTGGTTTAATACCCCCTATTACCACAAACTCTACAAACACCGCGATCTCAACGAGGCTCGGATATTTTTAGACAACCTTATGCGTGAGGTAAGATTGCCAAAAACCTCCCACATTTTAGATGTAGCTTGTGGTCGTGGAAGACATGCCAGACAGCTTCACCAAATGGGCTACTCCGTAACCGGAATAGATCTTTCAGAGGAAAATATCATTTTTGCCGGAAAACACCAAAGTGAGAATTTATTTTTTCAAATTGGCGACATGCGTCAAAACATGGGTCAAAACAAGTATGATATGGCCTTAAACCTCTTTACCAGTTTTGGCTATTTCGACCAACAAGAAGAAAACCAGCAGGTGTTTAACCGGATTTTTGAAGCCTTAAAACCCGGAGGTATATTTGTTTTTGATTATTTAAATGCGCATTTATTGGAGAATATCGAATGGCAACGTGAAGAAAAACAAATAGACGATATACATTTTTCCATCCGCAAAAAAATCATCGACAAGAAAATCATTAAAGAAATTTCCGTACAAAAAGAGGATTTTAAAGATCAGTTTTTTGAACAGGTCGCTTTACTGTATCCCGAAAATTTTAAAACCATGCTCCTAACCAGCGGTTTTACCTTAGAAAAAATATGGGGCGATTACAATCTTTCTCCATTTTCAAAAAATACGTCTAACCGCTTTATATTTTCAGCCCGCAAATGATATTTAAAAGTATTATCCTAATCGCCTCTGTAATGATTGGTGCCATGGCGGCCAAATGGTTTCGCAGTGGAAGTCGGCTTCGTCTTAAGATCATGCTTTCATTTAGCGGTGCATACCTGCTTGCGCTGGCTATGATGCATTTGCTTCCGGAAATTTTCGCCCACGACCACCATCATCACGGTCACGATTCACACGGTCACAATCATAATCCTATCCCGGGTTTATTCGTCATGCTGGGGTTTCTATTTCAGGTAATTTTGGAAATGGTTTCCCATGGGGTGGAACACGGACACGCACATAAAGAACTCAAAAGCCCCAAACACAATATCCCACTTGCCGCAATGTTGAGTTTGTGTTTACACGCTTTTATCGAAAGCATCCCCATTGGAACGCAAATCAATAACCCTGAGGTCACTAACAAACTCTTCTGGGGCATTGCTTTGCATCATATTCCCGTGGGCATTGTGTTGTTTTCCCTGCTCCGCGAAAGACAACTTACGCTCAAAACGACTTATTCCCTGTTGATGTTATTTGCCATTATGGCGCCACTGGGTATGATTTTCGGGCAGTTCTTACCCGAAATGCACCAAATAAATACTTACGCAACTGCTTTTGTCGCCGGTATTTTCCTCCACATTTCAACTACTATTCTGTTTGAAAGCAGTGAGGATCACCGATTTAATTTGGTGAAAATTGCCTCGGTAATTGCAGCTATTTTTGTCGCCTGGCTTTTTTCTTCGGTTTAAATTACTGGTCAATAGGTCAGTAATCCAACAAGGAACGCATTTTTTCCCCCAAGTACGCATTGGCCAAAAAGCCTTTTTCCAATGTGCCGGCAAAAGGAACCGGTGTATCCATACTTCCCAATCGCATCACCGGTGCGTCGAGCTGCTGAAAACACATCTCGGAAATTCGAGCTGATATTTCGCCGCCGAATCCACCTGTCAAACAATCCTCGTGAAGAACCAACACCCTACCCGTTTTCCGGACAGATGCAAAAATGGTTTCCTCGTCTAGCGGCATTAGGGTACGCAAATCCACTATATCAACCCGGGTATCAGGATTGGCTTTTTGCCATTCCAGTGCCCAATGCACGCCCATTCCGTAGGTGATGATGCTGGCAACTTCTCCAGTATTTACAAGTGCTGCCTTTCCGATAGGCAGTGAATAATACCCTTCAGGCACCTCGGCATATAATGATCGATAAAGTGCTTTGTGTTCAAAAAACATAACCGGATTGGGATCTTCAATGCTGCGAATGAGCAAGCCTTTGGCATCAGCCGGAAAAGCGGGATATACGACCTTCAACCCGGGCGTATGGGTAAACCAAGCCTCATTACTCTGACTGTGAAATGGTCCGGCTTGAACCCCGGCACCGGTAGGCATACGTATTACTACATCTGCATTTTGTCCCCATCTATAGTGTACTTTGGCCAGGTTATTTACGATTTGGGTAAATCCTTCCGTTACAAAATCTGCAAACTGCATTTCGATAACGCTCTTCATACCCCGAACAGAAAGTCCCAAACCGGAACCAATAATGGCCGATTCACAAAGGGGCGTATTTCTTACCCTGGGTTTGCCAAATTCATTTACAAATCCGTCGGTAATCTTGAATACGCCACCGTATTCCGCAACATCCTGCCCCATAATGACCAAATTGGGATTCGCACGCATACTCTCCCTGAGTCCATCGGATATGGCATCCACCAATCGCTTATTTTCCATTACTTCACCAGCTGGTGTTAATGGTTGTTCATGCACGGCGTAAATATCTGATATTTCAACTTCAGCATCAAATTCCACATCGGGCGTTTCCAATGCCTGTTGCAGTGTTTCTATTATTTCGGTAGATATTTCCTTGTGAATTTTATCATCTAATGATTTGGAAAGCAATCCCTCTCTCATTAAAAATGCCCGGTAGTTATCCACCGGATCATAAGATTTCCATTTTTCAATCAAGCCTTCAGGATAGTATTTGGTGCCACTGGCCTCCTCGTGTCCTCGAATTCTGAAAGTCACACATTCTAATAAAACCGGTTGGGGGTGTTTTCTAATTTTTTCCGACCAATACCGTGTGGTTTCATATACTTCTAATATGTTATTTCCATCAATACGTTCGGATTCAATACCGTAGCCAATCCCTTTATCGACAAACTGTGCACATCTAAATTGCTCATTACTTGGTGTGGACAGTCCCCACTGGTTGTTCTCTACAACAAAAATGACCGGCAATTGCCATACAGCGGCAACGTTTAATGCCTCGTGAAAATCTCCTTCACTGGCGCCGCCATCTCCGGAAAAAACCAAAGTAACATAGGGAAGTTCTTTTAGCTTGTTGGCCAAGGCGATACCATCTGCAACGCCGAGCTGCTGCCCTAGGTGACTGATCATGCCCACAATGTTGAGCTCGGGTGCGCCAAAGTGAAAAGAGCGATCCCGGCCCTTGGTATAGCCGGTGGGTTTACCTTGAAATTGAGAAAAAAGCTTGTAAAGTGAAATATCCCTCGCGGTAAAAACCCCCAAATTTCGGTGCATGGTCAAAATGTGTTCTTCGGGCAACATGGCCATGGTGGTACCTACAGAAATAGCCTCCTGCCCCATTCCCGAAAACCATTTTGAGATTTTACCCTGCCGAAGCGCAATGAGCATTTTTTCCTCAATGAGTCTTGGTTTAACAATGGCACGATATAAATCTAACAATTCTGAATCCTCGAATCCCTCCCGACTAAAGGAAATATTTGGTGTGGTGTTTTCCATGCTACATTCCGCGTATGCAGATTTTTTTTGGGTTTATGGCGACAAAGGTAACAACGGGTTGCTTAAAATACGATTTCCAATCTTTCAATACGTCCGTACAAATTCGCTTTTTCCAACCAGTGCCCTACGCAAAATATCGAGGGCCATCAGGGAGGCTTTTCGAATAATTCGTTCACGATCACCGTTGAACTGAAACTGATATGCCTTTACTGATTCGGGAGTACGAATGCCAATCCAAACCAATCCCACAGGTTTTTCATCTGTGGCGCCTCCGGGTCCGGCAATTCCGGATGTTGAAATGGCATAATCAACGTTTAAAACTTCCGCCGCTCGTTTGGCCATCTGAATGACCACCGGTTGACTGACTGCACCCTCCGACAATAAAATATCATTTGGCACATTGAGCAGATTTTCCTTCAGGTCGTAGGCGTAGGTGACCAGGCTACCACGAAAATAATCAGAGCAACCGGGTACTCGAGTAATTAAATGTGAAATATATCCACCGGTACAACTTTCTGCCACCCCAATAGTTTTTCCTTTTTCTCGCAGAAGACTGCCCACAATTTCTTCCATTTCCTCATCGCCTTCTCCGTACACGATTTCCGCCAAAGCCCTGTGTAACACAGCAAACTGGCCTTCTACCCGAGATTTTATTTCATTTCCTTTTGGCGCCTTTCCACTTAGTCGAAGTCTCACCCTACCGGGAGATGGCAAGTAAGCCAACTTTATATCGGGCGGCAATTGATCTTCAAATTCCTGAAGTTTATCCGCCAAAATACTTTCCGGCACACCCTGCGTAAGTAAAGTCCGATGCACCATTTCTTGATGAATGGTCATTTTTTCGCGAATTAAGGGAATTACGCGGTCCTCCATCAGGTGTTTCATTTCGTAAGGAACACCGGGAAGTGAAAAAATCAACAACCCATTTTCACGAAACATCATTCCGGGTGCAGTACCTTTTTCATTAAATAAAGGAATGCAATTCGCCGGCAACCAAGCCTGAGAGCGATTAAATTTATTGACCTCGCGATTAAATCGAGAAAATAATTGTTCGATATGACGCTCTACTTCGGGATGGTGTGTTAAGGAAACCCCGAAATAATCTGCGAGGGTTTGTTTGGTTTTATCGTCACGCGTAGGCCCTAATCCTCCAGTAAAAACGACCAATTCTGTTTCGGGATGAAGACTCTTAAGCGCATGTCCAATATCATCGGATGTATCTCGAATGCTGCGGATTTGGTGAATATCTATACCTTCATTGTTGAGTAATTTACCCAACCATGCGGAATTGGTATCCACAATTTGACCGATTAAAATTTCGTCGCCAATGGTTATTACTTCTGCTTGCATGTTTGAATAAATTCTTTGAGATTTTGATACAATTGGGCAGTTGGAAGCCCCACCACATTGGTATAAGATCCGGTAATTTTACGAACCTTAACCATACCCAGCCAATCTTGCATACCGTAGCTTCCTGCCTTATCAAAAGGTTTAAAATGGTCTATATAATAATCCACTTCATCTTCTGATATATCGTCAAAATACACTTCTGTTTCCACCCAGAAGGTTTTATGATGTATTTTGTTCATAAGGGTAACACCACTGTAAACGGTGTGTTTATTTCCGGATAGGGCCGTCAACATCTCCCGGGACTCATTTTTATTTGCCGGTTTTTCCATGGGTTTTCCTTCAAACCAAACTATGGTATCCGAAGTAATGAGAATTTGATCGTCGGCCAATTCATCTATAACACTCGCAGCCTTTTTTTCTGACAAAAAGCAAACGATTTCTGATCCGCTTATACCGGCGGGATAAACCTCCTCGGCTCGATGTTGAACCACGGTAAACGCTATACCCATTTCCCGCAATAGCTGATGCCTTCGCGGTGAGTTGGATGCCAAAACTATTTTAAAATCTGTAGAGATCATAAAGCTTCTGCTACTATATTTTTTTGAATATAAATGGATTATCCATATTACGACAACATAGAAATCACCGGTAAAAGTAAAATTCCGTACAACATCAAACCCTTGAGTATATTTTGTGAAAGTCGGTAGTTTACAGTTCTGGCTCCAGGTCTAATAAGCCAAGTGACCCAACCGCTTAATATGACTATGCCCAACACAAATATCCAAAAGGTGTTTCTTTCAAAGAGCATCATTCTGGTAAATTGGGCAAAAAAGACCAAAAAGACCAATAACAAAAGAAAGCATATAAAACGTACCGGTCGCTCTCCCCACAAAATAGGCAATGTTTTATACCCAGCCCTTCTGTCACCTTTTATATCCTCAATATCTTTTAACAACTCCCGAATAAAGGTAATGAAAAATGAAAAGCTTGCAAAAATCAGGTAAATATACACCATACCCTGAAAATTTTCTTTGATGGTTTCATCAGATTCAAGGGAAGGAAGGACATCAAACGCCAATAGGGAAATAACAATGAGTCCGCTGAGGAGCGAAATCACTAGATTGCCTACCAATGCTTGTTTTTTAAGTTGAGATGCATATTGATAGAGCAAAAGTGCCGTGATCATTGGAAATGCGATATACAGCATTTTATCTATATAAATGGCCAAAAAACCACCAATTAAAATACCGCCCCCCATCAACCATAGTGAAACTTTATAGAGAAAGTCAACTGAATACAGGGTGAAAATTTTACCCCGCTCGGGTCGGTTTACCCGATCCGCTTCTCTATCGTAAATATCGTTGACCAAATATCCGCCGGCCATAAGCAATAAGGAAGATAAAACGGCAAGGACAAAAGCCCAATTTGGCAGCGCAGAGGGAAACGACAATGCACCATTGATACCTAACCTAAAAGCCAAAAGCAAAACCACAGCTATCAGGAGATTTTTCCATCTTAGCGTTTTTAACCATATTTGCATAACAAGACTTCTTTGATGATTTTTTACCACGTCCAGTCTCCGGGTTTATCTAAAAAACCTTTAACTCTGAGCCATTGCTCAATAAAATCGCGAACTGCTCCTGCCCCACCATTTTGTGGTGAAATGTAATTTACCCGTTCGCGAATATAAGGCGAAGCATCTGCCGGACAAGCAGCCAAACCGACGCGCTGCATAACTGAGTAGTCCGGTAAATCATCCCCCATATAGGCAATGGTTTTCGGATTGAGTTCGTAAATGGAAACAAAATCTTGAAATGCATCCAATTTATCAGAAGCATTTACATAAATATCGACCATGCCCAGAGCCTTAAAGGCTTCCACCAATCCGGAGGCACTTCCACCGGTTATGATGCCAATGCGCAATCCGTTTTTTATGGCCAATTGAATGGCAAAACTATCTTTTGTAAAAAGCTTTCTTCTGGCCTTTCCATCCTCAGTAAAATAAACATGACCGTCGGTGAGCACACCATCTACATCCAAAAGCAAACTACTTATTTCCGGAAGAATTTGTTTATAATTTCTCTTCATACGATTTAGCGATTCCCGCACTTAATTGTTGATATATTTCCTTTAATTCACAATGATTTTCCAGCATGGCCAAATGGGTTTCAATGGTTTTGTAATCACCCCTGGCTGCCGGCCCTGTTTGGTTTTTAGCAGAAGCTTCAGATACCAACATTGTCGTAGTTTGTTTCAAAATATGTTCAAATGGTTCTAAATTTTGCCTTTCTAAAAACCTACTTGTAAGAACGCCCAAACGGTACACAAAGTTGTTTAACACCACGGCAGAAAGGTGCATTTTTCTGCGAATTAAGTCTTCATCCACCGTTGTTGTTTTTTTCATAGGTAAAATATCCGACCAGTTTAATTCGCCTTGCAACACCCAGGGAATATCCGTTAGTTCTTGATTTTGAAACTTTACCAAAGATGCCATAGGCCACATGACACCCCGTTTTGATCCGTTTAAAACATGCATCGGCAATGTTCCGGAAAGGTGAACTTCTGTTGCTTTTTGAAAATTATTTTGTCCGCTTACTTGTTGAACGGCGTCATCGCGGACGGCGTAAAATACAATATGAAATAAATCATCGGGAATTACCTCTACCGAAACCGCACCAAAATTTTGACAAATGGACGAAACGGCCTGGTGATTCCTACCTTTAACAAAAACATCTCTTCCGTGAAGACGCAACCACCTAACCAAGTGCCAGGCTACATTTCCGCTTCCCACTACGAAATATTTTTGCCACATACAATTTAAGGATTTTCGCTAAAGCCCTCCCAAAGCAATTCCGGAGAAATGGTCATTGATCGTAAAAAGGATTGCGCAGTATGTAATCGTTCGTAAAGAATCCCATCCTTTTCCATAAAAGGTACATGTTGGGAAAACTCGCGGTAAAAATCGGATAAAAACGGGGAAGTTTGCACTTTTGAAAACGGCATGGCCTGAGCAGCATTTACCAACTCAACTGCGAGAACCGCCTCTACATTGTCCAGAACATCGAGCATTTTTACTGCGGCATTTGCGCCCATACTTACATGATCTTCCTGTCCGTTACTGCTCACAATTGAATCTACAGATGCGGGGGTACAAAGTTGTTTGTTTTTACTCACCAAAGATGCGGCGGTATATTGGGCAATCATCATTCCCGAATTTAGTCCCGGACTGGGGGTTAAGAAAGCAGGAAGATTTCTTTGTCCGCTGTTTAACAGGAAGGTGCGTCGTTCGGAAATATTCCCTATTTCTGCCATGGCAATGGACAAATAATCCAGTGCCAGTGCCAAAGGTTGCCCGTGGAAATTTCCCGCTGAAATAATCATATCCTCATCGGGAAAAAGCGTGGGATTGTCGGTTACGGCATTGATCTCGACAATCAATGTTTGTAGTGCAAATCTCAACGTATCTTTACTGGCGCCGTGTACCTGCGGAATACACCTAAAGGAATACGGATCCTGAACGTGTTTTTTTGGTTGAGAAATTCGCGAACTTCCCTCCAACATTTGGCGGATTCTGGCTGCGGTAAAAAGTTGTCCTGCGTGAGGTCGCACCCGATGAACCGCTTCGGTAAAAGGTTCCGGGCGACCGTCAAAAGCTTCCAACGAAAGGGCCGCAATCAAATCTGATTGGTACAATAGTCGAGCGGCCAATACAGCGCCGGCTGTCAAATAGGCCGACATAAACTGGGTTCCGTTTAGCAGTGCTAAACCTTCTTTTGCCGCCAGACCAATAGGTGACAATCCACATTTTTGCAAGGCAATTTCTGCTTTTATCCTTTTCCCTTTATACCAAACATCACCTTTGCCCATAAGTGCAAGTGAAATATGCGCTAAAGGTGCCAAGTCACCGGAAGCGCCCAAACTACCGGATTCATAAACCACGGGCAAAATATCGTGATTGACAAAATGCACCAACTGTTGTATGGTTTCCAACCGAATACCGGAATGTCCGTAGGCCAGAGACTGAATTTTAAGGATGAGCATTATGCGAACCAATTCGGGTTCAATTTCCTCTCCCATACCACATGCATGGGAAGTTACGAGGTTTTCCTGCAACTGGGCCAATTCTGATTTCCCCACCTCCACATTGCAAAGCGAACCGAAACCTGTGTTGATTCCGTAAATAGGATAAATTGACTTTTCAATGGCATTTTCCAGAAAATTCCTGCCTTTAACAACGGCTTCCAATGCCTCATTTGACAGATTAACACGAACGGGTTTTTGAAGTGCAGGTGCCAAATCTTGGGGATGCAGTGCAATATTTGGTCCTAGGTTCAGAATGCTCATAAAAATTGGTTTGCGCAAAGGTAATACAGGCTTGTAGGATGTCGAAACGTTTTTCTAAGTTGGGAGTAGGCCGTTAAATGGATATTGAATTCTTGAGTCTGCTCTAAAAAGTCCCTTTCTGCCAAAATCTTCCTTTTTAGAGTGGACTCATTCTTTAAAAACTCTATGCGCTGCGGCTACCTGAACGTATGCCAACCTAAAAAGCGTTCGGTCATTTTCAAAAATTTCATTTCGTCAAAACATAAAGCCTTTCCCCCACCATCAACCGATATTTTTCTGCCTCCTCGGGTGAAATATCATTTTCAAAACGGTATTCTTTCACTTCAAATCCGGCCTCGCGAAGTCTATCCGGATAATCCAATCCATAAACCCGTACATGGTCATATTGACCAAAAAGCCGAATTCGCTCGGCCTCATCAGTAATGCTAGGATCCGAAAATGTCTTTTCACGGGAAATATCCTGAGGCACTTGCATGATGGCCATTCCGCCGGGTTTCAGAACCCTACATAGCTCCCGCATACATTGTAAGTCGTCCTGAACATGCTCCAATACATGATGGCAAAAAATAACATCATAGGTATCGTTTGGTAAAGGGATATCGTGCAGATCAAATTTCAAATCGGCCAGGGGTGATTCCAAATCGGCAGTGACATAATTGAGATTTTTCATTTTCCTAAACCGCTTATAAAAACATTGTTCGGGCGCTACGTGCAACATTTTTTTCGGGGCGGTAAAAAAATCCGTGTGGCGCTTGAGGTAAAGCCACAATAAACGGTGGCGTTCTAAACTGAGAGAACCCGGCGCCAAAACATTGGGTCGTTGTCGGTCGCCATATCCGTAGGGCAAAAACTTTCGGTAACCCTTACCATCAATGGGATCGACGTAACGGTTTCCACGCAAAAGTAATGGCAAAACAGCCTTTGCCGGGTAACTCAAGCGAATGAGCCAGGGACGCGGTATAACTTTAAGGACAAAGCGAAATATGGAACTAATCATAAAAATCTTTTTATCAAAACTGTTTTCCTGTAGCTAGAAGGGTTTTGTGAAAATTCAATACACTTTTAAACCTTGAGTCTGCTCTAAAAAGTCCCTTTCTGCCAAAATCTTCCTTTTTAGGTGGACTCAACCTTAAAATCAGTTTCGTATTTGGTGCATTTTTTTGCGCGGCAAAAGTACGACCTTCATGGGTTGACCGTCAAACGATATGCAAAAAATTGCGAATGAGCTGTCTCCCGTCTTCTGTCATTATACTTTCGGGGTGAAATTGCACCCCATAAGCGCGTTTTTCGGCATTTTCCATGGCCATGACAACACCTTCCTCCGTATGTGCAGAAAATACCCAACCGGATTTTTTTGCTTCACCGACTGCCCACGAGTGATATAATCCCACCGATGTTGGATTTTTTATTCCACCAAAAAGTGCCGTCCCCAAATGTCGGATATTACGTGAAATCCCGTGCATGGGAATAGACATATTGTATAGAGAAAACCCACAGTGTTCGGCCATGGCCTGCATTCCCATGCACACGCCCAGCATGGGGATACGTCCGTATGCTACCGCCAACAAATCCATCAAACAACCGCTTTCGGCAGGCAGCCCCGGTCCAGGTGAAATGATAAGGTGTGAATATTCCAGCGCTTTTTCAGGGATAAATCCATCATTTTTCACCACCTCTACCCTTTGGCCCTCGGCTTCCAGATAATGTTGCAGATTATAAGTAAAAGAATCGTGGTTGTCGAATAATAAAATGGCCAAAATGGAGGGTATTAAATTTCTGCTCGGTGAGGCAAAAATAAACCCCCGAGACTTTTGGCGGATGTACTTTTGAAACATTACTTTTGAAACAAAAAGAAAAATGATAAAAATCATCAAAACCAAAAACGCTCCAACGCCCATCGGTCCTTATAATCAGGCCATTCAAGCCAATGAGTGGTTGTACTGTTCTGGTCAAGTTGCCATAAATCCGCAAACGGGAAAATTCATTTCCGGCAGTGTAACCGATGAAGCCGAACAAGTTTTAAAAAATTTACAGGCGGTTTTGGAAAAGGCCGGAACGAATTTTAATCGAGTGGTAAAGTGCGGCATTTTTTTAACCGATATGAACGATTTTGTTGCCGTTAATGAAGTGTATGCCAAATACTTTAAGGATCACCATCCCGCTCGTGAAACCGTTGCCGTAAAGGCTTTACCCGCAGGCGCGAAAGTGGAAATTTCCTGTGTGGCATTAGTTTGAGCATAGTCACTACTCAAATCCTAAATTTATGCCTTAATTTCGCAGCCTAAACATCAGATATCAATTCTTAATCATATTTCACATGAATTACGACCTTATCATAGTAGGATCCGGCCCCGGAGGATATGTTGCAGCCATTCGCGCTTCTCAGTTGGGACTAAAAACAGCAATCGTTGAAAAAGAAAGTCTTGGCGGTGTTTGCCTAAACTGGGGTTGTATTCCCACCAAGGCCTTGTTAAAATCAGCCAACGTTTTTGAATATATAAACCACGCCGCAGATTACGGTATTGAAGTCAAAGATGCGAAACACGATTTCGGCAAGGTCGTTAAACGTTCCCGTGATGTTGCCAACGGAATGAGTGGCGGCGTTCAATTTTTGATGAAGAAAAACAAAATTGACGTACTCAACGGTACAGGGAAAGTATTGAAGGGAAAAAAAGTTTCGGTTACTGATGAAAAGGGTAAAACCACAGAGTATAGTGCCAAAAACATCATCATTGCCACCGGAGCCAGAAGTCGTGAACTCCCGGCACTTAAGCAAGATGGAAAAAAAATCATCGGTTACAGAAAGGCGATGTCATTGGAAAAACAACCCAAGAAGATGGTCGTTGTTGGTTCCGGTGCCATTGGTGTAGAGTTTTCATATTTCTACAATGCCATGGGCACGGAGGTGACCATTGTTGAATACATGGATAGAATTGTTCCGGTTGAGGACGAAGAAGTGAGCAAGCAATTGGAACGATCGTTCAAAAAAACCGGCATAAAAATCATGACCAGCGCTGAGGTAACCGGAGTGGATACATCTGGCAGTGGTTGTGTGGTTTCGGTGAAAACCAAAAAAGGGGTAGAAAAAATCGAATGTGATGTCGTTCTTTCCGCTGCAGGCATTGTGGCCAACATCGAAAACATTGGGTTGGAAACCGTGGGCATTAAAACCGAAAAGGGAAAAATTGCCGTGGACGAATTCTATAAAACCAATGTAGAGGGTTATTACGCCATTGGCGACTGTACACCCGGACAGGCTTTGGCACACGTTGCTTCAGCTGAGGGTATTATCTGTGTGGAAAAAATTGCCGGCCACAAACCCGCTCCTTTGGACTATAACAACATTCCCGGTTGTACCTATTGTTCACCGGAAATTGCATCCGTGGGTTACACAGAAAAAGCTGCTGTTGAAAAAGGATACGAGGTCAAAGTGGGTAAATTCCCATTCTCAGCTAGTGGAAAAGCCAGTGCTGCCGGACACAAGGATGGTTTTGTTAAATTGATTTTTGATGCCAAATACGGCGAATTACTCGGTGCTCACATGATTGGTGCCAATGTAACCGAAATGATTGCGGAAGCAGTTGTTGCGCGCAAATTGGAAACCACGGGCATGGAGATCATTAAATCTGTACATCCTCACCCAACCATGAGTGAGGCCGTGATGGAAGCCGCAGCCGCAGCTTACGATGAAGTGATTCACCTTTAAAGGTGTTTTAGTGAATTGTGCGTTTTGAAATTTATTGCATCTCATAAAATAAAAGGACATTGTTCTCAATTCACCCTAAAAATTAAAGTGAGTCTGTTCTAAAAAGTCCCTTTCTGCCAAAATCTTCCTTGTCTATAGACTTTTGAATCCTCACTTGCTCCGGTTCAAAAATCCCCTCGATTTTGATTGAAATCATCCTTTTTAGAGTGGACTCAAAGTTTCTCGGTCAAAACTTGGTCGAGAAACTTTTGGCACAAAACTTGGCTCAATAGATTTATTGTTTACTTTTGTCCGCAACATTAACACATTGACGTTATGACCCGAAAAATTTTCCCCATTGTATTGTTATTTTTTGGAATGGTTTTCTCCGGAACACTCGCCACCAGCTGTAAAAGCTTTAAAGGACCAGGCGAGGAAGTAACCGGCCCCTTTGACGGAAGAAAATTTCAATCCAACAACAGATATTTCCGCGCAACCGGACAAGCCATTTCTCAAGATGCCAACGTGTCCAAACGTCGCTCTATGACCAATGCCAAATCCAATTTAGCCGGATTGGTTTCGTCCACCATGCGGACCGTTGCCGACGAGTATGTCCAAGAAAAAGGAATCGCCAATGCAGGTGAATTTATGGAGCGCTACGAAGTCCTGTCCCGGGAAGTCGTTAACCAAACCATTACCGATATTCGCTCCATTGGAGAACGAACCTTCCGCCTGGACGATGGCCGTTTTCAAACCTATACCGCTTTGGAAATTCGCAAAAAACACATGTACCGGCACATGCGAAGATTGGCTGAAGCCCGTCGCGACTGGAACGACATAGACCGCAACGCTTTCCTCGAACTCATGGAGTACCTTGAAAACGAAGCTGAATAATGATCCGGGAAATTTAGTTACCCCATTGTTCTAATTCACATTTGACGATAAAAACCGCAACGAAAATTTGCGGTTTTTTTGATTTATATCCGAACTTTGTCACAAAATGTTACCCCCCGCAATGATCCACAAATTCATCACGTATAAAGGTGTAAAAATTCACTATACCACACAGGGAAAAGGAGAGGCTGTAGTGCTACTGCACGGTTTTCTCGAAGATGCCAGAATGTGGACCCTCACCAAAAAATACCTGCCCAAAACTTTTAAAATAATCTGTATCGACTTGTTTGGTCATGGACAATCGGAGGGACTTGGATATATTTACCACATGGAGGAAATGGCCGAGGCTGTTTTTGCCGTTATCAACAATGAGCGGGTAAAAAAAATACACCTGGCCGGGCATAGTATGGGTGGTTACGTTTCCATAGCATTTGCAGAAAAATTCCCGGATGCCCTGAGAAGTCTATCCATGATTCACAGTACCTCTCGACCGGACAGCAAATCCAAACGCGCCGACCGCGAGCGCGCCATTGCCTTGGTCAAGCGAGACCACAAAGGCTTTACCGCACACGCCATTCCACTTTTATTTTCTGAAAAAGCTAGAAAAAACAATTTAGCCTCTATCGAAACCCTAAAAAAACGAGCCGCCGAAATACCAGCAGGCCAAATAGCAGCAAGTTTGGAGGGTATGAAAATCCGAAAAGATCGAGAGGCAATTCTTCATTTTGCCCCCTACCCCATTTTATTTATCGGTGGAAAAACTGATACCGTAATTTCGATTGCTGATACCGAGGAACAAATGGCAGCCCATTCAGTCACCGGTATATGGCAAAACACTGCCCACATGGGGCCCTGGGAAATGCCAAAGAAAACGGCAGATATCTTAAAGCGATTTTGGAAAGACAGTAAGCATCACGTAGTTTTGCACGCACAAAAAACAAGGGAATGATCAGAAATTTCGTAGAAGAATTGCGTTGGCGGGGTATGTTGCACGACATGACCCCGGGTACTGAGGAACAACTCGGCAAAGAATCCACGGTTGGATATGTGGGCTTTGATCCTACAGCTGATTCATTGCACATAGGGAACTTAGTTCCGGTTATGCTATTAACCCATTTTCAGCGCTGTGGACACAAACCACTAGTGCTGGTGGGTGGTGCCACTGGTCGAGTGGGAGATCCCTCTGGAAAAACCAAAGAACGTCAACTCCTCGATGCTGAAACCATCGAGCACAACTTGTCTTGCCAAAAAAAACAACTGCAAAAATTCCTCAATTTTACGGAAGGAAACAACAAAGCAGAAGTTGTCAACAACTATGACTGGTTTAAGGACATCAATTTTCTCGACTTTATTCGGGACGTAGGCAAACACATCACCATCAATTACATGATGGCAAAAGATTCGGTAAAAAACCGTATGGAAACAGGGATATCGTTTACAGAATTTAGCTACCAACTGATTCAGGGTTACGACTTTTTACATTTGCTCCGCACTAAAAATTGCAAATTACAATTTGGCGGCAGCGATCAGTGGGGAAACATTACCACCGGAACAGAGCTTATCAGAAGGGTGGGCGCCGGTGACGCTTTTGCACTAACTGCCCCATTAATCAAAAAGGCAGATGGTTCCAAGTTTGGTAAATCCGAAGGAGGAAACATCTGGCTCGATCGCAACAAAACGTCACCTTACGCATTTTACCAGTTTTGGATCAATGTTTCAGACGAGGATGTAATCAATTTTATGCCCATTTTTTCTTTGAAAAACCGCGAAACCATTGAAGGGTTAAAAGCTCAACACCTCGAAGCGCCTCATCTTCGTATTATGCAAAAAGCCTTAGCGGAAGAAATGACCGAACGGGTGCACTCCGAAGCCGACTTGCAGCAGGCCATTACCGCATCACAAGTGCTATTTGGCAAATCTTCAAAGTCTGATTTGGTCGGTTTATCCAGTGATTTATTATTGGAAGTCCTGCAAAGTGTGCCCTCATATACCATTTCCCATGAGGCTTTAAGCGAAGGCATTGTTGAAGTTTTGGCTGTGCATACCAATATTTTACCCAGCAAATCTGAAGCGCGTAAAATGCTAAAAGCCAACGCCATTCAGGTGAATAAAGAAAAAGTTCAAGAGGATACCCCCTTGGGAAAAAATGATTTAATTCACCAACATTATTTGGTCATTCAGCGGGGAAAGAAAAATTACTTTTTAATTAAAGTGGAATAAACCGTATTCAGTTTTTTCAATTAAAAAAAAGCGCGACACAAAAATGTATCGCGCTTTTTTTAGTTTTATTCCCACTCAATGGTTGCCGGCGGTTTTGAGCTTATATCATACACAACCCGATTTACACCTTTTACCCGATTGATGATTCTATTAGAAGTTTTTGCCAGAAATGAATATGGCAAATGCACCCAATCGGCTGTCATGCCATCGGTAGATTCTACTGCCCTTAGGGCCACAACATTTTCGTATGTACGTTCATCCCCCATCACGCCTACAGATTGAACGGGGAGTAATATGGCTCCGGCCTGCCAGACTTTATCGTAAAGGTTTTCCTCTCGCAAGCCTTGAACAAATATATGATCTACCTCCTGTAAAATGCGAACCTTTTCGCGGGTGATGTCGCCCAAAATACGAATGGCCAGCCCCGGACCGGGAAAGGGATGCCGACCGAGCAATTGCGGAGAAATACCTAGAGATGCCCCTACCCGACGAACTTCGTCTTTAAAGAGCATTCGCAAGGGTTCAACCACTTGTAATTTCATAAAGTCGGGAAGTCCGCCCACATTGTGATGTGATTTAATGGTTACTGATGGACCACCGGATGAAACGGATTCGATTACATCCGGGTAAATGGTGCCTTGTCCCAGAAAATCCACACCTTGTACTTGATGAGCTTCATCGTCAAAAACCTCGATAAACACCCGACCGATAATTTTGCGTTTGGCTTCCGGTTCGGATACACCTTCGAGTTCATCGAGAAAACGATCAGCAGCATCAACGCCTTTGACGTTTAATCCCATGTGTTTATACTGTTCAAGTACAAGGGCAAATTCATCTTTGCGCAACAATCCGTTGTTGACAAAAATGCAATAAAGATTTTTTCCAATGGCACGATCGAGCAATACCGCAGCAACAGTGGAGTCCACACCGCCGGAGAGACCCATAACCACCTTTTTATCACCAATGGTTTCCTTTAGATTTTCCACAGTTTCTTCCACAAAAGCTGAGGGCGTCCAGTCGCAAGTACACTTGCAAATATTGACAACAAAATTTCGAAGCAATTCCATGCCGTGGGTGGAGTGATATACTTCCGGGTGAAATTGGATTCCAAAAGTCGATTGATTCCCGATTTGAAATGCTGCAACTTCTACATCTTCAGTACTGGCGATTATTTTATAATTTTCGGGCAATTTTTTAATGGTATCACCGTGGGACATCCAAACCTGGGCGCCCACCGGTACATTTTGCATCAAAGGATGCTTCAGATCAACCTCACTTAAATTGGCCCGTCCGTATTCACGCACGTCGGATTTTTCTACGATGCCGCCGGCGCGATGCGCCAAAAATTGCGCACCATAACAAACCCCGAGGAGCGGAACTTTAGAATCTAACACAAATCCCGGAGGTTGTGGAGCGTTGGTTTCCAATACCGAATGTGGAGATCCGGAAAGGATATAACCTTTAATGTTTTTGTCTTCTACGCGAACGTTGTTGAAGGGTTGAATTTCACAAAACACATTAAGTTCACGCAAACGGCGAGCAATCAACTGGGTATATTGCGAGCCGAAATCGATAATGAGGATGGTTTCTTGCATGCGGCAAAGATAAAATGCTTTCAGGCGGTTATGGAAATATAATCGCCTGAAAGCATAAAAAAATTATGAGTCTGCTCCAAAAAGTCCCTTTCTGTCAAAATCTTCCTTGTCGGTAGATTTTTGAACACTCACTAACAGATAGTTAGCTACGGATCAAAATTCCTCTCCGCGTCGATTTTGATTAAAATCATCCTTTTTGAAGTGGAATCCATTATTGAAATAAATCGGGTGTTTATCCCCGGTTGACCAGTCTAAATCCTTCACCGTGAATATTCACGATTTCCAGATTGGGATCCGGTGCAATGTATTTGCGGAGTTTAGCCAAATACACGTCCATTGAACGGGCTGTGAAGTAGTTATCCTCTTTCCAGATTTTCAACAGTGCATCTTTGCGCGTCACCAAACGGTTCATGTTTAGTGCCAAAAGAATAAGCAGTGCATTTTCCTTAGGAGAAAGCTTGCGCTCATCACCGTCTTTTTCCATAATTCGCAATTGGGTATTGAGCTTGAATTTCCCAATTTCCATTTCTTCGGGAATATCCTCTTTCTTACCTACATGACTTTGACGATTGAGAATGGCCTGGATTTTCAATTCCAAAACTTCGGAATCAAATGGTTTGATGATATAATCATCTGCACCAGCCTCATATCCTTTGATCATGTCTTCCTTCAACGACTTGGCGGTAAGGAAGATAATGGGCATTTGAGGATTGATTTCCTTGATTTGTTTGGCCAGACTATAACCGTCTTTACGCGGCATCATTACATCAAGGATGCAGAGGGCAAAATCGTTGCTTTTAAAGTCATTGAGGCCGTGTATCCCATCACGAGAAAGGGTTACTTCATAACCTTTTATTGTTAGGTAATCGCGAAGGATCAATCCGAAATTCGGATCATCTTCTACTAGTAAAACATTCAGTTTTTCTTCCATGGTTGTCGAGTTTTTACGTTATTAAATGGTTTCCTCTTCCAGATAGGGAAGTGCTACGCTAAACACGCTTCCTTCTCCGGGCTTGCTTTCAACAGAGATATCACCCTGATGAAGCGTGATGATCTCGCGTGCATAGCTAAGTCCAAGCCCGTGTCCTTTTATATCGTGAAGGTCTCCGGTGGTTTGTCTAAAAAACCGTTCGAAAACCTTGTTGATCATATCTTTTGTCATACCCACTCCTGTATCCGAAACCTGTACAATTACTTTGTCACCTTTGTTAAAAGTATGCACGGTAATCTTTGGTTCGTTTGGCGAATATTTATTGGCATTATCAATTAGATTGATGAAGACCGTGAGAATTTGCTCAGGATCTACTTCTACCATGCTGTCTTTGGCTTCAAATTGGGTCACCAATTCCCCACCTCTGGTTTCAACTTGCAGTCGAAGATGGTTAATGGCTTTTTCTATCAATTGATGAATATCCACGGCTTCTTTTTCCAATCGCACGCCTTGTTTATCCATCAAGGCCAGTCTGAGTACTTGTTCTACCTGGGCGTTCATACGGCGGTTTTCCTGACGAATGAGATTGGCATAATACTTTATTCTTTCCTGATCACAGGAAATTTTTTCGTTGGATAAAGCATCTACTGCTAGCGAAATAGTAGCAATAGGCGTTTTAAACTCGTGGGTCATATTATTGATGAAATCAGTTTTCACCGTATTAATTTGTTTTTGCTGTATCAATTGTCGAATGGTATAAAGCATGGCGTAAACCAATACGCCCATCAACAATAAACTCAGTCCCAACACGATAAGTAATCGCCTTAAAACAAATCTATCTTTATTGGGAAAATAGACGTACAGCCAAGTTCGACTGGGCGGATAATAGTCGTGTCGAAAAAGCAAAGTTCGAAATTGGGATTTTGCTTTTTCAAATTCAAAATCCAGGGTGTGAAAATTTGTGAGTTTATCGCGTTCTACGATGCCAAACTCAAACTGTCGTGGCAGGGCTTTTTGGGAAAATTCGCGCTTGAGGAGAGAATCAATTTCACGCATATTGATGCGCTTCTCTAGTTGCTGCTCTTCTCTGAGGGATTCCCGGTCTTGTTCATCTATTACCACAGAATCCAAACGACTCAAACGTCTCATGACCAAGGCTTGCTCGAAGAAGTTCCGGTCAGAATCGTGTTTGATTCTTTTTCCCGATCGACTGGGGTAATCAGTACTCGACGAGTCGTCGAACTTCTTAATCATTTGTCGGGCATGATCATATTCCAACTGATACGATACCTTGGTTATCGCATCAGAAACATCGCGGTTAAACCCCTCCTCATACAATGTTTGTGAACCCAAAATAAGTAAGATCTGTAACGTCAGAACACCTACAGTAGCTAAGGCAATAAGCAGGAAAAAACGACGATACGACTTCATTCACTTTTCGGTTTTACTTTTCGGTTGCAAAGTAACAATATATTAGCGAATTTATGTTAAAATCATCGACGTATTAACAATACTTTAAAAGTTAAAAAAATAGCTACATTTTGTTTTTCAGGTTTTTGGGTGAAGTATTACGCATAGTCACTTCTTTGGCGTTTTTACCCGGTTCATACCAGATTTTTTCTTCAATTTCTGGAGGGAGATAGGTTTGTTCCACAAAATTGCCCGGGTAATCGTGGGGATATTTATAATCTTTTCCGTATCCAAGATTTTTCATCAATTGGGTAGGTGCGTTGCGCAGATGTAATGGCACCGGTAAATTCAAAGTATTATCGGCTTCTGCCATGACCTTATTTATGGCCATATACGCACTGTTGCTCTTGGGAGAGGTCGCCAAATAAATGGTGCATTGGGAAAGGGGAATGCGTGCTTCCGGCATCCCGAGCTTATGAACAGCATCAAAAGTGGCATTGGCCATCACCAGAGCAGTTGGATTTGCCAAACCTATATCTTCACTGGCAAGAATCAGTAATCTTCTGGCGATAAAGACCGGCGCTTCTCCCCCTTTGAGCATACGGGCCAACCAGTATAAGGATGCCTGAACATGACTTCCGCGAACAGATTTTATAAATGCTGAAATGATGTCGTAATGGTTTTCTCCATTTTTATCATAAGCGGGTACTTTTTGCTGACAGACCTCCTCTACCAAAGCATTCGTCACAATCAATGAACCAATTCCGCTGTGATGGTGAACCAAAAGCTCTAAGTTATTTAAAGTTTTTCTTGCATCTCCCAATCCGAATGCAATCAGAGCTTCGGTTTCCTTAAGTTCAACCGGGATGGACTTGAGCACAGAATCGGTCGTCACTGCGCGATTGAGCATGTTGACCAAATCATCCGCTTCCAAGCCTTCAAGGGTAAAAACCTGACAGCGGGACAACAAGGCATTATTGAGTTCAAAAGACGGGTTTTCAGTCGTCGCGCCAATGAGGACAATCTCGCCTTTTTCCACCGCGTGCAGCAGACTGTCCTGTTGGCTTTTGTTGAACCTGTGAATTTCGTCGATAAAAATGACAGGTGCTTTTCCGCCAAAAAGTCCGCCCGACTGACTACTTTGCACAATGGCGCGAATATCTTTAACCCCTGCTGTCACGGCGCTCAGGTGGTGAATTTTTCTATCGAGTGATTGACAAAGGATGAATGCTAATGTGGTTTTCCCAACCCCGGGCGGCCCCCACAGCACAATTGAGGGTAATGTTCCGTGGTCAATCATATTCCGAAGCGGCTTTCCCGGTCCAATTAAATGGGATTGACCGACAAATTCGGAGAGGTTTTTGGGGCGCAATCTTTCGGCCAGTGGTTTTTGATGCATCGTAATATTTTTGCCGAGCAAATGTACAAAACACAAAACCGTGTTTTGTAAATTGTCTTTGCGAGAAAATGCCAATTATCCTGGATTAACCAGAAAAGTGTAAATTTACCGATTATGCCCACGCAACAAAAAAATTACTGGACCACGCCCCTGATATTTGTCATGATTATGTGGTTGGTGTTCTGGATAGACACCAAATGGTTTTTAGATTTATACACCTTCGGCATTCTGCCCCTCGACCCGGTCGGATTACGAGGCATCGTTTTCCATCCTTTTCTTCACGGTAGTTTAAGTCATTTGATTTCTAATACCTTTCCCATGTTGGTTCTCGGTGTTGGCATCGGGCTCTTTTATCCCGATGCAGCGCGAAAAATTTTCCTGTTGGCTTGGGTAGCAACCGGTATTGCAGTTTGGTTTATCGGACAACCTAATTACCACATCGGAGCCAGCGGAATGGTTTATGCTTTTGCCTTTTTTATTTTTTTCTCGGGCATTTTTCGGGGGCATCCCCAACTCGTCGCGCTTTCGCTTTTGGTCGCCTTCCTTTACGGCAGCTTGGTTTGGGGTGTTTTTCCCATCGAGGATCATATCAGTTGGGAGTCTCACTTGTCCGGCAGCATTGTGGGTTTGATTACCGCGCTTTGGCTGCGAAACAACAATCCAATTCACGTTCAAAGGCATTTTTGGAAAAAAAATCGTCACGAATGGGATCCGGGCGAAGAAGCACTACTAGATCAATTAGATTATTGGAAAACGGAGGAGCAATTAAAAAAAGAGGCGCAAGAAAAAGAAAAAGATGAAAAATCAAATGTGGGTGGTCACGACATGAAAATCAACTATATTTACCGAAAAAAAGAAGACTCCAATGAATAAAATTTCACGCCTACTTCTCATCACAATACTCATGAGTGCCTGCAAATCCAACCAACCACCTCTGGAAACTGTCGATTTTGTAGATCTAGAAAAATATTCCGGAACATGGTTCGAGATTGCCAGTTTTCCCCAGCGGTTTCAAAAGGGTTGTTTTTGTACATCGGCAACATACACCCCAAAAGACGGATATATCGAAGTGTATAACCAATGTAATAAAGATAGCCTTGACGGCAAAACATCTTCCGTTACGGGAAAAGCATTTGTGCAAAACCCCGGCAAAAACACCAAACTAAAAGTGCAGTTTTTTTGGCCTTTTAAAGGTGATTACTGGATAATTGGTCTGGGCAAACAATACGAATACGCATTAGTTGGAACCCAAAGCAGGGAATACTTATGGATTCTTTCGAGGGAGAGAACAATGGATGAGGATACATATCAAATCATACTCAATGAACTTACCGAAAAGGGATTTGACGTAACCATGTTAGAAAAGACGGTTCAGGATTGTTCAGATAAATAATGAGTCCACTCCAAAAAGGATGATTTCTATCAAAATCGAGGGGATTTTTAAACCGGAGCTAGCCAGCAGTTAGTGAGGATTCAAAAGTCTAACGACAAGGAAGGTTTTAGCAGAAAGGGACTTTTTGGAGCAGACTCAATAATTGAATAATTTTAGCATTACCTCCTACTCTTCCTCAACTTCTTCTTCCGCTTCTTCATCCGCTTCTTCATCCGCTTCTTCATCCTGTCTCTGTTTTTCCAAAAATAAAATACGCCGAAGCAATTCCCGTCTGCGGTTAAAATCGGTACGGTAAAAAAGTCCAACCCCTTGTGAGTATAGTCCGGTTTGCTCGATAATAAAATTGTTCTGATATGATCGGTTAAATGCCTTTGCCCTTACCCGACCGTCCTCCGTAAGCATCACTTCTACCTCCACATCACCTGCGAGTTGGTTTTGATTGGCGCCAAGCGGCACACCCACCACTCCATTTATACTCACCCGGTCATCCATCAACCGACGGGAAACGGCCACTTCAAACTCCTCCTGACTTGCACCGGTTGCTCCTTCCCCGGTGTAATTCACCGCAATATCTACCACTTTTACGTATTGGGAAAGAAAGTTGTTGACCTGTCCGGCAAATACATCAAAAGTCGTATTGGTGAGTCCACCTGCCACTTGGGCATCCAAGCCTAAATCATCTGCGTAAAATGAGTTGAGCGCCAACAGTGAAAAAGCCTGTTGGGTTAATCTATTGGGGTCGGCAAACCGGTCGGCCACCTCCGCCTGAATGCCGGGCGCTACATTGGGAAGTTTAATATCAAATTTGATTTCGGGATTGAGCATAGGCCCTTGAAGGTGTAGATACAGATTAACCTCCGTTCGCACCGAGGCCAAGGTTGGATCGGCCACAGCACCACTCAGAGAAGTTCGGGTCACGTATTTTGATGACAAATCTAACATGGCTTCATAGGGGTCTCCATTAAAGGAAATGCTACCACCGGGTTCAATAAAAAACCTTTTGCGCACCAATCCGCCCAAGGTAAAGAGATACTCTCCCCTGTTAATTTCCAAATTTCCAAATAAAGATATATTTCCTTGTGGGTCTAAATTGAGTCTCAGCTTGCCCCGACCATTACCACGAATATTTTCTCCCGTCCGCTGATCCATAATAAGTATGACCTCCGCATCAGGTGTAACATCAATATTAAATTGTAGTTCCAAACCACTATCCTCAACTTTGGCCACCCGGAAAGGCGATTCCTTTTCTTCATTTTCCTTGGCAGGCTCAACGAAGTCAACAAATCCCATGGGATTGACTTCTGTCGGACCATCCACCGGAATAAAAAATTGAGTTCCTCTATTGGTTTTGACATCAATCAGCATTTTCAAATCTGAAGTAGGTCCTTTAATATCAATTTCCCCACTGACAAATGCTTTTCCAAAATAGTAATCGTTGAGAGAAATATCGGTGTCCAATAATAGAAGTCTATCGGCATCTATGTGAACATCAATTTGCCAGTCGGTAAAAAAGTCGTGCCTTAAATCAGCGCGAACGGTACCTAAAGTACCTTCTTTTGAATCTCGAACCTGTGCTTGGGGAATAAAAATTTGTTTTTCGGAAAATCGAATAATTGGCGCACCTTCGATATTGTAATCCGTATTTAGGTAAGGAACTGATAAACCGAGGTTGGGCACTTGCAGCTCACCTTCGAAATACGGACGAGCGAGACGACCTTTTACTGCCACCTGTCCACTGGCTACTCCACGGACATTATCGGTAAAAGCCGTGAGCAAATTCGTAAATGGATGAATCCTAAACCTATCCATGATGAGTTTCAGGTCGAGATTTTCTCCATCTGCATCGGGAAAGTATTGTCCTTCAATTACAAGTGTGCGAAGCCTACCGCGGTCGAGATGAACATCGAGATCGATAAACATATCGCTGATATACCACTCCGAATCAATAAACAAATTACCCAACCAATCTTCATTGACATATAAACTATCGATTTTGAGATTGGAGGCAAAACGAGGTTTTTCCAATAAACTATTCAAAATGATTTCGCCTTCCAACAATCCATGCAATTGATAACCAGAATTGGTTAAGAGAAAATTAAAAATGTCAACGGAAAAATTCTCAACCTGAACACGAAGAATTTCATAAGGTGATTTGGAGACATAACCATTTACCTTCATGGTTCTGCCCTCGGAAACTACTTCAAAATCCTGCACACTAATTCCATCTTTGCTGATAAAAAAGGCGTTGTCGGAAGCGATGGAAAAAATCCCCTCGCCAATGTACCAATCAGTTGGTAAAAACCAAACCCCCAATTTATTGGTATCTACCTGTACCGCATCGCCGCGTAAGTGAATGATACCTCCAACATTTTCATCAATGCCCAGTTTAAAATCAAAATGCAGCGAATCCGGGTGTAGATTGCCATAAAAGGCCAAGGATTGAAAATCAAATTTCCCTAGTTTCAAGTTTTCTACCTGAATATTTAATGGAGAATTATCCCCAAGAACAACATCCGTTTTAATATTTCTCCCTTCCATATCACCATATAAAACCCCAGGGCTTTCAAGTTTAATCTGTGTATTATTTCCGTCCAAACGATGTCGAATCATGAGTTCAGTGCCCGGGCTAAGATATAATTCGGGTAGAAACAAATCGGTGAGTAAACGGGTATCCCCGGATTTCATATCTAAAGAAAAAGCAACATCTGTGTCTTCTTCGTCTAATTCATGGTAAGAGCTCTTTTGTAGTAAAGCGATTTTCAATGATTGGAATAAATCTACAATTTTAAAACGTCAAGTGGCGAGAAACTCTATGAAATCAGCTTGAACAGAGAGTACGTTTTGACTTCCTTTTTCATAAGAAGAAGCGGTAATATCCCGAAAGAAATACACCCCTCTACTGCGCTGAATTAAACAATCGGACAATCGAGCCTCTCCAACCCATTCTCCATCGACGTTCCTCGCAAGGTTTACAAATGCCTCACCATTAACCAAGTATATACTGTCGTCAGCATAAAATCCTAGTCCAAATATATCTGCATTATTGATTAATGCAATAAAATCTAGGCGAAAGTTTTCCTTTGTAAAATCAGCGGTTCCATCGAATTGTAAATCTAAATTTGGATCTTTAATTTTCAATTGACCATCAAAAAATAATGCCTCAAACTGACCATCCAGTGAAATGTTTTTATAATTGTAATTTTGATAAGCGACTCGTTTCACTTCACCCTTAATTTTTGCGGAGAAAAGATCTAGTGTCAGTCCCTTACCATCGATACGGGCATTAAAATCGGCTGTTCCAAAATCGTCTATTCCGGAAATTTTTCGCAAATTAACACCCCGTCCTTTTACCTGCCCTTTATACGATGCGTTTATAAGCGGCTTATTTACTGCGTCAAAGTCCAACTCCAAATCCAATGTAGCATCTTCCGTGTGCAATGTTCCAACACTGCGAAATGATTCTAAATCACCGACAAATTCCCCTGCAAAAGTGAAGGTTGGCAAGTAAGGTTTGGTGAAGGATATATCCTCACCTGTAAGCGCTTTCATCAATCGGTGAAACTCCTCGTAATTACTACGAAAGTACTTTAAACCAAAATTGGCGAAAAGCATGTCCTCTTCTGCTATGTTTTGTAAAGTGAGATCCGCTACACCACTGGTGTTTGCACCATACCGGAAGCGAACATCTCTTCCTTCCAGATCATTTATTTTTCCCCAAATTTTTCCACTTAATACAAAGTCGTCCAAGTTGGGGAATTTATCAAAAAACCGCATAAACTCTTGAGAAGACGCTTTAACATCTTCAAATTCAGCTTGTAATCGCACACGATTGACAAAGTCATTATAATCGGCATTGCTGTCAACCTCCAGGCCTAAATTTGCAAAAATCTCCGACTTTTCGGTTTGCAGATGCATATCCGACAAATACACGCCTTTATCCTTTTTATATTTGAATTTTCCTCCAAGGTGATTGAGTTGTAATCGTTTACCTGTAAAAGCAATACTGTCAAGATTCGCATCCACCCTGCCGTTGTGATAAACAAAACCCGATAGTTCGATATGGCTGTTCCAGAAGTTAAACTGCCTTTCTTCGGGTGAAAGGTATTTTTTGAAATGTACCCCACTCATTTCAACTTTATCAATGGAGAAAATTATATTTGTATCGGGATCGGTTTTGGGTATAAATTTCTGAATAAAAACCTGCCAATTATTAACCGTATCACCCTCTGGAAGCATCATCCGGATATAGGGTTCCTCTATGTTTACTTTTCGAAGGACGATATTGGTTTTTGTAGATCGCCCCACACGTACCTCAAAATTGGGTGCATAGAAAAGCGTATCACGATATTCATCGGAAATCAGCAAGGATTTTAGCTGAAGTAAATTGGGCAAGCGAACCTGTGCAGTTTCAATTTGCACAGAAACATCAAACTTTGATTCCAACCACTCAATCCCCTTATTGGCCAAATACGTATGGGTAGAAGGTAAGCTCAGCCAATAAGCAAGAATCCCCAACCCCAAGAGTAGGAATAATATGGTTCCAAAAATTACGCGCAAAAAGCGCCGAAAAAACTTCTTCACAGATATATATGGCTTACTCGAAAATCAGTGATAAACCCCGTTGTACCTTTGCAACACAAACAGTCAACAAGCGAATTACAAAAATAACATCTTATAAAATGGATGGGCAAAAGTACATCTTAGGCATTGAATCTTCATGCGACGATACTTCGGCAGCCGTATTGGTTGATCGTCGAGTTTTGTCAAACGTGACAGCCAATCAGGACATTCATCGTGAATACGGCGGTGTAGTGCCTGAGTTGGCCTCTCGTGCACATCAAGAAAATATCGTGCCCGTTATTGACCAAGCCCTTAAAAAAGCTGGGATTACTGCAAATCAGTTGGACGGAATTGCCTACACCAAAGGTCCGGGATTATTGGGAGCTCTGCTCGTGGGCGGCGCTTTTGCTAAATCCATGGCACAAAGTCTCGACATTCCCCTCTACGATGTACACCACATGCGTGCACACATCCTCGCGCACATGATTGAGAATGTGGATTCGCGCAATCCAGAATTTCCCTTTTTATGCCTGACCGTTTCCGGAGGACATACTCAAATCGTAAGGGTTGACAGCCCGTATGATTTTGTATTATTGGGGCAAACCATAGATGATGCAGCCGGTGAAGCCTTTGACAAAGCCGCAAAAATAATGGGATTACCCTACCCCGGTGGCCCCTTAATCGACAAATATGCTAAATCCGGAAATCCGAACGCATTCACCTTTGGACGGCCAAATATCCCAGACTTAAATTTTAGCTTTAGTGGATTAAAAACATCCTTTTTATATACGGTGCAAAATAACCAGCAAAAAGACAGCGATTTTGTGACCAAAAATTTAAATGATTTAGCGGCTTCCATTCAGTTTACCATTGTCGATATACTCATGGAAAAACTCGAACGCGCCGTTGAGAAGACCGGAATCGATCACATCGCCATTGCGGGTGGCGTTTCCGCAAATAGCGAACTCAGGAATCGAATTGTATCTTTTGGTAAAAAACATGGCAAACAAACCTATATTCCGCCTTTTTCATATTGTACCGACAATGGGGCAATGATTGGGATCGTTGGATGGTACAACCACCAGCGCGGCTTGTCGGGCAAACTTGATGAGGGAAGCCTTGCGAGATGGGAAATTTGAATCAATTACCCACCGACACCTTAGCTCTGTACATTCGCAATAAAAAAATTGAACAAACCTATCTGTACAAATGAATAGTACCCCTCAATTCCAGTTCTTGTTGAACATATAAATAGTAGTACACACCTGGCGAAGCATAGTTGCCCTCAAAATAACCGTCCCAAAAAACCTCAAATGGTTGTCGGGTTTCAAACATAACCTGACCCCAACGGTTGTAAATAAACAGAGCAGCGTCCTCAATGCATGGATCTCCCAAAACGGTAAATACATCATTTTTACCATCTCCGTTTGGCGTAAATGTATTGGGGATTTGCAACTCCTCAGCGGAAGCTTCAATTTTTACATCATATTCCTTTTCATACTCAGTATTACAAACGCCATCATAAACAACAATGCGCACTGTGAAAAACCCACCACTTGAAAAGTTCATTTCCACAAAACTACCGCTGGCTACATTTCCATCATAGTACCACTCAACCGTATATCGATTGGGTTCTAAGCCACTTATATCCATCCTTCCCGTTAATTTCAATGGTTTACACTCTTCCGCTTCAAAGCGGACTTCGGGAAAGTCAAATTGCAAATCAATAAATTCTATTGAGAAAAATACAGTATCAGTTTGTCCACAAATGGAATCATGTGCAACCATATAACCAGAATACACCCCGGGTCCCGGGTAAACATGAGTTGTATCTCGCACCGAATCAAATATGACTCCACTGCCATCACCAAAATTCCATTCGATATAATCCGCTAAAGTTGTATCTATGCTAAATTGCGCAAATCGCTGTGGGTCACAATCATTATAATCAACTGTTACCGCCGCGACGGGGTTGATAAAACTCTCTACCGGAACTTGCAAATACACAGTATCAAAAAGATTGCAATTGGTGTCCATGGCTACGAGCATGACGGTATAAACATTGGGGCCCACAAAAAGCACGGTCGGTGCAGAATCCGTTGAAGTTACTCCATTGCCAAAATCCCAAAAATATCCATTGGCATTGTTGCTGGCATTACCAAAGCTGACCATAAAACCATTGCACAACGAATCCAATTCGGTGGAAATATCGACATTGGCATTGGCCTCAACGGATCGGTTAAAGTCAATTTTAATACCCGCCTTATTACAGTTTGTACTCGACGGACGGTTTGGGGCAAAAACACCGGGCGTAGTTGGAAAGGTATTGCCTGTTCCACCCCCACAAGCTGCACATACTGCTTGGTAAATAATACCATTAGGACTAAACCGACTGGTGCCTCCATCCACATGTTCATTAGCAGTACCACCAAAAAAAGTTGCAAATTCGAGTGCAGTTGCATTTGCAGCCAAAGCACAAAAATAGAAATCACTTCCGTCTGTATTCAATTGGAAGGCGTTTGGGGTAACGGGTAATCCGTTGGTAAATCCGTTTTGTTCAGGCACAAGATTATTAAAAAATGGCGAGGGATTGTTACTAACACCTCCCCAGGCACTAAAGAGAATGGCGTTACAATTATCCACCTCAAATGCCGAGGGTGAAACCAAATCGCCGTTGCTATTTCCTATGTTGGTGTTCCACAAAACGGAGGTTAGGTCTTCATTAAATTTAGTGATAAATTGCTTTCCATCTGATTGTCCGTATTTTCCGGAAGACATGGGGATTACGCCCTTGGTTTGGCCTAAAGCATAAACGCTACCCATTCTATCCGTATCGATAAAAAATATTTGATCGTACTGCCCCGTTCCGTAATATGTACTGCCTTCAAAAGCGCCACTCGTCATATTGAATCTGGCAATAAACCCATCGATATTTCCATTATGCGTAATGGAGTAGCCGGGGTTACTACTATCCACGGGTATATCGGGACTAAGGGTTCCTCCTGCGATATATACCCGCTGTTGATAAATTCGGACGCTATAGGCTGCATCGTGATTAAATCCACCGAAGTATGTGCCCCATAAAAGGGTGTTTAGGTTGGGTGAAAATTTGAGTAAAATGGCGTCGGAGCCACCTCCATAAGTTGAAAATGCAGCATTGGGCAATGTTAAATTTGCGGAATTGGTCATGGAAGCGATATAGACATTATCCAGCGAATCCAGAAAAACTTCACCGCGGGCATAGTCGCCATAATTGCGAATGAGATCCAAATTGATGCCGTCGTTGGCGGAGCCTCCATAGAAGGTGGAACCCAAAAGTGCTGAACCGGTTGAATCAAATTTGGTGATGAAAATATCCGAACCATTATTAAAGGTATAACCTGGCAAGGTAAAAAGACCCCCTCCGCCAAATGTCGTTTGATGCGCCGAAGTTGTAGTCGGGAAATTTAATGATGAAGTCGTACCGAATACGACCAACTCCTTATCCGGGGTCACGATCATGGAATGGGGTTGCTCGGAATTATTGCCCCCTAGGAAGGTTGAATACTCCATGGCGGTACCGTCGGGACTGAATTTGAAAATTGAAACATCTGTGTTCCCCCCGCCATAGGTCGTTTGGTAAGCGCCCGTACTGGTGGGGTAATTCATATTAAAAACCATACCCCCGGCATACATTGCATCCTCGTGATCATAAGTAGCGGTAAATCCCCAGTTATCGGCAACGGAACCTGTAAAGGATGAAAAAACAATAGATGGGTCAATGACCAATTCGTAATCCGGATCGTATTTCCCCAATTGAAAAGTCAAAATATTGTCCTGTAAAACAAATTGACAATCGACTTTGATGTAAACACCATTTTTTACCTGATATGCAAAAGGCTTTTGCTCTACAATTTTCCCCAGTGAAGTAAATAGGTGTAATTTTCCATCTATAATCTGTAATGAGTCTAAGAAGTCAAACTTCATTGCAATTAGTCCGGGATCAGCTCCTACATCCAACCGAAAATCGTATTTTAAAGTTTCCTTTTCCCCGTACCAACGCATATCAATCCCGGAATAAATTCCAGCATAACGTACTCTTCTGTAAACACCGACCTTGGATTTCCATTTGCGCTTATCCACACCAATAAAATAATTGTGATGATAATTGAGTTTTCGCTCCGCGATTACCTCAGGTCGTTTATTGCCACCTACCCAACTCACCTGATATGTGTGCTCAGGCACCACCATTTTTCCATTTTCATCGATGGAGTAGGCCAAGCCATCCTGATCATCAGGATATTTGTGGTGCGCGTGAATGTGAGATTTAACACGGGGATCTGTCAGCTGGAAGAGAATTCGGTTGGTATGAAAATATATTTGACCATTAACCATTTCCGTGCGCAATGCATAATCTTCAGCCCATTGCCCTTCATTTGCAATAAAAACCGGATTACCCTCATGCGCATGTACCCTGAGAAAACAAAACACTAAAGTAGAGATCAGTAAAAATTTATGCATAAAAAATCAAGTAAAACGCCTATTTAATTACCACGTAAACATTAACAAACAGCTTCATTTTGCACATCAAATTTCAGCTCACTAAATTACAAATTAAATTTTAAATACGTAAACTAAATCGAGTTTGACCCAATATAAATTGATTAAACGAATTCCAATCGTTAAATATTAATAAAAACTCAACAAAAAATACTATGCATGCATAATATTTTTTATATTTGAAGTCTTAAAACAGAGGGGTCAAAATTCCGAAGCCATTTATGGTTTTGATAAAAAATCCGCTTTGTTTGAAAACTTAAAAAACATGAGTCCACTCTAAAAAGGATGATTTCAATCAAAATCGAGGGGATTTTTGAGCCGGAGCTAACCAGCTGTTAGTGAAAATTCAAAAGTCTATCGACAAGGAAGATTTTGGCAGAAAGGGACTTTTTAGAGCAGACTCAAACATTAAAACGAAAAATTATCGAAACCATGTCAAAAGAAAATCAACTCCGCGGTGGCGAATTTCTCATCAAAAACTTCTCACCAGACGAAATTTTTATTCCGGAATCATTTAGTGAAGAGCAGCGAATGATTGCCGCAACTTGTCGGGAATTTATAGATAAGGAAGTAGCGCCCCAGCGCGAACGTTTTGAGAAAAAAGATTACGAATGGACGAAATCGTTGATGAAAAAAATCGGTGAAATGGGCATGTTGAGTATTGCCGTGCCCGAAAAGTATCAGGGTATGGGACTGGACTTCAACACCTCGATGCTGGTTTGTGACCGACTTTCCGGTGTTTCCGGTTCACTCTCTACCGCTTTTGGTGCACATACAGGCATTGGCACATTACCTATTTTATTTTACGGTACCGAAGCGCAAAAAGAAAAGTATTTACCCAAACTCGCTTCCGGGGAATACACAGGTGCATATTGTCTTACCGAACCCGGTGCCGGTTCAGATGCCAATAGCGGAAAAACAAAAGCTGTACTCAGTGACGACGGGAAGCACTATTCCATTACCGGACAAAAAATGTGGATTTCCAATGCCGGTTTTGCCGATGTCTTTATTGTTTTTGCAAGAATTGAAGACGATAAGTACATAACAGGTTTTATCGTTGAACGCGGAACTGAAGGCATGAGTTTTGGCGAAGAGGAAAATAAAATGGGCATCCACGCCTCATCTACTCGTCAGGTATTTTTCAACGACTGCAAAATTCCGGCAGATAACTTACTCGGTGAGCGGGGTGGTGGTTTTAAAATCGCGATGAACAGTCTCAACGTAGGTCGAATCAAACTGGCTGCTGCCACCCTTGATGCAAATCGTCGCGTTATTGACCTTTCCGTAAAATATGCCAATGAACGCCATCAATTCAACAAACCCATCAGTTCATTTGGCGCCATTCGTCAGAAATTGGCGGAAATGAGTGCCCGTACATTTGCCAGTGAAGCCGCGTGTTATCGCGCCGGTCAAGACATTGAAAATAACATCAAGCGTCTTGAAAAAGAAATGGATCCTCAAAAGGCCCACTTGCAGGGCGTCGAAGAATTTGCCGTGGAATGTGCTATTTTAAAAGTTTACGGATCCGAGGCTTCCAGCTTCGTCACCGATGAAGGGGTTCAGATTTACGGTGGCATGGGATTCTCTGCCGATGCGCCTATGGAAGCCGCTTATCGCGATGTTCGAATATCGAGAATTTACGAAGGAACCAATGAAATTAATCGTATGTTGATTGTCGGAATGTTGCTTCGCAGGGCCATGAAAGGCGAACTCGACCTAATGGGGCCGGCCATGAAGGTTGGTAAGGAACTCATGGAAATTCCATCTTTTGATGCACCCGATTATTCCGAACCTCTTTCAATGGAAACCCATATTTTGGAAGGATTAAAAAAATCAGTATTAATGGTTTCCGGCAAGGCCGCCGAACATTTTGGTATGGAGCTCGAGGATCAACAGGAAGTTCTGATGAGTGTCGCCGATATGGTCATTCAAACCTACATAGCTGAATCAGCGTTGTTACGGGCAAAAAAAATCATGGAACTTCGTGGCGAAAAAGAAGCTAAGGTTGCCATTGCGAAAGCCCAACTGACCATGTATCAAGCTGTGGAGCGCACCGGTTTTGCCGGAAGGGAAGCCATTTACAGCTTTGCTAGCGGAGACGAACAACGCGTTATGCTCATGGGATTAAAGCGATTCATCAAATATCCATCTCCCATCAATCCCAAAGAAATTCGCGATGTTATTGCGGATGATTTAATTGAAGCGAATGGGTACGACTTTGAAGGGTAATTTTTTAAAAACCTAGAATGAAAATAAATTTTCAGACTCACCTCGATCGACAAAGGACATATTTCCACAGTGGAGTTACTCGTCCTTTGTCGTTTCGGAAAAAAGCACTCAAAAAACTAAACGCTTCCATCGATCGGTACAGTGCGGAAATTACCCAAGCCCTTTATGATGATTTACACAAATCTTCATTTGAGGCCCTTGCGACGGAAATCGGTTATGTGCGAAAGGAAATTAAGGATATGATTTTTAATATGGAATCCTGGACAGCTGCCGAAAAGGTTGCCACGCCCATCCATATTACAGGCCCGGGAAGCAGTAAGATCATAACCGAACCTTTAGGTGTTAGTCTGATCATTGCGCCGTGGAATTACCCCTTTCAATTGGTGATGGCGCCATTGGTGGGGGCTATAGCAGCGGGAAATGTCGTTACAGTAAAGCCCTCTGAACTTTCTCCCGCCACTGAAAAGGTTGTGGCAAAAATCATTCGGGAAGCATTTGACGAGTCGCATGTTGCCGTCGTTACCGGTGGTATTGAGGTTTCCAAAGCGCTTTTGGAAATTCCGTGGAATCACATCTTTTTTACAGGAAGCACCAAAGTTGGAAAAATTGTGATGAAGGCGGCGGCTGATCATCTTATTCCGGTAACTTTGGAACTCGGAGGAAAAAGTCCAACCTATATCGACCAAAAAGCCAATTTAAAACTGGCCGCAAAACGTGTGGCATGGGGAAAATTCATCAATGCGGGACAAACCTGCATTGCACCCGATTACGTTTTAATTCACCGAAGCCATTGTCGTGAATTTGTAAAATTACTGGAAAAATACATCGAGGATTTTTTTGGCAGTGACCCTAAAAAAAGTTCAGATTACGGAAGGATTATTTCGAACCATCACTTCGACAGGATTTCTGCCATGCTGCCAAACAAAGCCAAATGTGACCCAGCCAATCGTTACATTCCCCCAAGTCCTATCATTATAGAAGCGGCAGACCATCCCAGTATGGAAGAAGAGATTTTTGGCCCCGTATTGCCCATCATTCCAGTTTCTGATGCTGATGAAGCCATTTACTTTATCAATGCACGCCCCAAACCCCTAGCCATGTACATTTTTACCAATAAAAACTCGGTGAAAAGGCGTTTTGAAAATGAAACTTCAAGTGGCGGATTGGTTTTTAACGACGTTATTATGCACCTTGCAAATAGCGAACTGCCCTTTGGCGGCGTAGGTGAAAGTGGCATGGGAAATTATCACGGAAAGTTCAGTATCGACTGTTTTAGCCATAAAAAATCGGTGTACAGCAGCAATACCCTTATCGATATTCCGCTGCGATATCCTCCATATAAAAAATGGACAGAAAAATTACTCAACTGGATTTTTTAGCATTTCCAAATGAGGAATATTATCCTCCAAATATCGTTTGCCAGTAGGTTTAAAACCGAGACCTCTATAAAAATTTTCCAAATAGGCTTGTGCAGAAATACGGATGGGAATCCGACCATAAACCGCGTAAGTTTCCGAAACGGTAAAGTGCATCAAATCCTGACCAGCACCTGTTTTTCGATACCTTTTGTCCACCACAACCCGACCAATCGAAACATCATCGTACCGCAAACCGGGTGGCACAATGCGAGCCGTAGCCATGACTTCCCCTTTGTCGTTGGTTCCTAATACGTGATGACTTTCCGGGTCGCGCTCGTCAACATCTTGGTACGGACAATCCTGCTCGACGACAAACACCGCGCAGCGCAAGACCAATATCCTGTGATATTCCATCAGAGATAAGTCGGTAAAAAAACGTCGGGTAAATTGCAAATCGTGAGGCATGATTTTTTTTGGCTAAAGTAAAAACTGCTTTGCAGAAAGCAGCACAACCTTTGTATATTCGTGCCTTTAAATTTCTCACCATGGCCGACAACAACAACAAGCTTTTCTTACTGGATGCCTATGCCTTAATATTCCGATCCTATTTTGCCTTTGCAAGAAATCCGCGGATTTCCTCAAAAGGATTAGATACTTCGGCAATTTTTGGATTTACGACCACCCTAATGGATTTGATGAAAAGAGAAAAACCTTCTCATCTTGCCGTGGTTTTTGATGTGGAGGGTCCCACCTCCCGTCATGAAACATTTGAAGCCTATAAAGCCAATCGCAACGAAACACCTGAAGGCATCAAGATCGCTGTTCCTTTTATCAAAAAATTACTGGAGGCCATGAATATTCCCATCATGTTTTCCCAGGGTTACGAGGCGGATGATGTCATTGGAACCCTTGCATATCAGGCCTCAGACGAGGGTTTTATCGTTTATATGATGACGCCCGACAAAGATTTTGGACAGTTGATTCGACCGGGTAAAGTATATATGTACAAACCTGCACGCGGTGGTGGCGCCCCGGAGGTCATGAGTGAAAAGGAAGTCTGCGAAAAATGGAACATCCAACGCATTGATCAGGTCATCGATATGCTCGGACTAATGGGGGATGCCGTGGATAATATTCCGGGGATTCCGGGTGTAGGAGAAAAAACCGCGGCCAAACTTCTAGCCGAATACGATACACTTGAAGGGGTATTGGAAAATGCGGATAAAATAAAGGGTAAATTGGGCGAGAAAATTCGCGCCAATAAAGAACAAGCACTGCTTTCCAAACAACTGGCTACCATCCTGACAGACGCGCCTGTGAAATTTAATCACACCGACTTTCACTTAGACGAACCTGATATGGAAAAAGTGAAAAGTCTTTTTGAAGAACTGGAATTCAGAACATTATGGCGTCGATTTGCCGAAACATTTGTCAATGGCGGTGATGATGCGGTAAAAATAGAAGACAAACCCAAATCCTCTTCCGCAATTCCCGACCTGTTTAGCAATACGGAAGAAAGCGCCAAAACCGACCTCACATCCGTCGATCACTTTTACCAATGTATTGACGATGAAGCTGGGATTAAAGAATTAACCAAAGTACTGAATAACAACCCTTCGGTATGTTTTGACACCGAAACCACATCATTGGTATCCATCGATGCTAAACTCATCGGAATTGCCTTTAGTTACGAAAAAGGGAAAGCCTATTATGTGCCATTTCGAGGTAGTGAGGCTGATAAAAAAGCTAGATTGGAACTGCTTCGTCCATTTTTTGAAAGTGATAAAGTGGAAAAAATTGCACATAACCTAAAGTACGATATGGCCATTTTAAAAAATTACGATTTGCGCGTAAATGGGCCATTTTTCGATACCATGATAGCGCATTACGTTTACCGTCCGGACGGTCGGCATAGCATGGATATAGTTTCTCAGGATTTACTCGGATATACACCAAAATCCATTGAAAGTCTTATCGGTAAAAAGGGCAAAAATCAAGGTAGCATGGAACATGTTCCCCTAGCTGACCTAGTAGAATACGCCGGAGAGGACGCGGATATTACCTTTCAACTCAGTGAGGTTTTAAAACAAAAACTCAAGGAAAACGAGCTCGAAAGTGTTTTTCACAATGTCGATATTCCCCTAGTTGAAGTTCTATGTGATATGGAACGTAATGGTGTTCACATCGACGTAAAGGCATTGGCAGAATTATCAAAAGAATTGGAAAAGACCATTTCTGAAACCGAATTGAAAATCATTGAAATTGCCGGTGAAAAATTCAACGTGGCCAGTCCAGCCCAACTCGGAGTTATTCTGTTTGAAAAACTCAAATTGGTAAGCAAACCTAAAAAGACCAAAACCGGGCAGTACAGTACCGGGGAAGAGGTGCTTTCTGAACTTGCGGGCGAGCACGAAATTGTACGATTGGTTCTGGAGTTTAGACAACTCAGCAAGTTAAAATCCACGTATGTCGATTCCCTGCCAAAATTGATAAACAAGCAGACTAAACGAATCCATACCTCTTTTAATCAAGCAGTTGCTGCAACCGGACGATTAAGTAGCACCAACCCCAATTTGCAAAATATTCCCATTCGCACAGAAAAGGGTCGGTTGGTGAGAAAAGCCTTTGTGGCCAGTTCCGAAGACACCGTGATTTTAGCGGCGGATTATTCTCAAATTGAACTTCGATTGATGGCCGAAATGAGCGGGGATACGTCCATGCGCGATGCCTTTGCCGCTGGATTGGATATTCATGCCGCTACGGCAGCCAATATTTTTAATGTAGATTTATCCGGAGTGAGTCGGGAGCAACGAGGGCAAGCCAAAACCGTAAACTTCGGAATAATTTACGGCGTGTCTGCCTTTGGATTAAGCCAACAAACCAACCTCAGTCGGAGCGAGGCAGCGGAACTCATCAAGTCGTATTTCGAAACTTATCCGGGTATTCGGTCTTACATGGACAAGCAGGTTGAATTGGCGAGGGAAAAGGGCTACGTCACCACCCTTCTAGGGCGCAAGCGGGCATTACCCGACATCAACTCCCGCAACCCGGTAGTTCGCGGACATGCCGAGCGCAACGCAGTAAACACCCCCATTCAGGGCAGTGCGGCGGACATCATAAAACTCGCTATGGCCCGCATCCACAAGTCAATGGATGAAAAGGGATTAAAAAGTAGATTCATATTACAAGTACATGATGAATTGGTGTTTGAAGCCTATAAAGACGAGCTCGAAACCCTAAAGACCCTCGTAAAAGATTGTATGGAAAACGCCTATTCCACCTCGGTAAAACTAGAGGTTGATTTAGGAGAAGGCGGGAGTTGGCTGGAAGCACATTAATTCAATTACAAATTATGAATTGAGAAATGCCTTTTACCACCACGAAAAGCGCACCTGTATCCTCCGGTAGTCGAATTGAATATCTCGACATTCTGCGCGGAATTGCCATTTTGTTTATCTTTCTGATCAATATTCAATATCTATCAGGGGTTTACTATTACCCGGATAAAGTTGCAGATGATTTTTCCAGTGCGAAATTAGACCGGATCTTGGAAGTGATTTTGTACGTGCTGGTGAATGGAAAGTTTTATTACATCTTCAGCATTTTATTTGGGATTGGTTTTGCAGTTCAATTTAGCAATATTCGCAAAAGCAGTCGCAATTTTGTGCCATTTTTTACCCGGAGGATGGTGGGGTTGATGATTTTCGGAGGCCTACATTTGGTCTTTATTTGGTCAGGCGACATTCTCACTTTGTATGCAATTATGGGGTTGGTGTTAATTTGGTTCAGGAATATGAATGACGAGCGATTATTAAAATTGGCACTGCTCATGTTCCTTTTGCCCATTTTTCATTGGTTACTGATGTATGCCACAAAAACCTATTACTATTATCCCCTATTTGATTTTGTTCACGAACGGGCGGGTGAGCTGGAATTTACCAGTCGGGAAAGTATATCAACCGGAATCCCAAGGCTTTCCCACCCGGCAAGGATTATTACCGAAGACTTTTCTCAATGGATAAAAATCCAAGTGGTTATGCCGGCGTACCGACTGGCTTTAATCATTATGAAGGGACGAATTTTTAAAGTACTGGGGTTGTTTTTAGTAGGTATGTGGGCAGGACGTCAAATTCTGCAAAACAATTTATTGGAAAATAAAGTATTTTTGCGGAAAGTAACGGTTTGGGGAATTTCTATCGGGCTACCTTTCAACATATTACTCGCAATAATTAAATTTAATGATTTTAGCGGAAACCTTAAGAATTTTCTCGATCACTTGTTTTTTACTTTAGGCGTTACCCCTTTGGCATTTGGCTTTATGGCCGGAATTGCCCTGATCGTCATGAACCGCCCCAAATTATTAAAAATATTTGCCCCAGTTGGTCAAACTGCGCTTTCCAATTATCTTTTTCAATCCGTAATTTCCATAATAATTTTTTATGGTGTTGGGTTGGGTTATTACGGAAAATTTGGATTGTCCGGCGTTTTATTCTTTGCTCTTATCGTTTTTATTTGCCAGATAATTTTTAGCAAAATCTGGTTAAAATATTTCCGATTTGGACCCCTGGAATGGTTATGGCGCCAAATGACGTACGGTAGATGGATAAAGAATAGGAAAAGGTGAGGCAGGTACGATTTCAAGTTTTGAATTTGGACATTTTATTGAAATAAGTTTAGATTTTGGACGTAATTTGAAGGGTTTAATCGTTTATGCGTTTATGCGTTTAATCGTTTAATCGTTTAATCGTTTAATCGTTGTTTTTCGGGAATTGGGGTTGGGTGCGGTTTGGATGGTGGAGGTTATTTGCGGGTCGGAGGTCGGAGGTCGGAGGTCGGGGGTTGGTTTCGGGAATTGGGGTTGGGTGCGGTTTGGATGGTGGAGGGGGGTTGCGGGGCGGTGTGCGGTGGTGGGACGTCAGGGGGGGGTT
>JAFIEY010000033.1 GCA_020832345.1 Cryomorphaceae bacterium | reverse complement strand
GTATTCCAAATACCACCCCACCAACCGAGGTTCGCGCCCGGGATAGCAGTGGATAGCCCGCAGTGGACACCGCCAGCCGGGACGCGAGCTGAGGAGGCTGGTGAGGATACGAGCCAGACCCCGCACGCCGCTGACCCGGCGGGGGTGGACACGAGGACTTGGAATGGATAGCCCGAATTTGGCGCCCTAAAAATCGTATTGTTTGTGAATTTAATCTTCTTCAGCAGCTTCCACCCAATCTATATCAATTTGTTTTGAAGCTTTTGCACCCAACTTGCGGAGTTTTTCCACTCGGGTGATGAGGTTTCCGCGACCATCTTTGAGCTTGGTCATGGTGCCATCGAAGGTGGATTGCACGGTTTTTAGCTGGCTGCCCAGTTTTTCCAAGTCGCCGAGGAGAAGCACAAATTTGTCGTACAGGTTTCCGGCGTCGGTGGCGATTTTTGCCGCATTTATGTTTTGTTTTTCCTGGCGCCACAAACTCGCGACGGTTTTTAGGGTAGCCAGCAAGGTGCTTGGACTCACGATGACAATCCGGCGATCCCAGGCGAAATTGAATACATCAGAATCCGCCTCAATTGCGGCACCAAAAGAGGATTCTATGGGCATAAACATGAGCACAAAATCGGGGGACTTGATGCCTTTTGCTTTAAAGTAATCTTTATCGGAAAGTTGTTTGATGTGGTTTTTTACGGAAATGATATGTTCGTGAATGGCCAATTTTCTATCCACCTCATTTTCGGCATTTACCAGGCGTTCGTATGCCACCAGCGATACTTTGGAATCGATGATGATGTGCTTGTTGTCCGGCAATTTCACCACGACGTCGGGATACAATCGGGCATTGCTTTCGTCGGAGGTAGAATATTGGGTTTCGTATTCGCGGCCTTCTTTCAATCCGCTGCTTTCTAAAATTTTATCGAGAATGATTTCGCCCCAGTTGCCCTGTTTTTTACGATCCCCTTTTAATGCCCGGGTCAGTTTTTGGGCTTCTTCATTCAAGTTGCTGTTGAGCTCCATGAGCTTGACGATTTCCGCTTTTAGGGTATGGCGCTCTTTGGCCTCTGCATCGTATGACTTGCTGACTTTTTCTTCAAAAAGGGTGATTTTTTCTTTTAGCGGATTGAGTATGGAATCCATATTGCGCTTGTTGGAAACCGTAAATTTTTCTGTTTTTTCCTCCAGAATTTTATTGGCTAGATTTTCAAATTGCTCGGTGAGTTGCTTTTGGTTTTTTTCAAACTCCGCTTGGTGTTGAACGAGTTTTTCCCGCCAATTTTTAATATCAGATTCCAATCCGGCAATGGTACGACCCATGTCCATTTTTTCAATTTCATCCCGTCGGATTTTCTCCCGCAATTCGGTAATGGATTTTTCAAAAGCATTTTTTTCGCTTTCAATAACGGCTTTGTCCCGCTGCAAATCTGCAATGGATTTTTCCAAGGCGACTTTGATTGACTTTCCGGCATTGCGTTGCCACAGATAAACGAGGGTACCGCCCAGTACCAGACCCAAAAACAAGAATATAAAAGCTTCCATGGATTGCGAATATTTTTTGCTAAAATAGTGTTTGAAAAGGTTCTGGTTACGGAGCGATTCCTGCTTATCAATTTTGGGCATAAAAAAAGCCCGAAATGAATCGGGCCTTTTTGGTGTGTTTAGCTTGTCTTCTCGTATTTCTTGAAGAGTTTATTTTTGAACAAATTGTACATTGAGGATGAGCTTAACCTCGTCACCAACGACAACGCCTCCGGCTTCGGTTACTTGATCCCATTTTAGGCCAAAAGCCTTCCGACTGATTTTTCCGGAAATCTCAAATCCTACTTTGGTTTGCCCATATCCATCGACCATTTTCCCGCCAAAATCGGCATTGAGGGTTACGCGCTGGGTATTGTCGCGAATGGTCAAATCACCTTCGATTTTGTAGCCTTCTCCGCTTTTGCGCATGCTTCCGTTGGCAAAGGTGAGTTTGGGGAATTTTCCCGCGTTGAAGAAATCATCGGATTTTAAATGCGTATCGCGGTCTTTAACGTTGGTGTCAATGCTGTCGATGTCGGCGAAAAAAGAGGCGGATGCGCCGTCAAAATTATCGTTGTCTGCCACCAATTCTCCACCAAAATTTCGGAAGTAACCGGTTACGGTTGAGATGACAAGGTGTTTTACTTTAAAGGAGACTTCGCTGTGTGTTGGGTCAATGGCCCAGGTTGTTTTTGCACTCATGGTTTTTGTGATTAGATGAATAAATTAAGAGTCTGCTCCAAAAAGTCCCTTTCTGCCAAAATCTTCCTTGTCGGTAGATTTTTGAATCCTCACTAACAACTTGGTTAGCTCCGGTCCAAAAATCCTCTCCGCGTCGATTTTGATTGAAATCATCCTTTTTGGAGTGGACTCAATTAAGAACACACAAATAACCATCGGTTTGGGGGTATTGTTGATTAAGATACCTTAAGAAAAAACTTTGTCTTTGCAAGAAAACGCCATATACTTCGTTACTCTAGGTTTTTGAATCAGTTACTTATTCCAATAAGCGCCTTGAATTCAAAAACCTAGAAAGCCTCGTCTCTGGCGTTTTCTTATCAAAGACAATATCTTGGGTTATGGGCTTTGCGAAAAGGAACGCAAATACACGTTTCCAAAGGGGGCATTTACGGATATTGTGGTTTTGCCTTTATTGAGGGTGTATTGCTGCCAACCTTTCTTTTCGCCAGTCATTTCGAGGGGCAAATCAGAGAAGATTCTCGGGGTAATTCGCTCGTTGGTCACCTCCACGTTGAGGGAAGCGTTTGCAGGCACAGATACATCGACCAGTCCGATATGACTCTTTAAAAATATACTTTCCTCGGGGGCTTCTGCAAAAACCACTTCAATGTTTTGCTTGGTTTCGACATAAATTTCGCCCCGCACTTTTTGCAAAAACACAGATGCCTGCATTTTTTCTGTTGAAACTCTACCGTTGATACCGTGAATTAAAACCTCGCCACCAAACCCTGTTCCGGCAATTTTCACATCCATTCGCGCGGGCACCACGATGACAAAGTATTTATTTTTATATCGCTCACTGGCCGGGGAAATTTGCAACATGCCTTCATCGATTTTCACCTCCACCCCTACGCCTGTATTATCATTGGTACCCACGGAAATTTCGCGTAGCCCAATTGCGCGTTGATCTTGTTTAAAAGGTTTATACACCAGAAAAATTTCTGCCTGGTTCACTCGATCGGAACCATAAATATGGATTTTTCCCGAGAAATCACCTTTTACTTCTAAGCTATTAATGTGCTCCGGAACATCCATAACGAAGCGGGTTGAGTCCAAAACAATTTCATCCTGTTCGGGGGTAAAGGGAAGTTGTCGTAAATCTACTTGCGCGAAAGTTGTATGAACCAACATAGTCAGAAGGAAAAGATAGTAACGCATAACGATGATATTTAACGATTTTTCAAAAATTCAGCTGCTGTAAAACAATCAGAAATTGTGCCGCAATCCCAAGTATAAAAACACTTGTGGAAGATTGCCGGGGTAAAATTGAACAACAAATATACGCATGTCTAAAGACGAGGTAAATTTTTACGTCAAAAACTTTTATGGATTACATTTGCCAACAAATTAAAAACATTGCTCGCATGTCAAAATATCAAGCACAAATAGACCAGTTTATGGAAGAACTGAAGAAACGCAGCGGACACGAATCCGAGTTTCTTCAGGCCGTAGAGGAAGTGGTAGAAGTGGTGCTTCCCATTGTGGAAGAAACGCCGAAGTACAAAAATGCCAACATCCTGGAACGCATCGTTGAGCCGGAACGCGTATTTATTTTCCGCGTGCCCTGGGTTGACGACAGTGGCAAAATTCGGGTAAATCGCGGTTTTCGCGTTCAGTTTAATTCGGCCATCGGACCCTACAAAGGTGGTCTGCGGTTCCACCCTTCGGTGAATCTTTCTATTCTTAAGTTTCTTGGCTTTGAGCAGATTTTCAAAAATGCCCTGACCACCCTACCCATGGGCGGCGGAAAAGGCGGTGCCGATTTTGACCCCAAAGGAAAAAGCGACAACGAAGTGATGCGCTTTTGCCAGAGCTTCATGACTGAACTCGCCAAACACATCGGTGCTAATACGGATGTACCTGCCGGCGATATCGGTGTGGGCGCACGGGAAATAGGCTATATGTTTGGACAATACAAACGCCTTCGGGACGAATTTACCGGGGTACTTACCGGCAAAGGACTCAACTGGGGTGGTTCACTTATTCGTCCGGAAGCAACCGGCTACGGCGTAGTATATTTTACCGCAGAAATGCTCCGCGAAAAAGGCGAGGAACTCAAAGGCAAACGCATCGCCGTTTCCGGTTCGGGCAACGTGGCGCAATTCGCCATTGAGAAAGCCCTCGAATACGGTGCTATTGTAGTTACTGCCAGCGACTCTTCCGGATATATTTACGATGCCGATGGGTTTACCACCGAAAAACTCCAATTCCTTATGGAGTTGAAAAATGTAAAAAGAGGTAGAATTTCTGAATACGCCGACAAATACGGTTGTGAATTTCACGAGGGAAAAACCCCTTGGGATCAGAAGGTAGATATCGCCATGCCATGTGCTACACAAAATGAACTCAACGATAAAGACGCCGAAATGCTTATCGCAAATGGTGCAACTGCCATTACTGAGGGCGCAAACATGCCGTGTACGCCCGGTGCAGTTCGTGCATTCCAGAAAGCCAAGGTTTCATTCTCACCCGGCAAAGCCAGTAACGCCGGTGGTGTTGCCACAAGCGGATTGGAAATGTCGCAAAACTCATTGCGCTTCAACTGGACGCGTGAGGAAGTTGACGGACGCCTGCAAACCATTATGAAAGACATTCATGCCAACTGTAAAAAATACGGTAAACTCGAAGACGGTTACATCGACTATGTTCGCGGTGCTAATGTTGCTGGGTTTATAAAGGTTGCAGATGCGATGATTGACCAGGGAGCAGTTTAATTAGTGTCTGTCTATAAAGTCCGATAGCTTCGTTATGCCTGCCCTTACCGAAGGTTTTAGGGCTCGGTTGAAAATCCAGTCATTTACTTTAAGTAAACTCACTGTTTTTTCACCGATACCTATCGGGGTCGCAAGCCTTGTCTTCGAGCTTTCTAACCTAGCCACTTTGACCTTTATGGATAGATCCTAATTAGGAAAATGCCAAATACTGCGCTATTCAAAGTTTTTGAATCCGTTACTTATTTTAATAAACACTTTGATTTCAACTCCGAAAGCTTTCGGGGTTGAAATCTTTGTCTTTTGCGGGTTCTTATCAAAGAATGAGGCTGCTCCAAAAAGTCCCTTTCTACCAAAACCTTCCTTTTTGGAGTGGACTCAAGAATTGGATTCTTATTTGCTAATAGGTTTGTACAGACATTCCTCTACTTGAGCAAAATCTTCCTCATTATCTGCCAGAACCATCAACACATCTTTTGATTCAAGCTCAGTTGAGCCGCCAGGACGGATGTATTCACCGTTTCTTTTTATCATGACAATAAACGCAGATTTTGGAAAATTCAAATCGACAATTCTTTTGCTGACGGCGCGAAAATCCGGTAAAATTTCAAATTCCTGAAGTGAGGATTTCGGAAGTTCCAAAATGAGCTTTTCAATTTCGGTAATGGGTTTTGCTTTTTCCGGCAGGGCAACGTGCATCCATTTAGCAAAAATAGACAATGTGGTTCCCTGAATAAGCACCGAAGTAACCGAAATAAAGAATACGATATTGAAAATTACATCCGCTTTTTCAATACCTGCAAGCAGAGGGTAAGTCGCAAAAACTATTGGGACTGCCCCGCGCAAACCAACCCAAGATATATAAAACCTGCGTCGAAGTTTCATTTTAAAAAACATCATGCTAATAAAGACACTGACAGGACGAGCAACCAAAATCAGGAAAATTGAAATGAGTAATCCGATGCCCATGTAGGGAAAAACGCGTGATGGAAACACGAGTAACCCCAAGGTTAGGAATAATACGATTTGCATGAGCCAAGCCAAACCGTCGTACATTTTTAGGATGGTTTTCTTGTGAATCAGAACTTGATTGCCCAGATAAACGGCACATATATAAATAGCCAGAAAACCGTTGCCTCCAACAAAATCAGTCGCGGAAAATGTGATAAACATTAAGGCAATCACCAACACGGGGTAAAGCCCTTCAAAATCAAGTTTGATAGAATTGATGATGAATTTGCTCAGTCGTCCGAAGGCAAAGCCAGCAATTCCACCGAGAATCATTTGTTGAAAAAATAGGGGAATGATGGAAGCGATGCCGAGGTCTTGGTTTATTACCAGCGTCAAAAAAGCAATGGTGAGTACATAAGCCATGGGGTCGTTACTACCACTTTCCAGTTCCAGCGTAGGTCTTAAATTGGTTTTTAATGCAAGACTTTTTGATCGCAAAATGGAGAAAACCGCTGCTGCATCCGTCGATGAAACAATTGATCCCAAAAGCATGCTTTCGTAAATGGTGAAATCAGTAACCAGCTTGACGAATGCTCCAAGTGTTACAGCTGTTAGTAATACCCCTATGGTAGATAAAACGAGTCCTTCGCGAAGAATGGGTTTTACCGATGTCCAATTGGTGTCGAGACCGCCAGAAAACAAAATAAAGTTAAGAGAAACAATTCCAATGAATTGTGCTGCTTTTGGGTCGTTAAATCTAATGCCACCTATCCCATCAGATCCGGCCAACATTCCAATGGCCAAAAAGAGCAATAGGGTGGGAACACCAAACTTATAGGAGGTTTTGCCAACAACGATGCTGACAAATAACAATATAGACCCAACCAATAGTATGTTTTCAATTGTTAATGTCATTCTTATTTTGTTGTTTTTAAGTCGTCGCAAAATTATGAAGCATTGTAAGGATAAATACTAAAATCATGTTTTTTGGTGCACGCTTCATTGTAATCAAATTCGAATATTAAACTTCCTGCCCAATTCGTCAACTTTTTTGACAATCAACAGTAATTATCTTTTCCTTCCGAAATTAAAAATGGTCGTCTTATGGGCGACCTTTTTTTTTCATTATTTCAAGGCTTTAGAGTGTAATTGACGTGATTGACCGTTTCGGTTTTATTTCTCAACTTCCACCTGTACTTTTGTATGCAAATTCTATACATGATTAGACACGGAAATGCTGCGCTAAAATTTTTAAAATACATCGCCCAGAAACTGAAATCGGCTTTGTTTGATTTGGTTCCCATTATTTTGGTGGTGGTATTTTTTCAATTGGTGGTTTTACAACAACCCTTTCCCGATGTGGCTGATGTATTGTGGGGCAGCTTGATGGTCGTAGTTGGATTAATGCTTTTTATCGAGGGATTGGAAATGGGATTATTTCCCATTGGCGAACAAATGGCCTACGCTCTTTCCAAAAAAGGCAGTTTATTTTGGTTGCTCATTTTCGCCTTTGCATTGGGGTTTTCCACAACCATTGCGGAGCCCGCACTTATTGCGGTTACGCAGGAAGCGGCACGCGTTTCGGAGACGGCAGGATTAATTGCATCCACCGAAAAAGCCAAAGCCGATTATGCGCTTGGACTTCGATTAACCGTAGCCTTTTCGGTGGGATTTGCCATATTGATTGGCGTGTTGCGCATTCTAAAAGGTTGGCCTATTTATCATCTCATCATTGGTGGATATATCATAGTTATGTTGATTACCCTTGTAGCACCGGAAGAGATTATCGGTTTAGCTTATGATGCCGGGGCGGTAACCACTTCCACCATTACAGTCCCGCTGGTGGCTGCATTGGGTGTTGGATTGGCCAAAGTCATCAAAGGTAGAAGTCCATTAATCGACGGATTTGGATTGATTGCCTTTGCGTCCCTCATGCCGATTATTTTTGTATTATTGTACGGAATGATCATTTTTAATTGATGCATAAAAAAATACTTGAAAACACTAAATTTAACAAGCCCAACAACCTCGTAAAATGAATTCCTTCACACAATTTACGGATGTATTTTTAAGCACCATTATTGATGTGCTGCCCATTGCGGCGTTATTGGTCTTGTTTCAAGTATTTGTTGTAAAGCAAAAAATCCACAATGTAAAAAAAATGATTTTGGGTTTTGTACTGGTAATATTTGGTCTGGCCATTTTTCTTTTGGGTTTGGAAAAAGCATTATTTCCCATAGGAAAAACCATGGCGCAACAATTGGCTTCTGAGGGATTTTTAGAAAAATGGAGTGACAATCCAACTCACTGGTCATCATATTATTGGATGTATATTTTCGCAGCTTTAATTGGATTTTCAAGTACCATTGCGGAACCGGCCTTGGTCGCTGTTGCCATCAAAGCAGAAGAGGTTTCCGACAAAACCCTTTCGCAAAAAGGCTTGCGATATACCGTTGCAGTTGGCGTTTCGGTAGCGCTTGCACTGGGCACCTTTCGGATTATCACGGGCACCCCATTATTTTATTATATTTTAGCGGGGTACGCAACGGTCATTATTTTAACCATATTTGCACCAAAAAAATTAATAGCTTTGGCGTATGATTCCGGTGGAGTAACAACATCTACTGTAACCGTACCCATTGTGGCTGCTATGGGACTTGGACTTTCCAGCATGATCCCGGGCAGAAACCCCGCTATTGATGGGTTTGGATTGATCGCTTTTGCCAATATATTCCCCATGATTTCCGTCCTGGGATATGCCCAAATAAAGTCAATCATTAAAAAGTGGAAAAGCAAAAATAGAAACCTTTCTAAAAAACAAATACCATGAAATTCAAATTATTGGTCGCCATTGTAAAACCTGAATGCACCGATAATGTGGTGGAAGCTGCACGAAAAGCAGGCGCAACAGGCGATGTAATCATTAACGCGAGAGGAAGCGGAAGCAAGGAAAGCCGTTCGTTTTTTGGTCTTACCATCGAAGATCAAATCGAGGTTATCCTATTTATCGTGGCCGAGCATTGTGTAAAAAAAATAATGAATGCCATAAGTGAGGAAGCTAAATTTGACCAACCGGGCGGTGGCATTTGCTTCAGTTTAAACTTGGAAGAGATCTCGGGGATTGAGAGTCAAATTGAATTGTTTAAAAACACCTAAAGGTCTTTGGGCTTTTCTTGCATTAACTATGTATTTTCATGCAAATATGAATTTACCCTACCAACACAAATAACGCAATTAAAATGGAGGCTGAAAAAATAGGCAAAATGGAAAAGGGAAGTTTCCGTCAGTATATGTACTTCCTATTGGAGCCGTGGTCTTCCGACAAGGGTTTTTCCTTTTTTTTAGACGGCATCATCACGGCCATCATTATCATCAACATCATCGGTTTAAGTCTGGAAACAGTTACCGGAATGCCGGACTTCGTCTATACTGTCCTTCGGTATATCGAATTGTTTTCCATTGCCTTTTTCACGGTAGAATACCTGCTTCGCGTTTGGATTTCCATAGAAAATGACGATTACAAAAAGTATGTATTTCCCCGCTTGGCCTATATGGTTTCCTTTTTTGCCATAATCGACTTGCTGGCCATTCTGCCATTTTACATCATGTTTTTCTTCCAGGTCAACTTCAAATTTTTACTAATACTCCGTTTATTCAGGTTGCTAAAACTCGTGCGGTATTTCAGGGCACTTCAACTCATGACGCGGGTATTTCAATCCAAGTCGCAGGAATTGTTTATCGCGATATTTTTCACCATCACCTTACTCATCTTCATATCATTTCTGATGTATTACGTGGAAGGGCCACATCAGCCGGAACATTTTGGAAGTGTACCTGAAACCATGTGGTGGGGCATCATAACCCTTACCACGGTGGGTTACGGCGACGTCGTTCCGATAACCGGATGGGGGAAGTTTTTCGGCGGTTGTATTGCTGTTTTGGGCATCGGTATATTTGCCCTGCCCGCCGGTATCCTTGCTTCGGGTTTCTCTAATGAACTCGAAAAAATGACAGCTACCGAGAACGAAGAAAAGGACATCGATTTTTCTTGTGAAAAATGCGGACACCTCAACATTAGGAATCATGACCACTGAGAAAGTATTGCGATTTTTACGAGCGATTTACCCCAAACCGATTTGGCGTAAACGCATTATTATTTCCGCCAAACTGCTGGTGGCTGCTGCCGCCATTGCGGTTTTGCTTTCTGAAATTCAAGCTAAATCACTGCAAAATGCCCTCGAACGGATTCACTGGAATTCATCCAATATTTACTGGCTTTTACTCTTTTGCGTTTTGGCCATCTTCAATCTCCTTGCCGATACGGTTTTATGGAAATCCATCAGTGCGGCCAACCAAAGGGTTTCTCTAAAAAAGGCCATGTTCCATCACATCAGATCAATTACCCTAGCGATTGTAACACCATACAATGTCGGTGAGTTTGGCGGAAAGTTGCGACAATACGCAGCGCCAATTGAACAACTCAAAGCCGTTTACCTCACCTACGTTTTTCGATTTGTAAAAATGAGCGCCCGAAATCTGGTTGGCGCCCTAGCCCTGGTTTATCTGGTCAACATCGGGGTTTTTCCCTCCATTCACACATGGCAGGCCAATGCGTTATTGATCATAGCCCTTTGCATTGCCATATTTTATTTTAATCAGGAAAAAATCATCCCTTTAATTTCCGGTATGGTGGTGTTGGGACGAAAATACTTTCTGCCATTAGCACGCATCATGCCCAACCCATGGACCAAAACCTTTTGGTTGTTTTTGGGCTTTGTCAAGTTTTTCATTTATCCCGCACAATTTGGTATTGCACTTATACTCTTCGACAACAACCTGCAATTGGAACCCGGGCTGATGTCTATGATTTGGCTGTACTATTCCCTCGCGGCCTTTCTTCCTTCTGTTCAATTGGTTGACCCAATCATTAAAGGGGGCGCCGGGGTGTTTATTTTATCTGGTTGGGTGGACAACCCAGCGACGATTTTACTAGCCACCACCTTGGTTTGGTTTGTCAATGTTGCCATACCGGCCTTTGTGGGCTCTACATTATTTGTCAGGGTCAAAAAGCGAAGGTAACATGATGACCTTCATGGCTTCTCACATTAAAAACACCGCCACCCTCCAAGAGCAAATACTGTCCGCGAATGCCCTGCAAAACACCCTTACATTCATCCTGCTTTTTAAAAGTAATGCTCTTCACTTTTTCTGGATATTTTTCTACGGGATAGGTCATTTCCACGGGGGAGAAATTTTCCACCACAAAAGGTTTAAATTCCTCCGACAACAAATCCGCAACCCGCTTGGCCTCTTCAATGAGATCGAATTCCGGATCGCCTTGGCTCAACATATTACGCCAATCGGTTTTATCGGATAAATGTTCTTTTAAATACACCTCCAACTGTCCGGCCTGATATCGGTTTTCGGTTTCGGCCAGCACCACAGCAGCAATGGCACCCTGGTCAATCCATCGATTAAAGCGGGCGTTTTTTCTGGTCACCCCAACCTTTAAACCACCCGAATTGGCCAGATAAACAACGTGGGGTTGTAATTGATACCGCTTTTCAAATTCCAAATCGCGATCTTCAATTCCCAAGTGCGCTTGACTCTTTTCGGGAAAAAAAATGGGTTGTCCCGCTTCGGGTTTGGTCATAAAACAATCGTAACAATAGTTCTGACGAAAAACCTTCTGCAACTCTTTACCACAGAAACAAGTGATTTTATGTTGAAAGGTCAGGGCAATTTCCCGTCCGATAAGTTCGTTCATAAAGATGAGTTCACTTCCCAGGTTGAGATAATAATGTACCTTTTCACCCGACTGAGCTGCCATTTTCTGTAGGTATCCGCGATATTCCATCAATGATTTTTTGGCAAAGATACAGGGTGGTTTTGCAACCTATGAAAAGAATTGGCTTTATACACCTCGATATGTTAGTTTTATTTTTTATTATGGTACAAACCAACCTATTTTTGCTGTACGTTTGATGACAAATTCAAAACCGAACAATGATCCCATTTTTGCAAATAAACACCAGCGGAAGTGCGGCAGACAGTGCCGAACTCCTAAACGACGAACCGGTTGAAAAAACCCTTTCCGTATTCGAACTCATCACAAGTGGAGGCACCGGCGGAATGATCATCATGTCCGTGCTTTTTATTCTGAGTATAATTGCGGTGAGTATTTTCATCGAAAGATATAAAGCGCTTAAAAAAGCCGGCAAACTCGATGAAAACTTTACCCAGCAATTGAAAGACTACGTCAGCGATGGTAAATTAGACGCGGCAAAATCCCTATGCCAAAGTAATCCCACTCCCGTTGCCCGAATGATGGAAAAGGGAATTAGCAGAATTGGTCGTCCGCTAAAAGACATCGCCGCTGCGGTGGAAAACACCGGAAAAATCGAGGTATATCGGATGGAAAAAAATCTTCCCCTGCTCGCCACCATTTCGGGTGCAGCGCCTATGATCGGGTTCTTGGGAACCGTTATTGGAATGATATTGGCGTTTCACCAAATGGCAATTGCCGGTGGCCAAATTCAGGTTGATATGCTTGCGGAGGGAATTTACACCGCCATGACAACTACCGTAGCCGGTTTATCCGTTGGTATTGTCGCCTATATGGGCTACAACATACTCGTGAGTAAGGTAGATAAAGTCGTGTATAAAATGGAGGTGAACGCCACCGAATTTTTGGATTTGTTAAACGAACCCGTTTAAGCCATGGATTTAAGAGGAAGAAGCAAAGTCAGTGCGGAGTTCAGCATGTCGTCGATGACCGATATCGTTTTTCTGTTGCTGATTTTCTTTATGTTAACATCCACGCTGGTCACCACCTCCGCCCTGGATTTGGTGTTACCCAAGAGCAAAGCGGAAACCGTAAAGAAACAAGACATCACCGTTTCCATATCGCGTGATTTGCAATTTAAAGTCAACGACGTAGCCGTTTCGGAAGCGAATTTGGAGCGCACACTTTTATCACATTCAAGGGACATAGAGAGTCCTGTGGTCATTTTAATGGCCGATGAAAATGTTCCCACCGGAAAAGCTGTATTTGTTATGGATATTGCGTATCGAAACCGAATGAAAATGGTATTGGCCACCGATCCCAAATAGTTTTGGGCAAATTTCGGTTGGGTTTGTCTTTGACAGAAAAGGCAAATTATACCAAATAAGCACAATAAAACGTTTTTAAGGTATGACCCCTACATGAGAAGTTAAATTTCAAACTGGAAAACGATTAAAGGTGGGATTACGCAAATTAGTGTCTGTCTATAAAGTCCGATGACGGCGTTATGTTCACCTGAAATTTAGGTCATTTACTTTATTAAACGGTATAAGGATTAGGGGCCGCAATAATAAATTTTGAAACCATGAAAATCTTCAAAGACAAAGAACAACGCAAGGCCACACTGGAAAGTCTGGGGATTCACCTATTGATTACGCTTTTCTTTTTGTTTTTTGGCCTTTCCTACCTAGATCCCAAACCTGAGGAGGGCATTGCCATCGCCTTTGGTTACGAAGCGGATGCCGGCGGACAGACTGTAGAACAACCCGTTCGTCAGCAAGAGAGTGTACCCCAACCCACCTCCAGTCAACCTGAGGTGCAAGATCTGACCACGGAGTTTACGCAGGACAATGTGGACGCCCCGGCGATAACGAAGCAAGAAAAAAAACCCGAGGAAAAGAAGCCGCAGGAAACTCCGGTGGAAACTGAAAAACCCGCAGAGGAGCCTGTGGAAACCGAAAAAAAACCCACTATTGACGACCGATTGAGAAGCGTCACTTCTAATCCCAATCAGGCCAATACCGGCGGTGGATCGGGAGAAACCACCGGTGAAGGCATGCAAGGTCGCGAGGATGGGCGCAGTGACCGCGGAGGATCCGGTGGTGGAGGCGGTGTAGGCAATAGTGGAAATTACCGATTGGGTAATCGGCAGGCATTGAACAAAGTGCCACCTGAATATACCTGCGAAGGTGAAGGTCGGGTTGTGGTGCGCATTCGTGTAAACCAGAGTGGCAAAGTAGTTTCTGCTGATGCCGGCGTAAATATACCGGGTGGAGAAACCAGCAACACCACCTCTTCATGTTTGTTAAACAGAGCAAAAGTTGCCGCCGAACGCACCACCTGGCAGAGTGACCCCAAAGCACCAGATTTGCAAACCGGTTTTATCATTTATAATTTTACCAAAAAATAAAGTTCCCTAATGAAAGCATATTTGGAATTGTTGCAAAAAGTAATGGAAGAAGGTGTGGAAAAATCCGATCGTACAGGTACGGGCACAAAAAGTATTTTTGGTCACCAGATGCGCTTTGACTTGCAAGCCGGATTCCCCTTAGTCACCACCAAAAAAGTTCACCTCAGATCCATCATACACGAACTGCTTTGGTTTCTTCAAGGCGACACCAATATCAAGTATCTCAAAGAAAACAAGGTCCGAATTTGGGATGAATGGGCCGATGAAAACGGAAATCTTGGGCCGGTTTACGGTCATCAATGGCGGTCCTGGCCTACCCCTGATGGCGGACATATTGATCAGATTTCTCAAGTAGTTTCACAAATAAAAAACAATCCCGATAGTCGGAGAATGATGGTAAGTGCCTGGAATGTAGCTGAAATACAAAACATGGCACTTCCTCCCTGCCACGCATTTTTCCAGTTTTACGTCGCTGACGGAAAACTCTCTTGTCAACTATACCAGCGCAGTGCCGATTTATTTTTGGGTGTTCCATTTAATATCGCTTCCTACGCCTTACTCACCATGATGATGGCGCAAGTATGCGATTTAGTGCCCGGTGATTTTGTCCACACCTTTGGGGATGCGCATATTTACAGCAACCACTTTGAGCAAGTTGAATTGCAACTTTCCCGCGAACCACGCCCCCTTCCCACCATGCATATCAATCCGGAAGTAAGAGACATCTTTGGATTCACCTTTGATGACTTCACCCTTCAGGGATATGAGCCCCATGCGCATATCAAAGGGGATGTAGCGGTATAAACGGAGTTTCTCATAGCCTATGTGGTAAAAGAAAGAACCACTTCGGATATCCCCAACCACATAGACACATAGAGCACATAGATTTTCACATAGAGGTTATTTTAAACGCTAAAGCGTTTGTTTTATAACCGCAGAGGGCGCAAAGGAGGCGCAGAGCTTCGCAAAGGGGTTTTTGAAAAAAACTTATGTTTTCTATGTGTCTATGTGGTAAAACAAAGAACCACTTCGCGGTTCCCCCAACCACATAGACACATAGAGCACATAGAGGTTCACATAGAGGTTATTTTAAACGCTAAAGCGTTTGTTTTATAACAACAAAGGGCGCAAAGGGGACGCAAAGCTTCGCAAAGGGGTTTTCAAAAATAACTTATGTTTTCTATGTGCCTATGTGGTAAAAAAGAACCACGAAGTGGTTACTTTCGATTTATCACATCCCCTCTGCGTTCCTTTGATTTTCTTGTATCTTGCCGAAAAATTTCAAGCAAACTTTTCCCCATTTTCCCCGCACTGAATATCCCCCACCCTTTAGTACCTTTGCTGCAAATTATTTTTGCAAAATGAGCACCTTCAATACCATTTTCCTCGGGATGATTGGCCCTTGGCAAATTGTCCTCATCGTAGCCGTCGTGCTGCTTTTATTTGGCGGCAGGAAAATTCCTGAACTCATGAAAGGCTTGGGCAGCGGAATCCGCGAATTCAAAGATGCCGTAAAAGAAGACGACCAAGAGAAAAAAAACGAGGAATAATTCGTCCATGAACACTTACGACCACCTGACCGACCTCAGGAAAGATTTGCTCGATGGCAAATTTTCTTGCATGGATTGGGTCAATCGGCACATTGAGAAAATTGAAAACCACAAGGACTTAAACCTCTTTGTGGAAATTTTCTATCAGGAAGCTCGCGACCGCGCCTCCGTGCTCGATCAAAAAATAAAACAGGGAAACGCCGGAAAACTCGCTGGTTTAATTGTCGGCATCAAAGATAATATTTGCTACAAAGGTCAGGGACTAAGTGCAGGTTCTAAAATGCTCGAAAATTTCCAATCCCTTTTCAGCGCAACCGTAGTCGAAAGGTTACTCGCCGAAGACGCCATCATTATCGGTCGGCTCAACTGCGACGAATTTGCCATGGGTTCTTCCAACGAAACCTCCTTTTACGGGCCGGCAAAAAACCCCATCGACCCTACGAAAGTTCCCGGGGGATCCTCGGGTGGTTCAGCTGCCGCAGTCGCTGCCGGACTTTGTCAGGCTACCCTAGGAAGCGACACAGGAGGATCCATCCGCCAACCCGCTTCGTTTTGTGGTATTTACGGACTAAAGCCTACCTACGGCAGGGTATCGCGCCACGGCCTCATCGCTTTTGCCTCCTCATTCGACCAAATAGGCCCAATGGCCAGAAGCAGCGAAGACCTGGCCGCCGTTCTCGAAGTCATTTCCGGTTCCGATGAATATGACGCAACGGCTTCACAATCGTCCGTTGACGATTACACCAGCCAAATGAAGGCGAATGGCAAATACCGCATCGCTCTTCTCAAAGAAACCATCGACAACGAAGGCCTTGACCCGGAAATCGCTGATCACATTCGCAAACAAGTCGAGAACCTCCGCAAGGCAGGCCACAAAGTAGAAGAAGTTAGCTTCCCCTACCTCGACTATTTGGTTCCTATTTATTACCTCATTGCCACCGCCGAAGCCAGTTCAAATCTCGCACGTTACGACGGCGTACACTACGGTCACCGCAGTCCGCATGCCCACGACTTGGAAAGCATTTACAAACTCAGTCGCAAAGAAGGATTTGGCACCGAGGTAAAGCGCCGGATAATTTTGGGTACCTTCGTGCTTTCGTCAGGCTATTACGATGCCTACTACGGAACTGCCCAAAAAGCGCGTAAACTCATCACCGAAAAAATGCAGTTGCTCACCAATAAATATGACTTCATCATGAGTCCTACTTCCCCGGGCACTGCATTTGGCATTGGTGAAAAAAGAGAAGACCCAATTCAAATGTACTTGGAGGATATTTTTACTGTAATGGCCAACATCTCAGGTATGCCGGCTATTTCAGTCCCCTCCGGCACACACAGCAATGGTTTACCCTTTGGCATTCAGTTTACCGCTGGCAATTTTCAGGAAGGAAAATTATTGGACATGGCCCGTCAGATAAAATAAAATCTGAACATACCGATTTGTTGAGAATATTCGTTGAATTACTATGAGAACGCTGGGCATTTTGAAAAAACATTTCCAATTCCCGCGAGATCTCAAATCAAAATCAACTGATCAATTACTTTGTGAAAAAATTCCGGCTGCAACAGAACTAAATTCGGTGTGATTTTTGCGCATAATAAACAACATTTAACCCAGGCTATATGCTCCGTCATTTTCTTTTCATCTGGATATTATTTCCCGTCATGGTTGTGGCCCAAAGTGAAGATTCAAATTCACCGGAGGAAAACCCGTATCCGGATAGCCTAAATTTTGCAGAAATCGACTGGACTTTTGAGGATTTACCTTTGGGAAAAATCCTCGACAGCATTATATGGGACACGTTCCATAGCGACACAGCCATGGCCATTTACAATTTTGGCGAAGACTCCATTATCCCCGCTATTGGCATGGATTCCATCATTCGGGCGCGGATTGCCTATTTGGATGCGCAAACCCCTTTCTCATTGCAATACACCACAGACGTACATCGATTTATCAACCTCTACCTACGTCGGCACGAAATGATTTCCCGTATGCTGGGTTTAGCTGAATTTTATTTCCCGCTTTTTGAGGAAACCCTCGACCGTTTCGACATGCCATTGGAGTTAAAATACCTCGCCATTGTCGAGTCTGCATTAAATGCGCGTGCCCGTTCACGCATGGGCGCTCAGGGGCTTTGGCAATTTATGTACAATACGGGGAAAATCATGGACTTAGAGATCAACTCGCTGGTTGACGAACGCAATGACCCTTACAAATCCACCGTCGCTGCTTGTGCGTATTTACATAAAATGTACGATTGGTTTGGCGATTGGAACATGGCCCTAGCCGCTTACAACGCCGGCCCTGGCAACGTCCGCAAAGCCATTCGCCGTTCGGGCGGAAAAGATTCCTACTGGGAAATTCGCCCCTTTCTCCCAAGAGAAACCCAGAGCTATGTTCCCGCATTTATTGCCGTAAACTATGTCATGCACTTCGCCGGTGAACACGGGATTACCCCCACACCGGCCATGTATTCGTATTTTCAAGTGGATAGTGTGCAAATTCGGGAAACCCTGAGTTTTGAAGCCATCGCCAAAGCCGTCAATTTAAACGTAGAGCAGATTGAAGCCCTAAATCCCATGTACCGAAAGGGTTTAATTCCCGCGGGCACATCATCCTACAACACCCTCGTTCTCCCCCTTCCCCATTTGGGCGTTTTCCTTTCCAATGAAGATTCCATTTACAAGCTGGCGCACCAGACAATGCCGGAAAAAGAAAAAGAAGTGGAGGCAGAAGAAGTAGAAAGAGTTATACACCGGGTTCGCTCAGGAGAAAACTTGTCGATAATCGCCAGTCGATATAAAGTGGGTGTAAGCCAAATAAAACAGTGGAACAACCTGCGCAGCGACCGCATTTACGTTGGACAAAGATTGCAATTACAACCCAAAGCCACCGCCCCTGCCAGCAATCAGGGTGCGAGTATGGCTACCGTTAAAGTAGTAGAAAAAGTAACCGATAAAGACCAAAAAGAAGCTGTGGTTCACCGCGTGCAAATTGGCGACACCCTTTACGACATTGCCGCCAGATACCCGGGCATTAGTGCTGAGGACATCATGAAATGGAACAATATTCAAAACCCACACCGAATAAAAACCGGCGATAAAATAAAAATTTACACCAATTGATCATTTGGGATGGGTTGTTTTTATAAAAGTCATTTAAAAAAATCCAACATGAATAAATTAACCCAAGTCCTCCTCTTATTATTTTTAGCTATCTCCCTCCCCGCTTGTCAGTCGAGCAACGAGGAAAACGCAACCGAAAACCAAGAGAACAAAAAAGGAGAAAAATCGTCTTCATCATCAAGTAAAACTTTACCGCCCAGTTCCGGGGCAAAAGCTGAAGTCATAGTCGTTTGTGACGACTCCATTTGGCAAGGAAAATACGGTTCCTATATACGGAATATTCTCAGAGCTGAACAACCCGGTACGCAAACCGAATCTTATTTCGACCTATTTCAGTTGCGAGAGAAAGAAGTAAAAGACATGCTTTTGCGAACCCGCCATCTCATTCTCATCCAAAAGAGCAACCGAAACCACGCCACCATCATTCCCGATAAATACGCTAGGCCACAAAATGTAGTGAAGATTGAGTATTCCAATGCCGCGGCCCTCGACACCCTAATAAAACCCGTCATCCGCACGGCATTTATCACCTTTCGGAATTTAGACATGGAAATCATCCGGAAAAAATGGAAAGACAAATCCTGGCCCTCACCCAAGAAAATGGCAAAAACGGGAATCACCTTTGTTTTTCCGAAGGCATTCCAAACTACTGTAGATGAAAAAGACCTCGTTGTGGCCTGGGCTTCATCCAAAAACGCAGACATGGTCGTGTTTGTTTCCACCCGTCCATTCGGGTTTGAGGAGCAAATGAACTTCGGCACGAGTAGCATTATTGAATGGCGCGATTCCATTTGCAAAATTCATGTACCCGCCGACGCACCCGGAAGCTACACCCAAACAGAAACCCTTCCCTCGCCTGAAACCCGTCTGACAAAATTGGGGCAATTTGTGGCCTACGAAACCCGCGGCTATTTTAAATCGGTAGGAGATTATATGGGCGGCAGTTTCATTAACTTCACCGTAATCGACGAGGCCAACGAACGCCTCATCATGATGGACGGTTTAATTTACGCACCCAACGAACGCAAGAGAAGTGTCTTATTGGAAATGGAGGCAATGTTTAGATCACTGGAGGTGACGGAGGGGATGGAGTGATTTGGTGATCTGTGATTTGGTGATCTGGTGATCTGGTGATTGGCGGGTAGGTTGATGTAGGATGGACAATGACGAAGTGATTGGTGGGATTTGCGAAAAATCGGGGAGATTACGAAGGTCATAAACCCGCAAAACAAACTCGGGGATAAAAACGATTAAATGTATAAGGGGGTAATTGTATTTACCCAATTACGTTATTGCAAATCTTAACGGCTCAATCCCCGCGATAAATCGACGGGGCTAATGTGATGTAAACCTGCCTAAGGAACATTCGGTTCATTCCCCTGCGTGCGCGAAGCACAACCCCGCTCGCGTAAACGTAAATCACCTATTTTTCAATGGAAAGAGGTAGCTCATGCCCAATTCAAAAACCCCAAAACGATATTGATTGTGAATATCTTCCTGAGAATACGGGGGATTAATCATTATAATTTGATATGCTGGAGTAAGACCGACATGAAGCCGGGCTTTAATTGCCAACGATTTAAAAATATGATAACGAAACCCAAGAAGATATTGCAGCTCAACCAGCGGGAGTTTACCTGAAATGCCGGCATGGCGAAGTGTGTTATAAACCGCAAAATTTGCTTGAAAACCACTTTCCAGCCAAAAAGATTTACTCACTTTAAATTGGACTGCCATTGGGATGCCAATGGAGTACAAGCTTTCTTTTTCTATTTTATTATGCCAATTTCTATACGTAGTACCCCACATAAAAAACCCTAAACCGGATTGAAAACCAAAAAATGATTTCTTTGGTGCATATTGGAATGGAACAACAATTGAACCACCAAAACCTGTACGCATTTTTGGATTAAAAACATTGGAGTTAGTACCTTTAAGATCCATCAGGTTGCTTGCCGCCCAGTTCAACTCCAAACCCCAAGAATATTCGGGTGTTTTATAATTATTTTGCGCTATAAGCAAAATAGGGCAAACCACTAAGAAAAATAGAGCGTAAAAGGCTTTATTCATGTTTATTAATTAATCTCTTATTTCGTATCGGAAGCCAAGAGTAAGATGATAAAAAAATGGACCACGTCCTTCCATAAAAAGGGTAAATATTGCCGGGATGTGACGGCGCATTAATGCAATTTCCAGAAACAATGGACTATTGACATTACCCACTCGTTGCCAGTAACCCAAATACGCTGACACCGTTGGGAAAGGGATTTCCATAAAACTCCAATTGTCAACCCAGGGTTGGGTTATCCCTTTTCGGTGGCTTGCCATAAACATTAAATCCAAGGTTCCACCCAAATAAATTCCATAATCCTCCTTTTGAAAGGTAAACATGGGGCCAAACCCAATTTCTGCAATAAAATCTCTATCGCTTAACCTCACCCGCTTTCCATCAAACGATTCAGGATAATTTTCATATCTTGACGTCCCCATAAAAGCGACATTGGTTCGCCAGGCTAACCAATTTTTAGTTGATTTAAGATGACTGCCCTGAAATCCAAATACATACGGAACAATGGCGGGTTTTTCCATTTGTTGATTATCGGGAAATATTTCGATTTGAGAGGGGTAATACATAAAACCATTAACCACCCCCGCCCCAAACGAATGCTTTTCAATCTGTGCAAATCCCGTCGTACCTGCAAATAACAACACAATTAAAAACGAAATAGTGCTACACCTCATTTCTATATTTGGATTAAAGTTTTTGACCTCTGTTTTCTCAAAGTTCTATTAATCGTTTCAATTACTTCCTCACACACTCCCTCA
>JAFIEY010000027.1 GCA_020832345.1 Cryomorphaceae bacterium | reverse complement strand
AATCAAAAACCTTATCTTTGTTGTCGGAAAAACTAAAGGTTAAAAATATGAGCGTAAAAGAACAAGAAGCATACAAAAAACACCTCAAATCTTATATGGTTTCCGAAGCTTCTTTGAAGGATACTTATAAACTGGGGTATTTTGAGGGTGAAGAAAAAGGCAAAGAAAAGGGAATGGAGAAGGGAATGGAGAAAAACAAAATCGAAACTGTTATTAATGCCTTCAAAAAGGGCTATGAATTATCCATAATTGCCGATTTTGTTTCCTCTACTGAAGAAGAGATCATTGAGATTCTCAAAGAAAATAAACTGTGGTAAATTCATAAATGAGTCCACTCCAAAAAGGATGATTTCAATCAAAATCGAGGGGATTTTTGAACCGGAGCAAGTGAGGAATCGAAAATCTACCGACAAGGAAGATTTTGGCAGAAAGGGACTTTTTGGAGCAGACTCACATTTGAAACGTTTTTTATGGATTATACAACTTTGATATAAAACTAAACATCCCGGCGCAACTCCGTCCTTAATTTTGTAACCGAAAATAAGCGCTGCACAGACATTCGTGTCGAGCGAATCATATTCAGAAATACTTTGCCATGCAAGAAGATAAAACCATCCATATACCCGTTGAAGGCATGAGTTGTGCCTCCTGCGCCATGTCTATTGAAAACACGCTTAAGCACGTTGAGGGCGTAAAAAATGCCCGGGTAAATTTCGCCAATCAAACAGCTACCATCGACTGGGAAAACGGAGATGCCGCACTGGAAAAATGGCGTGAAGAGATAAAAAAACTCGGATTTGATTTGCGTATTGACGAGATTGCCGAAAAAAAAAATCCTCTGAACGAAAAGACAAAGCCTATCGAAGGTTAAAAATCCGTTCCATTTCTACCCTGGCCTTGGCGTTTCCGGTTTTTGTCATCGGGATGTTTTTTATGCCCGAAAGTGCCCCCAACACCCCTATTGATTGGCGGCTTTGGGTTTCTTTTTCTCTCACGGGAATAGTGACCTTTTATTTGGGTCGAAACTTTTTTATCACCGCCTGGATACGACTTAAAAAAGCACAGGCCAATATGGATACCTTAGTAGCACTCAGTACCGGTGTGGCTTTCCTGTACTCCACTGCATCGATGTTTTTTCCCGGTTTTTTTCTCCGATATGAACTCGATCCCTATATCTATTTCGAGGCAGCAGCGGTTATTATTGCTTTTATTTCTCTTGGAAAATTTTTAGAACTCCGCGCCACAAGGGAATCGGGCAATGCCATTGAAAAACTCATGGGACTTCAGCCCTCTACAGCTTCAGTATTGCGCGACGGAATTTTCGTTTCTATCAAAATTGAAAACATGAAAAAGGGCGATATTGCCAGGGTAAAACCCGGTGAAAAAATCCCCGTTGACGGAGTTCTAACCGAAGGCGGTTCTCATGTAGATGAAAGCAGCATCAACGGAGAACCTCTTCCATCCTCTAAAAAACCCGGCGATGTAGTGTATGCAGGTACCATAAATCAAAAAGGAAGTTTTACCATGCGGGTTTCCAAAGCCGGTAAAGACACCTTATTATCCCAAATCATTGCAACGGTGCAGCAAGCGCAAGGCAGCAAGGCGCCCATCCAGCATACGGTGGACCGAATTGCCATGTACTTCGTTCCCGCCGTCATTCTAATTGCAACCCTTACACTGGGTGCATGGTACATTTTGGGCGGGAAAGAACTGTTTTCACTCGGTATTGTTGCGGCCATTTCGGTTTTGGTCATTGCTTGTCCATGTGCCTTGGGACTGGCTACTCCCACCGCAGTTATGGTGGGCATTGGCAAAGGCGCCGAAAACAATATCCTCGTGCGGGATGCGGCAGGGTTGCAAGGTGCAGCAAAGGTTGACACCGTGGTATTGGACAAAACCGGAACCATTACGGAGGGACGCCCCAAGGTAATAAATGAATTATGGTTTAACAATAAATCTAAAGGCATTCTTTTGGCCATGGAATCGCGCTCTGAACATCCTCTGGCAGATGCAGTTGTATTTCATTTAAAAGACATAGAACCGATTGAGGTAAATCAGTTTAAAGCTATCACCGGACGAGGTGTTCAAGCGGAATATGAAAAGGTAAAATATTTTGTTGGAAGCATTACCTGGATCAGGAAAAAAGGAATCCCCTTAAATGAAGACCAAACCAATACATTTGAAAATTGGGGCGGTTTGGGTCATACGGTGATATTTTTCTTTTCCGAAAATTCAATTTTAGCGATGATGGCCATAGGCGATGCTATACGTGAAAGCTCCTACGCTGCGATATCCGAATTAAAGGCCATGGGCATTGAAGTGCATTTGCTCACCGGAGACCAAGCTACCACCGCAAATGCCGTGGCCAAAACCCTAAATATAAAACATGTAAAAGCCGGTGTTTTACCTGCCGAAAAAGCCGATTACATTCGTGCGCTCAGGTCTTCCGGAAAGGTAGTCGCAATGGTTGGGGACGGCATAAACGATGCGGAAGCCATGGCAGAAGCCAATGTAGGTATGGCCATGAGCAGCGGAACCGATATCGCCATGGACGTTGCCGACCTCACCCTGATGAAAGCCGATCTTCGCAGTGTAAAAACTGCCATCAAACTAGCCAGATTCACCGTGAAAGGTTTGCGGCAAAACCTATTCTGGGCATTTGTCTATAACATTTTGGGCATTCCAATTGCGGCCGGCGTATTGTTCCCCGCATTTGGATTTATGCTCAACCCAATGATTGCAGGCGCCGCCATGGCCGGAAGTTCGGTTTCTGTTGTGACCAATAGTCTGCGATTGAAAAGGATTCCACTTTAAAGCTGCAAACCCAAAAACCTCCGTACCTTTGCCGCATGGAAAAAAAGGACATTCGCAGTTTGCCGCCAACTGAACTCCACGCTTTTTTTAAAACCCATGGAGAACCGGCTTTTCGCGCCCGACAAGTGGAGGAATGGGTTTGGAAAAGAAGTTGTAAAGACTTCAACGAAATGTCCAATATCCCAAAATCACTTCGACTTTTGTTGGAAAATCATTTCACCATTCACGGTATCCGCGTGGACAACATGCAACGCTCCGTTGATGGCACCATAAAAAATGGCGTAAAACTCCACGATGGTCGGGTGGTGGAATCGGTGTTGATTCCCACCGAAAAAAGAATCACCGCTTGTATTTCGTCTCAGGTAGGATGCAGTTTGGACTGTCATTTCTGTGCCACGGGAAAACTCACCCGAATGCGCAACCTCAATGCCGAAGAAATTTATGATCAAGTGGTTACCATTCAACAGCAGGCCTTGCAGTATTTCAACCGACCCCTGACCAATATCGTATATATGGGGATGGGCGAGCCACTACTCAATTATGCCAATGTTTTAAAATCCATTGAAAAAATTACCGGTGATGAGGGATTGGGCATGTCGCCAAAACGAATTACCGTTTCTACGGTTGGTATTGCTAAAATGATGAAAAAGCTTGCCGACGACAATCCCCGTTGTAACCTCGCCCTTTCGCTGCATTCCGCGAGAAATGAAGTACGGGAAACCATCATGCCCATTACCAAAAGTAATCCCATAGAAGATTTACGAGAAGCCATGTTGTATTGGTACGAAAAAACGGGAAAAAAAGTCACTTTTGAATACGTCATTTGGAAAGGTATAAACGATACAGAAAAAGACATTGCCGCATTGGTCAAACTCTGTAAGCAAGTACCTTCCAAGGTGAATATCATTGAATACAATACAATCGGTGACGATAGATTTCAAATGGCGGGCAGTGAAGTTATCCAAAAATATATTGACGCATTACACGCCATAAACGTGATTGCCAAAGTCCGACAAAGCCGTGGAAGTGACATCGATGCAGCATGTGGTCAGTTGGCCAATAAGAATTTAGCAAATGTTGCGGTTTAACATCTTTATTTCAAAGTCATTCCTTTACTTTGCGCCTTAACCAAAAAAGTATGCTTGCCAGCGAACTTATCGACACTTCAGTCCGAAATTTACATCCCCAGCAAACTGTGGGAGAGGCGCTGAATATTCTGCAAGAACTTATGCTTTCTCAAGCCATCGTCATGAGCGATCAAAAAGCATTGGCCATGGTTTCGGAATCTTTTCTTCTGGATCAGGATGAAGCTACCGTTTTGGAAACGCTATTGCCAAGCCTACCCCCGCCTCCCGGTTTGGCCGATAACCAGTCGGAGCTCGAGGCCATTCGCCTTATGGCTGAAAACAAACTCGAATTGTTGCCAATCATAAACCAAGATGGCGATTGTTTGGGAATCATTAGTCTGCGCAGTGCCTTTTTCCGAATGGGACAAAAATTTGCGCCTCCTATACCCGGCGGTATTCTGGTTTTACAAGTTCACCCACTAAATTATCAATTGAGCCAAATTGCACAAATTGTAGAATCGGGTGATGCCAGTATTAACGCCATGTATCTGCAAGGTCTTGAAAAAGAAAATGCAGTTTTGGTTACCATTTTTACCAACAAGGAAGATTTAGACGGAATTGTGCAGACATTTAAGCGATATAATTACGAGGTAATCGGCACATTTTTTCGCAGCATCGATGAAAATCGACTTCAAGAGCGGTACCAGAGTTTAATGCGGTATCTCAACACTTGAGCATCTAAAAATAAATTAAAGGTAAAACCAGCTAATCCATGAAGGTCGCACTATTCGGCACCACAATCAACCCCGATGCACATCACTACATAGAAGTGATGTTGGAAGCCTTGGAAAAACACAGCGCATCTTATTTCGTTTTCTCACAAATAGCAGACTCCATCCGAAAGCTCAATCCGGGCAGTGCATTTGAAGGCGAGTGGGAAAGTCATGAAGATTTAATCCAAATCCAACCCGATTATCTCATTACCCTTGGCGGTGATGGCACCATCCTAAAAGCGGTGACCAAGGTTTTGGACGCCAACATCCCCATAGTCGGTATCAATACAGGGCGATTGGGTTTTTTGGCCAATATAGCCCGACACGAAAGCAAAACCGCCATCCACGATTTGGTCAGTGGTAATTTCACCATCAGTGAGCGAAGGCTATTGGACGTTACAGTAAAAAATGGCGATCCCCTGCCCCTGCCCTTTGCCCTAAATGAAATAACAGTTGCCCGAAAAGACACCACCTCCATGGTCACCGTTCACACATGGATAAACGACGAATTTTTAAGTAGTTACTGGGCAGATGGACTCATTATTGCGACAGCCACCGGTTCCACGGGATATTCACTTTCCTGCGGAGGGCCCATCATAATGCCCGGGTCTGAGAATTTTGTTATCACACCGATTTCACCACACAATTTAAACGTACGTCCATTCGTTATACCTTATCAGCACTCCATCACAATAAAAATTCAGTCAAGGGAAACACATTTTTTAACCTCGCTTGACTCCCGAATTCACAGTATGCCAATAGATACCGAACTGCTCATCAAGAAAGCCGATTTCACCATTAAAATGGTACAAACTGAGCAACAAAAATTCACCAAAACACTTCGAGAAAAACTTTTTTGGGGAAAAGATATTCGCAATTGAGGAAAACTTGCAGATGGTCATGGCATTGAAATTAAGAATAATTACGCTGGTAATCATATCGCTTACGATAGCATCCGCAAATGCCCAACGGGTAGAAATAGGTGCTACCGGAGGCGGAACTAACTTTATTGGTGATGTGGGAAACAACGGATTTCACATGCCCAATAGTTGGTATGCCGGCGGATTTTTCAGAACCAATTTCAATCCGTACTGGTCCATGAGGGTCTCCTTCAACAGAGGACATGTTTGGGCCGACGATGCCGAATCTAGCTGGGATTGGAGAAAACACCGGAATCTTCGTTTTGAATCAGAAATTACCGAAATCAGTTTGTGGTTTGAATTTAACTTTTTTGAATTTGACGGCAGAAAGAAAAACGCACATTCATTTTACATTTTCGGTGGCGTGGGTTTATTCTTCTTTGACCCCATGACCGAATACGAAGGTGAAATGGTGCGGCTCCAGCCCCTGGGCACTGAAGGTCAAAACAGCAGTCTTTCCAATCAACCCGCATACCCATTATCCGATTATATTTTACCCTTTGGATTGGGTTATAAATACGCACCCAACATGCGATTTACCATAGGCATCGAGGTAGGTTTTCGCCGAACAGGCACAGATTTCCTCGACGATGTGAGCGGATACTATGTTGACAACGAATTACTTGCGCAAGAAAACGGCCCAGTAGCGGCAGCCTTAGCTGACCGCACTGGAGATGGCAGAACCAAAAACGGACAGTTGCGGGGAAATCCAAATCGCGATGATTGGTATATTTTTTCCGGAATAACGTTGAGTTTTAAACTATATTCGGCGCGAGAAAAGTGCGCCAAGTTTTAAAGCCGCAAATAAACCCAATGAGCAGAAAACCAAAGACTAACAAAAAACACCTCCCCTCACATCTGGCCATAATTATGGACGGAAACGGGCGATGGGCGAAAAAAAAGGGCTATGTTCGGTCTATTGGTCATAAAAATGGCGTGGATGCCTTGCGCGAAATCACCACAGCTTGTGCTGAAATTGGAATTAAGTTTTTAACCGTTTACGCATTCTCTACCGAAAACTGGAATCGACCAAAATCCGAAGTAAAAGCCCTAATGACATTACTGGTTAGCTCATTGAAAAAAGAGCTCAAAACCTTAATGAAAAATGATGTTAGGCTATCTGCCATCGGAGACATTAGCTTGCTTCCCGCGAAATGCCGAAGAGAACTCCTCGAAGTAATGGACATGACCAAAGACAACCAACGAATGGTTCTGTCTCTGGCCTTGAGTTACAGCTCCAGGGTTGAAATGGTGCAGTGCATGAAAAAAATTGGACAGAAACTTTTGGAAAACCAAATCTCCATCAGCGATATAGACGAGGCATTGGTGCGCAATAATCTCTTTACTTTTGGCATGCCCGACCCCGATTTACTCATACGAACCGGGGGTGAACAGCGGGTGAGTAATTACCTGCTTTGGCAAATCGCTTACTGTGAATTGTACTTTAGTGAAAAACTTTGGCCGGAATTTACACGAGAAGACCTAATGATTGCGTTAGAAGACTTTGAACAACGCGAAAGAAGATTTGGAAAAACCAGTGAACAAATAGCACAAGAAGAAGAAACGCTCCCATGATGCACGCACGAAACGCGATATACACATTACTGACAACCATTTGCACCTGGTTCTTTACCGGTCAAATACAAGCGCAAGAAACCCCTCAGGATATAGACCTGATTCCCGAAGTGCTTTACGAAATCGGTGGAATTACCGTTACAGGCGCAAACAATCTGGATCAAAACCTCATCATCATGCTTTCCGGTCTTTCCGTGGGCGACCGGATTACCATTCCTTCAGAAAAACTCTCCGACGCCATCAAAAATCTTTGGAAACAAAGACTCTTTGATGATGTGCAAATTATTGTGACCAGTAAAAAAGGGCGCGTCATCTATTTGGACATTCAACTAAAAGAGCTACCCAAATTATCCAAATATTATTTTACCGGGGTAAAAAAGAGTCGAAAAGATGATTTACGGGAACAACTCAAACTGCAAAGGGGAAAAGTAGTTACCGATAACCTCATCATTCAAGCTGAAAATAAAACCCGCGAATACTTTATTGATCGGGGATTTCTCAACACCAAAGTCACGGTTCGGGTAATTCGGGACACCATGGAAACCAATGCCGTTATTATGGGCATCAGCATCAATACGGGTGAAAAAGTCAAAATTGAGGAAATTAATTTTATTGGCAACAAGGAAATAACCGCCGGAAAACTGCGTAAAGCCATGAAGGAAACCCGCCGGCATCGTTGGTGGAATATTTTTAAATCGTCAAAATTTTTAGAAAATGAATTTGAAGATGACCTCGCCATGGTCATCGAAAAATACAACGAAAATGGGTTTAGAGATGCCCGAATTATTTCGGATACCTTTCGATTTGTCGGACCCGACCGAATTGTTGTGGACATTACCGTAGATGAGGGACGGAAATATTACTTCCGAAATATCACCTGGTTGGGTAATACCAAATACTCCGACGAAGTGCTCAATGCCGTTTTGGGAATAAAAAAAGGTGACCCCTACGATTCAAAACGTCTGAACCAAAAATTATTTATGGATCCGGGCGGCGCCGATGTGAATTCAATCTATCTCGACAACGGATACTTATTTTTCAACCTAAACCCCATGGAAGTTGCGGTAGAAAACGACTCCATTGACCTTGAAATGCGAATCCGTGAAGGACAGCAAGCCACCATCAACCGCGTGACCATAAGCGGAAACGACCGAACCAATGACCACGTGATTATGCGGGAAATTCGAACCCGACCAGGTGAACTATTCCGTCGTTCAGATATTCAGCGAACCATGCGGGAACTCGGACAACTCGGGTATTTTGAACCCAGCGAAATGGATGTAAAACCCGTGCCGAACCCAGAAACCGGTACCGTGGACATCGAATACATTTTGGCAGAAAAAAGTACAAGTCAACTTGAACTACAAGGTGGATGGGGCGCCGGATTTGTGGTTGGAACCCTTGGTCTCAGCTTCAACAATTTCTCGGCCCGAAATATTTTTAACAAAAGGGCTTGGAAACCACTACCTACAGGAGATGGTCAAAACATCAACATGCGGGCACAGAGTACCGGGCGCTTTTTCCAAAACTACAGCATATCCTTTACCGAGCCTTGGTTGGGTGGCAAAAAACCTCAGGCACTCACCGTTTCCGTATTTCACTCGGTGCAAAATTTCTCCGGACTTCCCAAAACAGACCCCAACCGTCAAGCCCTAAACATCACGGGTATGTCGGTAGGTTTGGGCAAACGCGTTCGCTGGCCTGATGACTACTTTACCCTGTATCAAGCCATAGACATAAAGCGTTATCGTTTGGATAATTTTGATTTGGGTATTCCCGATTTCCGCGATGGTTACTCCAACAATGTGAGTTACCAAGTCAAGTTGGGCCGAAACAATACCGACGTCCCTATTTTCCCCACGCGAGGTTCAATGTTTAACGTTTCTGTTAAGCTGACCCCACCTTTTAGCTTGATTCGTTCTGTAGATCCCGGGGAATTGGTTGGTGCAGAAGCCTATCGTTTGTTGGAATACCACAAATGGAAATTGGACTGGACGGCCTATACCGAATTGACCAAAAACATCGTTTTAAGTACCCACATGGAGTTTGGATACATGGGAAGGTACAATACCAATTTGGCAGTTTCACCATTTGAACGATTTTTTATGGGTGGAGATGGTTTGATGAACTTTGCCCTCGACGGACGGGAAATTATAGCCTTGCGTGGTTATCCCAACAACAGTATTGTACCGCAGCCGGGCAACTTTAACATTGGAGGAACCGTTTACAATAAGTTTACTGCTGAGGTGAGATTTTTGGTTTCACCCAATCCAAACGCACAGATTTGGCCTATCATATTTGCAGAAGCAGGCAACAACCACTTAGACATTCGCGACTTTAATCCATTTAGTTTACGAAGGTCGGTTGGAACCGGTTTACGCATCTTTATGCCGATGTTTGGATTACTTGGCATAGATCTTGGGTATGGATTTGACCCCGCGGTTGGCGCAACACAACGAAGCGGTTGGAACACGCACTTTATCATAGGTCAACAATTTTAAACCCAATCATGTCTTTCCAAAAAACTCAAAAGGCTTTACATCAAAATCACAATAATAATCAAACCTAAAAAAAATTTAGCCATGAAAACCATGCGAATTACTTTTGTGGTCTTGTTAGCCTTTTTGGGAAATTTAATTACCGATGGGCAGCTCGCTGCGCAAAACCAACGAATTGCTATTGTTGACAGCGAAAAAATATTAAAGCGCATTCCCGAATACAATTCAGCGCAAAAAGAGCTGGATCAGTTATCGGGAAACTGGGAGGGAGAAGTTGAAGCTTTGATGTTGGAAGCGCAGGCATTGGCAAAATCGTACCGCGCAGAAAAAGTTTTACTCACCGAAGAAATGCGCAAAGAACGCGAAGAGGCCATTGCAAAAAAAGAAAAAGAGGCCCGGGAATTGCAACGCAAATATTTCGGACCTCAAGGAGAACTGTTTAAAAAGCGCATGGAAATGGTTAAACCCATACAAGACCAAGTATATAATGCCATTCAAGATGTAGCTTTGCGCAGAAAATATGATCTCGTCCTCGACAAGGCCAATGCCTTAACCATTCTCTACGCGAGTGAGAAAATGGACATCAGTGACGAGGTTTTAGTTAAACTCGGATATCGTTAATAATTCAAATACCCATGACTATCAAGAACAGAATCGCATCCATTTTTACCGTATTGGCCTTAACCCTGGGCACAGGAATAAATTCCAATCTCCATGCACAAAAGTTTGGCCACATCGACTTTACCGAACTTATCAGATTGATGCCTGATTTCAAAGCCGCACAGGAAAACTTGGAAAAGTTTGAAACCGGTTTAAAGAATGAAATAATGGAGATGCAGCAAGAAATTCAAGAAAAAACTGAGCGCTTACAGCGCGACCAAGCTGATTTAACTGAATTGGTGCGCAGAAAGAAAATGCAGGAAATTGAAGAAATGAGGTATAAACTTCAGGAGTTCGCACAAGAAGCTCAGCAAAACTATGAAGCTGAACAGCAAAAATTAATGCAACCCATTTACGACAAAGTGGAAAAAGCATTAAAAGAAATTGCTAAGGAAAACAAATTCACCTACATCTTTGACGCTTCTCGTGGTGCTGGACTTTTATTCCACGAAAACGGAGAAGACGTTATGCCTTTAGTGAAAAAACACTTTAACATCAACTAATTCGGTTGTTCCGATTGGCTCGAAAACTGTAATTGCACGCTATTGCGATTACAGTTTTTTTTTTTGCCTTTATCATAAAAAACAAGTTAATTTGCCAATGATCGCAAATGCTCTTTTTACCCGAGTTTTTTAGCGCATTACCGATAAGTTAAAGAAATTAGTCGAGCACAATGGAAGAATATCCAAATACAAAATCGCAAGGGCCTATCGGAATATTCGATTCCGGAGTGGGTGGATTGACAGTTGCCCAAGCGCTTAGAGCAATACTTCCGGGAGAGAATATCCTATATTATGGCGACACCCTGCACCTGCCCTACGGAGAAAAATCAAAAGAAGCCATCATCCGGTACAGCACCGAAATCACCACATTCCTCCTTTCCAAAGGCGCCAAATGCATCCTCATCGCCTGCAATTCTGCCTCAGCAAACGCAGCAGAATATCTTAGAGAAAAATTCCCACACACCACCTTTATCGATGTCATCCAACCTGTGGTGGATCACATACAACAATTGGACAAAAAATCCATCGGTGTCATAGGCACCAAAGCCACCATGAATTCAGGTGCATACCAAAGAAAACTTTTGGAAAGTTTACCCAACGCAAAAATAATCACCAAAGCGACCCCGCTTTTAGCCGCCATGATTGAAGAAGGCTTTACCTCCGGCCCCGTAACAGACGCCGTAATCGATGCCTACCTGCACCATGATGCCGTATCGCATACCGAAGCGCTGGTTCTCGGCTGCACCCATTACCCGCTCATTCAAAATAATATTCGCAGGGTTTTACCCGAAAACTGCCTCATCATCGACACCCCAAAAATTGTCGCCAAATCCATCGTGCAACATTTGGAAAACCAAAATATGCTAAACAATCATTCCGTGGAGGGGCAAATTCAATTTTTTCTCTCAGACCTCACCCCTTCCTTTCGCAAACAAGCAAATTTGTTTTTTGGTAAAGATATCGAAATTGAGGAAGTACGGGTCTTAAGCAATTAGAGCCTGTTCCTTAATGCGCACTGGTTGAGTAAATCATCCAATAAATTGGGCGCCTGCCACCCCCAAATATCCCATTGCACACCCACCAAACATTCGGGACGGGGGTGTCACCGGGCTGTCCGCTATAGCCACCTTCCCGCGGCCCACATCGGCGGCGCGTACGGGGGCTGGCTCCTACCGTCGCAGCCGCCGCCGCTTGCGCCGCTGTAGGGCCTCGGGTTCGGTGGGCTGCCGCTTCCATCCCTGGCGCGGGCGATACGGGGCAATTGAGCCGACTTAGGTTAGTCGTCGGATTTAAATATGCGTCTGCTCCAAAAAGTCCCTTTCTGCCAAAATCTTCCTTTACCTTATATTTGCCTCACGGGAAAAAGGTGGCCGGCGATAAAGACCGTGAAATTCCACCCATAGCTACGATATTAGCGCCCTTCCGAGACCTTACCCACGGGACAACTAGGAACATAA
>JAFIEY010000144.1 GCA_020832345.1 Cryomorphaceae bacterium | reverse complement strand
GATAATATGATATTAGCTGACATAATACGCGCTATTTATGACATGATAAGACGTTACTTATCACAAAAAAGCCATCGATAATTTATAATTAATTTGAAACTTTGCGCCATGTTTTTTTATTTTTTCCAATGTTCATTTTTTTTAAAATTCGTTAAAAAGAATATTTGGAGAAATAACTTTTTGTTTTACTTTAATTTTTTTTACCATGAAAAATTTCTATGCATTGACTTTATCTTTAACATTATTCTTTGCTCATGCCCAAGTAGATACAGTATGTGGAATATCTTTATTGCAAGATTCACTTGATCTGACTACATTGCCGTATTATGGAAATAACCAATTTCTTTTCGACTTCCGTGACAGTATAGATATAGTGTACAGTACTCATAGCCCGGAAAGTGGTGAAGACTATGAAGGTGGATTTGATGAAGATGTGTATTTTTGGATTCCTGTAAAAGCTTGGGTATATAATGATGATAACGGACAAGGGGGTATTTCCGAAAATCAGGTTCGTCAGTCCATCAAGGTTCTCAATGAAAGATTTAAAGGTGAATTTAGCAAATACCCGCAGTCCAATGGACATACAAATATCCAGTTTTATTTAAAGTGTGATATTTCTTATATTAATTCTGATGAAATGGCTTTAAATGCCAATTTACATTTACAAACATATTGGAATAATAATTTTGAATGGCGTTGTATTAATATTCATTACGTTCAAAGTTCGAATGATATTTGGAGAGGAGTTGGTCAATTTCCATGGTCTTCTTTAACTCCATTTTCTACGGCAGTTGTGACAAGTAATGATATCTATTTAAGTTCTACCCTTGCACACGAAATAGGTCATAACTTAGGGCTACATCATACACATCATTATCCTTCAATTGATGATCCCAACCATCCTAATAATAACCACTATGATTATAACGGAATTGCAACACCTTGTTTTCAAGAATCTGTTTCTCGTTCAAGACTTCAGGGATCTGGATGTCATCATTCAGGTGAAAAAAAATGTGAAATAACAGGTGATATTATATGTGATACTGAGGCGGATCCTGGCTTATTAGGTCAAGTTTCTGGAACAACATACACTGGCACAGGTACAGATAATTGGAATGACTCATGGACCCCCAATGTGTTCAATTACATGTCTTATGCACCATTGTCGATTCGAGAATTTTTTTCGGACGGACAAATTGGAGTAATGCAATTTTATATAACAGGTGGAGATGGTTTAGTTGATTCATGGCTTCAAATCCACCACAAAAACGACTTCATTGATATATATGAACCAGATGATGTTTATACGGATGCATCGGAAATACAAATTGGTTCGCCACAGTTAAGAGGATTACATGGGATACCAGATCATAGCAGTTTAAGTAATCCAAATTATGATTTCTGCAATCAAGATTGGGTAAAATTCACCTTAACCAGCACCAAAACCATATCAATTCGCACCCAACCCATTGAAGTAGGTGTTGATGAGGTGAATACTTCCATAGAATTGTTTAGCGATGACGCAACAACTTCTTTGGCGTTTAATGAAAATAATATCCCCCAGGATAAATATTCTTCCATCATGGATATAAGTTTGCCTGCGGGAGATTATTACATCTTAGTAAAAAATGAGGGTAATAAACCTGGAAAATATGTGCTTTATCTTGAGGATTGCGGAACTGAGGAGTGTTGTTTTCAGCCAATTTTGACAAAAACTGAATTCATTAACCCTTGGACAAATTCTCCATTTAATATTGGTCATCGAAATGCTAATATTGAAAGAATTGACAGGGATTTAACTGTAGTTAACAATGGGGTTTTAGGGTGTAATATCTCATCACCAATCGGGAGTGGAAATATTGCTAGTGGCAGCATGGGAAACCCAACCCCAAACTCCCATGTATTTGTAGATGTGTGTAATGATGCGGAAATTGTAATAAATAAAGGGAGTTTTGTGTTAGGAGACCCAACTGACAATCTGTCTTCGGAGGTTACAATAAATTCTGGTTCAGTGGTAAAATTTTTGACAGAGGGAAAATTGGTCATCAATAATAACTCAAAATTAATTATTGAAGATGGAGGAGGTATTGAGTTTTTAGAAGGAGCACAAATTGAACTAGTTGGCCCCAATTCCATACTTGAAATCCGCGGAAAAGTCACGGTAGGAGACAATGCCATATTTACCTTTTCGGGTGATGGGCGCATTATCATCGATCAATTTATTTATAAGGGGGTACGAGATAACTTTTGGGATATTGGCGAAGATGCCAAATTAATTCTTGAGGGCCCAACAGACTACGGTCAAGTGCTGTTGGAATGTAAATCAAATTTTAGCCCGGTGATGGAAGATAATCACACCTTTGCTGAGGTGAAAATCCATAAAGGGCAAGTGCTTCTCCATCCGGGAAAACACGCGAGCATCACCAGTCCGGCTTTCATTAACAAGGTAGAGTTTAACCTGCCCAGTGGAATTTCTACGAGCGATAGACACGGAGGATTAAAAATTTGGGGGAGATACAATGATGTGTCTTATATTCACTATAACCGATTTTTGAACGGTAATTTCGGAATTAAAGCCAATCAGTCCATTTCCAATCCCCAACCTCTTGTACTACACGGCAATCATTTTGAATCCAACTACCATGGGTTGTACATCATCGGACAATCGTTTACAGCTCAGGCAAGTACTTTTAAATACAATGCATACGGACTTTACGGAACGGATTTACACGGAACCGGCTTGGTCAATAACTGTGATTTTGAAGAAAATACCGTTGGATGTTTTTTGTCGGGCCAGGGAGGTTCAGAAACCCAAATCGCACATAGTGTATTTGATGCCACTCAAATGATGGCATCCTATAGTAATCCTGTAGGCCTGCAGCTTGAAGATTATTCAGTTTCTCTAAATTGCAATAATTTTTCAAATCTCTACTATGGTATTGAATTCTTTGGGGTAAATGTATCCATAGATTTATCAGAGGACAAACGTAATCGCTTTTTTGAAGCTAAAAATGCCATATATGGTAATATAACAAATGGATATTTTAATATGCTTGCGGGTAATAACGGGTTTTTCAACAATACGTCCCATGATGTCTGGATTTCGGCCAGTAATAATCTATCGGGCCCTCTAAATGGCAACCAAATTGATTTTTCCGAAAATACCATGGCGCAAGTATTTCAATGGGGTTGGATAAATGTTGCTGCACCAAATATTGGAGGAGCATATACACCCACAACAAATGGAAGTCATCCTTTTAATCACTGTGAGGGTTCTATCCTAGAATACCCTTCAATAAATGAAGTGATGGAGGTGCAAATGTTTACCAGCAATACCTATGTAAACTTGCCCGGCGGAGGCGGGGGAAATCTAATTGATGTCACAGTTATGGCAGGTGAACAGATTACCAACTCCAACGACCCGAATGAAATTTTGGATGATTATAAAGCTTTTGAGGATTTAACGGATATTTCCAATGAGTTAATCAATCAATTTTCTACGCTTTCTGCAACCGACAAACATGTTTTCTTCTTGATATTAAGAATGATGGAAAAGGCATTACACCAAATTTATAAACAAGAGCTCCTACCTTATAATGATGATTATTTTGAAAGTGCAGCGCAGGAAATTTTGGATTTCAACGATATTATTGATCAACTTTTGGGCTTATTAGGCACACCATCAGACACGGTAGAATATGAACGAGCTACAGCCTTAAAACTTCAAACCGTTCATAATTATAGGCAAGGCGGTTATCTTCAAGATGCCGTAAATACACTTTTCAATTATGAACCAATACATGTAGGCGAAAAAACACTGGATCGGTGGTTGTATTGGGACTGTATTTGTAATGTAGAGGCTGAATTTATGCAGGGGATAATAGATGAGGAAGTTTTTGATCAGGATTTAATGACTTGTATAACCAGTTATGCACCAAGGATGTTTAAAATGTTTGAAGATCCAGATGTCCCGCTGGAAAATAACAAAACTTTTTCCCTAAAAACGTATCCCAACCCAACATCAGAATTTCTGTATTTTCAAACGCCCGGCATAAATGACCCCGAAACCAATTTGGACATTCATCTATACAGCATAAATGGTGTTGAAGTTTACAATAACCAAGCGGAGGCCTCTTTTGTGCAGCGAATAGATGTAAAACATCTTCCCCCCGGAAATTATGTTTTGAAGGTTGTTGCTGATGGTCAAATAAAAACCAAAAAGGTGATTATACAGTGATTTTCTTGCAAAACCTATCAGGTCTCAGTCGCTATTGAAACCACGATCCCGTCGATAAGATGGTTTTCTATTGCCCATTTTTTTCCGCCTTCGGTGAGGGCAAAACCCGTTTTTAGGGTATCCGAAATGGTTTCCCAGTAAACCCGAATATGGGTGTTGAATATTAATCCCGGGGTGCCGTGCGCTTTGTAAATCGCCTCTTTGGCACACCAATAATGCACGGGACCTAGATGTTGGGCTGTGTCCATTTCCTCCGTATGAACAAATCGATGAATTACGCGGTCGGGAAATTTTCTCGTCACCCATTCTATGTCGATGCCACAGGCCCGGACGGGGTGAAAACAGGCGGCGGCCAATCCAATGGTGTGCGAAAGTGAAACCACACCGGATGGCTCGTAAACCGGTTTGCCATTCGGTAAAAAACGCAATTGCCCGTGAGGCCCGGTGATACAAGCCAAGGCCTTTCTTGCGGCCAAATACTGCGCCCGAATTTCTGGATGACTGATGCGCCGAAATTTTTCCATATCAAAAAATCCCTCGTGAATGCGCGAGCCGTTTTCCGCCTCCTGGTCAATTTCCCAAAGACACCATTGCAACCCTAAATCCGTTTTTTGCATTAACTTTTCCGGCATGGGGGTAATTTTAAAACATTCACGTCCATAGATTGTATATTTGCAAACTGAAATAAATTGAAAATTTGATGAGCACAAAAGTAGAAAACTACATCCCATATAAGGTAAAAGATATTTCTTTGGCCGATTGGGGAAGAAAAGAAATTGAATTGGCCGAAGCTGAAATGCCCGGTCTGATGGCATTGCGCGAAGAATACGGCAAAGAAAAACCCTTAAAAGGCGCCCGAATTGCCGGTTGTTTACACATGACCATTCAAACGGCGGTTTTGATTGAAACCTTAGTTGAACTCGGTGCCGACGTCACTTGGTCATCCTGCAATATTTACTCCACCCAAGATCAGGCTGCCGCTGCAATCGCCGCTGCGGGTATTCCCGTTTACGCCTGGAAAGGCATGACCGAAGAGGAATTTGATTGGTGTATCGAACAAACGCTTTTCTTTGGCGAGGAACGCAAAGCCCTCAACATGATTCTCGACGATGGTGGCGACTTGACCAATATGGTGTTTGACCGCTATCCCGAATTGACAAAAGGAATAAAAGGACTTTCGGAAGAAACGACGACAGGGGTTCACCGCTTGTACGAACGCATGAAAAAGGGAACGCTTCCCATGCCGGCCATCAACGTAAACGATTCAGTAACCAAATCTAAATTTGACAACAAATACGGATGTAAGGAATCTGCTGTGGACGCCATTCGCCGTGCAACCGATGTGATGATGGCCGGAAAGGTCGCCGTTGTAGCCGGTTATGGCGATGTGGGTAAAGGAACAGCCGCATCCCTTCGCGGAGCTGGCGCAAGGGTTATCGTAACCGAAATTGACCCAATTTGCGCCCTACAAGCTGCCATGGACGGATATGCCGTAAAACGCATGGACAATGCCGTTGTGGAGGCAGACATTGTAGTTACCGCTACCGGAAACCGCGATATCGTAAACGAACGTCATTTCCGTATGATGAAAGATAAAGCCATCGTTTGTAATATCGGCCACTTCGACAACGAAATAGATGTTGCCTGGTTGAACAATCATTCAGACAGCCACGTGGAAATCAAGCCCCAGGTTGACAAATATACCATCGATGGAAAAGACATCCTCTTGCTTGCCCAAGGCCGATTGGTCAACTTGGGATGTGCTACTGGTCACCCGTCGTTTGTCATGAGCAACTCGTTTACCAATCAGGTATTGGCACAAATTGAGTTGTGGAACAATACCGACAAATACAAAAACGAGGTTTACACCCTGCCCAAACATCTCGACGAAAAAGTGGCTGCCTTGCACTTGAACAAAATCGGTGTTGAACTCGAAACTTTGAGCAAAGAGCAAGCTGAATACATTGGTGTAGAGCAAACAGGACCTTTCAAACCAGAATACTATCGTTATTGATTAATTAGAGCCTGTCCATAAAGTCATAGTGGCTAGGCTAGAAAGTTCGAGAGCGAGGCTTGCGACCCCGAGAATATCGGGGAATATCAAGGAGTTTACTAAAGTAAATGACTGGATATTCAACTGAGCATAACGAAGCTATCGGACTTTATAGACAGACACTAATTAATTGGTCGATACGCCCCATCACAGAAAAAAGCCGGGCACCTCCCGGCTTTTTTTTCTACTAGAAACCGAACCGCTGCGCCCATGGCCAACAAAATCAAAAAGACCACTGAAAAGTGGCGGAGTAAATACCGATTGGTAATCCTCAACGATCACGATTTTGAGGAAAAGCTTTCATTGAAACTTTCGAGGCTCAATGTCTTTGTCATATTTACCCTGGGAAGCATCTTTTTGATTACCGCCACCATTTTACTCATTGCTTTTACCCCTTTGCGCGAATATATTCCCGGCTATTCCTCTACGGCACTCAAAAGACAGGCTTACCAAAATGCCCTTCGGGTAGATTCTATGGAGGTCAAATTGGCACAGTACGAACAATACGTAAACATCTTGCGGGGCGTTATCACCGATGAACCGCCCGAATACCTAGACGACAGTATTGAAATGCGGGTCACCTCTGCGGGTAATATCAATTTATTTCCCAGTGCTCACGATAGCATGCTCCGTGCGGAAGTAGAACAGGAAGAGTTGTTTAATATCCAACAAACTTCGACGACCGCGTCTCAAAGTTTGCTTTCCAGTTATGCGTTTTTTGCTCCGGTAAAGGGCGAGATTAGTCAGCCTTTTTTACCTGAAGAAGGTCATTTTGCGGTGGATATCGTTACCCGAACCAACGAGCCGGTTAAGGCCTGTCTTAAAGGAACGGTGCTCTTTTCCGAATTCTCTGCCCAAACAGGTTATACCATTGTGCTTCAACACGCCACCAACCTAATTTCTGTTTACAAACACAATTCGGCATTATTTAAAAAACAGGGCGATGTTGTTCGGGCAGGGGAAGTTATCGGCATGGTGGGCAGTACCGGAGAATTTACCACCGGCCCTCATTTACATTTTGAACTCTGGCACGAGGGAAAACCCGTAAATCCCCAAGATTTTATCCGTTTCTAATTTACCACTTTACACTGACACCACCCCGAATCCACAGTCCGGGCAATACGATTCCCCCGCGGTCGTAAATAGGGTTTTGGTTAAATAAATTTGAACCTTCTGTATATACGTCAAAGGCAGAAAATCTGGCGGTAAGCCGAAGGGAGGCCAGCCAAACATCTGGATACGCTTGTTGTAATCCGTCGGCATTGGTGAAATCACCCCGGCGATCCTGATAGGTTAACCGGGCGTTGTAAATCAAAACTTTTCCCAGTTTACCCATTATTCCTGCGTTTAATTTGTGACGTAAAAAATCCAAGGCATAAACGGATACAAAGGGAAAGTTTTCGTGTGGACTTTCTTGGTAACTGTACGACAAGTGCAGGCGTTTTAGTTCCGGGAATTTGGATAGCTGTTTGTCAAAACTCAATTCTAAGCCGTAAATATCAAATTGATTGATATTGGTCGCCATCACAGTTGATTCGCCGGGAAAGCGAACCCAATCGATTAGGTTAAATCCCCGACGATAAAAGGATACGGCACTAAATCTGTTACTGCCAATGCCGCCCCGATATCCAAGTTCAACTTGATCGGATTCCTCCGGCAGCAGCTCCTCACTCCCTTGTGCACCTCCAATGTTGTAATATAAATCGGTGTACGTGGGAAGTCGAAAGGATCGGTTTACACCGGTAAATAAGAGGTGATCGGAATGTAGTTTGAAGCTCAGGGCGGCGCCTGGCATAAAGTGAAATCCAAAATCGCTATTGAGGTTGCCCAATGCCCCGGCCCGAAATGTGAAGCGCTGAATCGTGCCCCGATACTCGGAGTATAATGCCAGATTATGCCGATTGGCAAAGCGGTGGTACGTGCCACGGGGATGCCCGGGTACAGGGATAGGTTCGTCCATAAACTCCCCCAGCAAACTGGAATGTATGCCCTCATACCGATAATCAATTCCAGCCGAAAAACTGTGGTTTTTGGTCAATTCCCTGACGGCATTTATTTCCAACCCCGCGGTTCTGCTCCGGTGGTAATTGTGGTCCATATACCAATTTGGAACGGTGTCTTTATCGCGGATAAACAGACCATTGCGGTATTGATAATAATCCGGTCCTTCGCGGTATAATTCAAATCGGTCGTAATGTTGACGCGCATAGCCCTGAATTCTTATTTTGGTTGAGTTGTCGGGGTAGTACTTAAAGGTAAATTGTGCGCTATAACCACGAATGGCCTCAAATTGTGTAGGAAAGGCAAAGGTGTAAAAATTTTGCGCCCCAAAATCTCGCTGAACCATGCCCACCATACCCTGAAGCAAATGTTTTTTCCCCTTGTGGTATCCGGTTAGGTTGACTGAGGTATTCCTAAAATCGGTGTTTTCCATATAACCGTCGTGTTGCATATACTGCGCGTTCAACGCGAGACCGTAATTTTTTGCACCCCATTGTTGCCAAAATCTTCCGCCAAACATATTGTTTTGACCAAAATACGTCTCACCACTGCCATGTATTCCGCTTTCCTTTTTGGTAACAATATTGATGGCACCTGTCATGGCACCGGCACCCAAAACCGACGATACACCACCGGGTAAAATTTCAATGCGTTCAATTTGGTGGTGACTGATGGGCAAATTCATTTGATGATGCCCGGTTTGCGGATCATTATATCGAATGCCATCGATGAGAATAAGCGTTTGGTCAAAGGTTCCACCGCGCATGCTTACGTCCGTTTGTGCATCCATAGGGCCGCGCTGACGAACGTCCACACCAACGGCATATTCCAATATTTCGGTCAGGGATTGAGAAGCACTTTCCTCTATCATCTCCCTGTCGATAATGATCACCTGGCGGGGCACATTTTGTAAATCGGTTTCTTCTCTGGTGCCAATTACTTCCACTTGGCGAAGGCTGTCGAGACGTTGAGCTTGCACCACATCACCCAAAATCAGCATAAAAACACCCAAAAATATAAAGGATGAAAATGGTATTCTAAGCCTGAAATTACCCGCAATATTGGTTGTTTTTCTCACGTTGATTTGAACAAAAAATTTGGCCGCAAAACTAAACCTAAAAAAATAGTTTGAAAATTCAATTTCGTTTTAGAAATTTGTCAGCATTATTGTACAATATTTTTTGAGATGATAACCGAGATAGCTAGCGAAGAAGAAGTGCTCTATGGCAGGGCATTACAAATTGCCAACGGATTGGGCAATCGTTCCATCAGGCATTTGGTGCGAGAAAGTGGGAGTTTATTACAACTACGAAAAATGACCATTCGGGAATTAATGCGTTTGGAAGGCGTTAATGAAAAGACGGCAAATATGGTGAAATCTGCCGAAACGCATATTCCCCAGGCGGAGGCGGAGTTGCGAATGTGCAAGAAGAAAAACATAAAAATGCTTCTGTTTTCCGATCCAAAATTCCCCAATCGATTGCGGGTTTTTGACGACAGTCCGGTGGTGTTGTTTTACAAGGGTGAAAATATTCCCATGAATAAAAATCGCACCATCGGGGTGGTGGGGACGAGAAATGCTACTGCTTTTGGAAAAACCTTTACCGAAACCCTCGTACGGGATTGGGGGATTTATAAGCCTTGTATTGTAAGTGGTTTGGCCTACGGCATTGATGTGGCTGCCCATCAGGCTGCCCTGGACAATGGGCTGCCCACCATCGGCGTTTTGGGCAATGGTCTCGATTTTGTCTATCCCAATCTCCACAAAAAAATAGCCAATAAGATGCTCGAAAATGGTGGACTCATAAGTGAGTTTCCGCCCGGCACACCGCCCGATCGGGTCAACTTTCCCATGCGCAACCGAATTGTCGCCATGCTCTCCGATGCCTTGGTAGTTGTTGAGGCCGCCAAAAAAGGTGGTGCTTTGATCACTGCCAATATGGCCTTCGATTACAATAAAGAAGTTTACGCCGTGCCGGGGAAACCCGGAGAAACCTATTCTGAAGGGTGCAACGATTTAATATACCAATTAAAAGCCACCTTGTTGCATCGCCCAGAGCAATTGCCTTCGGATTTGAATTGGTCGGTGGAGGAATCCGTTGCGCCGAGGGTTCGGCAGGCAGAGCTTTTCATTGAACTCAGCCCGGCAGAGCAAAAGCTCATGGAGAGCATCAACAAAAAGCGACAAATTTCACTGGATGAATTATGCATGGATTTGCAGCAAAAACCTTCACAGCTGCTGGGGAAGTTATTAGAATTGGAGCTCAAAGGCCTTATAAAAAACCTGCCCGGAAATTGTTATGCTTCGAGGATGTAAACTGCACGCGCTGTTTTATCTTTGGAAACTGTGAAAGCTTCATTGCGCATAAGGATGTTTTTGGCCATGCTAGGCCTCATATTTCTGTCATTTCTCATGACGGGCACCATTTCGTATTATTTCTTTAAGGCAGAAAATGAAGAGTATAATCTTGAACGCCTCAAACGAAAGGAATATGCCATTCGGGCAACAATTGATTACTTTATTCGCAATTTGGGAGAGGATTTATACCAAAACCCAGAGCGATTGGTGGAGGTTTTTGACGATCGAATTTGCGAATTGGCCGACATTCACAATCAAGATATTGGATTCTACGATTTTGAAGGGAAATACATTATTAGTTCAGCGGCGAGTAACGGCGGTTTATTTCCCCCATTTTTAAATTCGGTACTACTGGGCTTGGTTCAACAAGATGGGGCAGGCGTAACGGTGGAAAATCATCCCAACAATAGAAAATATATACTCTCGGGAACGGTGGTAACCGACGAGCGAAACCGACCCCTCGCCATTCTGAAATTCCCCTACGAAACCGATGAGCGTTTCGAACAGGAAGAATTGCGTGAGTTTTTTGCCAGTCTATTTGGGATTTTTGGACTTGTCTTTTTCATTGCGGTGGTCATAGCACTTATTTTATCCAATAGCATTGCGCGACCGCTAACCATTTTACGTGAAAAAATTTCCCGTACCCAACTCGCCAACAACCAGCCCATCGAAGGGTCATTTCCTTTGGAAATTCAAAGGCTGGCAAACGAGTATAATCGAATGCTAAAGGCCCTGCACGACGCCGCACTGGAACTGGCCAAAAAAGAACGGCATTCTGCCTGGCAGGACATGGCCAAGCAAGTGGCACACGAAATTAAAAACCCACTTACCCCAATGAAACTCAACCTTCAAATGCTGGAGCAGAAATTTCGTCGGGACAAAAATCCTTCCACAGAAATAATTTCCGGTCTTATCGCTCAGGTGGACGCCATGGCACAAATTGCCGATACCTTTTCCCGATATGCCAATTTGCCAGATCTCAAAAAAGACCCACTACACATCCAGCCATTGATTCGAAATGCCTGTGCCTTGTTTCACGGCGACAATCTCCACCTCGACGACAGAACCACCAGAGACCTTTACATCAAAGGAGACAAAGAACAACTCATTCGAGCCTTAAACAACCTCATAAAAAATGCACAGCAAGCCGGAGAAAAAGGAGTGCCGCCTAATATTGAAATAATTGTTGAAGATGCCGGACATGAAGTTTGTATCGCCATTTGCGACGATGGGGTAGGAATTCCAAAATCTGAACACGAGAAGATTTTTGAACCCCGGTTTACCACCAAAAGTGCCGGAATGGGTCTTGGATTATCCATCGTAAAATCCGTTATTGAAGGTCTGGATGGACGTTTAAGCTTGGAGTCAACCCCCGGAACGGGAAGCGTTTTTTATGTACATTTGCCCAAATTATCATAAACTTATGCCATGCTTAGTACTTTAGAAAAAGAAAATCACATTGCGGTAATTACAGTGAACCGCCCCGACAAGTTGAACGCCCTTAACAGTGAAACCATTGAAAGTCTAAATGCTCAATTAAGAGAAGTAAAAGACGATAAAGATATTCGTGCGGTTATCATCACCGGTAGTGGAACCAAAGCCTTTGTGGCCGGTGCCGATATTGCCGAACTCGCTAATCTCGATGTAAACGGTGGAAGGGAACTCGCCCAACGCGGACAGGATTTGCTATTTAGTTTTGTGGAGCAAATGCCCAAACCCGTCATTGCGGCGGTAAATGGTTTTGCCCTGGGAGGTGGTCTTGAATTGGCGATGAGCTGTCATGTTCGCATTGCATCCCCTAATGCCAGATTGGGTTTGCCGGAGGTAAGCCTTGGTTTAATCCCCGGATATGGCGGCACTCAGCGTCTTGCCCAGCTTGTGGGAAAGGGAAAGGCGATGGAAATCATCACCACTGCGGGAATGATGTCAGCGGAAGAAGCTTTAAAATGGGGCCTCGTAAACCACATTTATGACCAGGAAACCCTACTCGAAGAGGCAAAGAAATTGGCCGGAAAAATGATTGTTCAATCCCCTACCGCCATTCGCCATGCACTGGAAGCAGTACGTGCCGGATATGAACATCCCCAATCTGAAGGTTTGAAAAAGGAGATTGCGCATTTTGGACAGTGTTTTGGTTCTGAAGATTTTAAAGAGGGAACATCCGCTTTTTTGGCCAAGAGAAAACCTGCATTTAAGGGTAATTAGAATTTATCCATAATGTGTCATTGGCTGAACTAGAAAGTTCGAGAGCGAGGCTTGCGAACCCGATAGATAACGGGGAATATCAAGGAGTTTACTAAAGTAAATGACTGGATATTCAACTGAGCCCTAAAACCTTCGGTAAGGGCAGGCATAACGAAGCTATCGGACTTTATAGACAGCCACTAATTAGTTTTTAAACTGATAAGCGCCTATATCGGGCAAAGGTGTTCGGGATTCACCTTTAATATCAAAAAACACATTTGTGCCATCGGTATTTCCTGTGCCAATGGCCGGTGAAGTGGATTCCAATTGGTAATCGTTGACCAGTGGATCGATAAAATCTGGATTCTGATTTACGATGGGTTGTTGAAACTTTTGGCTATTGGTAATGTCAAAAGGTCTTTCCGCCGTATCGGGATGAATTTTTAATATACAACGGTTAAAGGTGTATTCCAGATTTGTGCCCGGAAATTGGTTTATCCCCAGCTCATTGACGTTTGAACCGTAAATGATACAATTGCCAAAATATGCCTTTGAAATGTCCCGGACTTCAAAGGTGTTGTCCGGCGTTTCAAAAAAATTAAACAATCCGATTGCCGGTGTGCTTCGTGAAGATTGATTCCAGTAATTGGCAAAAGTTGAATGAATAAAAGAGTACCTTCCGCCCAAGGCATAAAAGGTGTATAAACCGCAATTTGCTGCCACCACGTTTTCCGCTTCAAAGTTGCCGTATCCACCAAAAATCCCAGCTCGGGAAAAATTGTAAAATCGGGTATTGGTGATGTGTAAATTTGGATTTGCGGCTATGGTACTGTCTGCAACTAGTCCAATGGTACCGTTTTTAATCACCGCATTATTGATGATATTATTGACGCTATTGCCCATGATATAAATTCCGCCCAAAGCTCCGCCCCATTGACCGGGAATTTCTTTGTAAAAAGGTTCGAGACGATCCCCTTGAAAAACCACCGGATTGTCGTAATCGATTACACCGCCGGGGTTTACTTTTAAACTACCACCATTAAAAACCCAAAGTCCGGAATTTTTGTGAAAATGAAATTGTGCACCATCCTGAATGATGAGTTCGCAATTGGCATCTACTACGGCATATCCGTAAATGACCACGGGTTTGTGACTGTTAAAAGTGGTGTCGCAAGGAAAAACGCTGTAATTGATTTCAGAATCGGTAAAGTATCGGGTGGGGTAAATAAAGTGCGCATCCTGCACTAGGGTAACCAGGTTGACCCACTGGGTTTCACCTTTATTGATGAAAATGATAGAATCCTCGTAAATGGGATCTGGGTGTGCCTGTGTATTTCCGGTTATTTCGATAAAAATATACATGCTGTCGCGGGGCAAAATTTCCACATCGGTATCCGATTTGGCAGAGTTTCCGTTGATGTTTAGTCGGTAAAAGGATTGTTGTCCCCTTCCCAAAAATATTTGGTCGATGTTGACGGCATCCGAGGAAGGGTTAAATACTTTAAGTACCCGCGTAGATGAACCCACGGTAGAAAACACCGTGTCGAGATATATCGTGTCGGCAGAGAAAGTGAGTTTTACGCCTGACTCTGCAAAGTTATCTCCTCTTCGGCAAGCCAATACGGATAAGGTAAGGGCAATCAATACCGGCAAATACCGAAATACAACTGATGACATGGGTAATTTTTTCACGTGGCAAAATTCGACAATAAAACGGAATTGAAACTTTATAATTGCGCTTTTATTAAACCATCCATCGGTTTTTCTAAAATTCGGTTTACTTTCCAGCCTTTTTGTTCGAGCAGTGGTTTAAATACGGATTGAAAGTGAAAGGCAATTCCGCCCACAAAACCTACATTTTTGGTGTGTTTTGCGTAGGGCTGCAAATGATGTTTTTCAAAAGCAGAAAATCTCGATTTGAGGAGGTTTTGTGTATAAGCTTCCTCAATATGGGATGAAAGAATTTTTGTGGTTGATGCCAAAAATCGATTGGGATTTTTTTGGCGATATACCCGGTCGAGCAATGATTCTTTGTTGTGATGTGCCGATAGTTCATTTTGTATGGCAAAGGGTAGGTTTCCGTATAAAAAATCTCGAATGAGCACCTTGCCAATATCTGCACCGGATCCTTCATCACCGAGAACATACCCCAGGGATGGAACTACATCGATCAGGTTTTGTCCGTCAAAAAATGCGGAATTGGCGCCGGTTCCCAATATACAGGAAACCAAAGGCTGGTCTTTGTATAGCGCTATGGCTGCGCCCATAAGGTCGTGATCTACATAAACCTCAGCATTTGCGAATAATCTTTTGAGGGCTTTTTCTACCCTTGCGTTTCGATCAGGCGAGGAACATCCTGCGCCAAAAAAATGGATTTTCAAAACGAATGGGGCGATTTTCAAAACGGATGCATCTGCCTGAAAAATGTCGATGATTTCTTCCGTAGTGTGAAAAAGCGGGTTGATGCCATCCAGCAAAAAAGCGCGTTGATCTCCCTCGGGGGAAATCAACACGCCTTGTGTTTTGGTAGAACCGCTGTCGGCAATGAGGATCATTTGCCTACATTTTACCAATGAGGATGGCCATATCGCCCAATCTTGCGGCATAACCGTATTCGTTGTCGTACCAGCCGCAAACCTTAATGAGGTTGCCATTGGCCGCTGTCAGTTCGGCATCGAAAATACAAGAAGCTTCATGTCCCATTAAGTCAACTGAAACCACCGGATCTGTTTCGTAGGTCATGATGCCTTTGAGGTCGCCTTCCGCTGCTTCAAGCATAAAGGCATTTACCTCTTCCGCAGTTGCTGATTTTTTCAAAACCACGGTGAGATCGGTAAAGGAAACATTAGCGGTAGGCACCCGAACGGCCATTCCGTTGAGTTTGCCGTTGAGGTGGGGCATGATTTTACCCATGGCTTTTGCAGCACCTGTAGTGGTGGGAATCATGGAAACGGCAGCCGAACGTGCACGGCGAAGATCTTTGTGTGGCGCGTCCAATAGTCGTTGGTCTGCGGTATAGGCATGAACAGTGGTCATAAACCCGGACTCAATGCCAAAATGCCGATCGAGCACCAGGGCCATGGGGGCCAAACAGTTTGTGGTACAACTCGCATTGCTCAGCAAATCCATGTCGGCGGTGATTTTGTCGTCATTTACACCCATTACAAACATGGGAATATCTTTATCGCCGGGTGCCGATAATAGAACTTTTTTCGCGCCGGCCTTTTGGTGGAGCGCCATTTTTTCCCGCGTGCGAAAAACGCCCGTACATTCGAGTACTACGTCAATTTCGTGCTTTTTCCAAGGCAAATTTTCGGGAGAGCGCTCCTCATAAATAAAAACCTCCTTTCCGTTGACAATCATTCGATCGGATTTGGTTTCCAGTGTTCCGGTAAATTTTCCTTGAACAGAATCGTATTTAAATAGGTGGGCTAGGGTTTTGACCGGTGCCAAATCATTGACGGCCACAACTTCAACATTTTCATTGTCGAGTAGATACCGAAGGGTAAGACGGCCAATGCGGCCAAAGCCATTGATGGCAATTTTTATGGTTGACATATTTCAATTTTTTTAAGGGTAAAAAGTGGCACGAAGGTAAGTTATTTCTAAGTCAAACCCTAATTGAATACGTGTTTTTGGAAAATAATTAGGAGTCCTACACCTGTGCTAATAGCAACATCGGCTACATTGAAAACCGGACGAAAAAATATGAATGGTTGTCCGCCCCAAAAGGGAAACCATTCGGGAAGGGTGGTTTGAATCAATGGGAAATACAACATATCCACAACATGCCCCAACATAAAGGAACCATAACCTCCACCTTCAGGGAATGCAGTGGCCACTTGGTGGTAACTATGGTCGAAGATGATACCGTAGAAAAGACTGTCGGCCAGATTACCCACAGCCCCGGCAAAAATCAATGCCACCCCTACTTGTGCGGCGATTTTTATTTTGGCTTTATGAAGTTTGATCAACCAATAGAAAATCAAAACAGCGGCCACAATACGAAAGCTGGTAAGCAAGTATTTTCCAATGTCACCACCCCATGTAATTCCCCAGGCCATGCCGGGGTTTTCTGTAAAATGAATAATGAACCAGTCGAAAACCACGATGTTTTCCTGTAGCATCAAATTGGTCTTAATCCAGATTTTGGACCATTGATCAATGATGAGTACACCAATAATAATGAGAATATTGCGCTTCAAGATGTTTGGTTTTCGGTTGAAAAAATGAAAAGAGGTTAGATCCTATTTAGTGTCTGCAAGAAAAGTCCAAAAATCCAAGTCTTTGATAAGAAAAATCCTCGTATATGGTGTTATCTTGCAAAGACTATTTAGAGCTTGTCCATAAAGTCAAGTGGCTAGGCTAGATAGTTCAAGAGCAAGACTTGCGGCCTCGTCAGATTTCGGGGAAAAACAGTCAATATACGGAAGTAAATGACCTTTTTCAACCGAACCCTAAAACCTTCGGGAAGGGCAATCATAACGCAGCTATCGAACTTTATAGACAGACACTATTTACTTGTTTTTCCTTGTTTGGCCTCAATGCTCAAAGTAGCGTGAGGAACCATCATTAGTCTTTCTTTGCGAATGAGTTTTCCCGTAACGCGACAAATACCATAGGTTTTGTTTTCAATGCGGATTAGGGCGTTTTTCAAATCGCGAATAAATTTTTCCTGACGGATGGCCAGCTGGGCGTTGGCTTCTTTATTCATGGTTTCTGAACCTTCCTCAAATGCTTTAAAAGTTGGCGAGGTATCATCTGTGCCGTTGTTTTTATCGTTGGAAAACGATTCGCGCAAGAGGGAAAGGTCTTTTTCAGCCTTTTCAATTTTTTGTAAAATCAAATTGCGAAAATCTTGCAATTCCGCATCACTGAACCGGGTTTTTTCTTCTGTCATGATGAAATTAATTAAATCAAAGCGCCATATTAGCCTAAAATATTGACTTGTTGTCAATTAGTTTTTAAAAAGTACTTAAGCGCAAATTTATCAATTTTTAATAATAAGTCTGCTCCAAAAAGTCCCTTTCTGCCAAAATCTTTCTTGTCGATAGATTTTTGAATTCTCACTAACAAATAGTTAGATCCGGTTCAAAAATCCCCTCCGCGTCAATTTTGATTGAAAACATCCTTTTTGGATTGGACTCATAATACGTAATTTTTTGTCAGCTTAGTTATCGTAGGCATGTCATTTTTTAAGGCGCTAAAAATACTAAAACAAAATTTATTGGAAGGTATAAATTTCGATTAAAAAGATTTTTCTTTTTTAAGGTGTATGTCTTCGTAATTTCGTCATCTTAAATTCCGCCTTAAAATTACATGACAAATATTCCTTTTCACCTATTAAAAAACAACATTCGGGGGGAACTCCACACCGATGATCTCATGCGCACACTTTATGCCACGGATGCTTCGGTGTATAAAGAATTACCGGATGGGGTCGTTTACCCCGTCGATGAAATTGATATCCGCCAAATCGTTGTGTTTTGCGCTGAACACCAGATACCTATTATTCCTCGTACCGCTGGTACTTCTTTGTCCGGACAATGTGTGGGAAGGGGTTTGGTGGTGGATGTTTCCCGCCACTTGACGAAGATTCTCGATTTTGACCCCAAGGAAGGTGTGGTCAGGGTGCAGCCCGGTGTAATTCGCGATGAACTAAACGATTACCTTCGCCCTCACGGTTGGTTTTTTGGCCCCAATACTTCTACTGCCAATCGCTGCATGATTGGGGGAATGGTCGGAAATAATTCTTCCGGCAGCACTTCTATTCGATACGGGACAACCCGGGACAAAGTAAAATCCATTCGCGCCATTACTGCAGACGGTGAGGTTCGACTTTTTGAAGGCAATGGAGATTCTCCTTTTGAGCAAAATTTACTTGAACTTTTATCACCGGAGGAAGTTCGCTCCGAAATAATTAAACATTTCCCCAAAGCCTCCATCCATCGCAGGAATACCGGATATGCGGTCGATGTTCTAATTCATCAGCAACCTTTTCAAACTGATGGTGAGCCCTTTAATGTTGCCAAACTCCTTTGTGGCTCTGAAGGTACGCTGGCATTTTCCACTGAAATTACTTTGCAACTCGACCGTTTGCCACCAAAAAATGGGTTAATTGTGGCGGCACATTTTACCAGTGTTCGCGCCTGCCTCGAAGCAACTCAACAAGCCATGACTTTTGAGCCGTATGCCTGTGAGTTGATGGATAAAATTATTTTGGATTGTACAAAGGAAAATATCGAACAGCGCGAAAACCGCTTTTTTGTAGAAGGTGATCCCGCAGCTATTCTTGCCATTGAATTGCGACACGACGATGTGGAGGTGCTCGAAAATCAAGTAAAAAAATTAATAGATGAAATTCGGGACAAGGGTTATGCTTTTCCGGTCATTCGCGGTGAGGACATGGTACGGGTGTGGCAATTGCGGGCGGCGGGACTCGGGTTGTTGGCGAATTTGCCCGGACCAAAAAAAGCCCTTGCCTGTATCGAGGATACCGCCGTTGACCTAAAGGATTTGCCCGATTACATCGTCGAATTTGAAGCCCTCATGGCCGGATTTAATCAGCGGGCTGTGTACTACGCACATGCTGGTGCCGGAGAGCTACACCTTCGCCCCATTTTGGATTTGCGAAACCGGGACGATTTAAAACAATTTAGGGAAATCAGTGAGGCATCTGCCCGATTGGTAAAAAAGTACAATGGCTCACTTTCCGGTGAACACGGGGATGGAAGGGTTCGTGCTGAATTCATTCCCTTGATGATTGGCGAAAAAAACACCCAATTGCTTCTGGAGGTAAAAAAGATTTTTGATCCGTTGGGTATTTTTAATCCGGGAAAAATTGTGGATGCACCTCCAATGGATACCCAGCTTCGAGAGGATCCCGATCATCCATTGCAAAAAATTGACACCTTTTTTGATTTTGGAAAGGATGGGTTTTTGGCCGCCACGGAAAAGTGTAACGGTTCCGGTGATTGTCGAAAATTGAGTAGCTCAGGAGGCACCATGTGTCCGAGCTATCAGGCAACCCGAGAAGAGAAACACACCACAAGAGGCAGGGCCAATGCATTGCGCGAATTTGTGGGTGCAGCCTCCGAAGGCAAAAACGCCTTTGCTCATCCGGAGCTCAAGGAGGTATTGGATCTTTGTCTGAGTTGTAAAGGATGTACACGGGAGTGCCCGAGCAATGTGGACATGGCTGGCATGAAATCCGAATGGCAGTATCAGTTTTATCGAGAAAACAGACGACCTTTGCGCGATTACGCCCTCGGTCACATCGATGTGGTTAGTCGTCCGGCGGGATATATACCATGGTTGGTAAACGGAATCAACGCATTGCCGGGACTCGACAGGTTGATAAAAGGAATTCTCGGTGTGGCAAAGGAGCGGAAGTTACCCGCTTTTTCCCGCCCTGTCCATCGCTGGTTTGTACGAAATGTAAAAAACAAAACCCCTAAAAATCCTCGTGGCGCCGTCTATATCTTTCTCGATGAATTCACCAATTATCAGGATGTGAAAGTAGGAAAAGCAGCCATCGAACTATTGTGGCGCCTGGGATATGATGTGCGTTGGAAAAAACACCCTTCCAGTGGACGAAGCCAAATTTCCAAAGGACTTTTAGAAACGGCTCGCAAACGTGCAGACGAGAATGTTCGATTGTTTTCCGAATGTATTTCGGATGAAATTCCCCTTATAGGTATCGAGCCTTCGGCCATACTTAGCTTTCGGGATGAATATCCCCGATTGGTTTCCCCGGATTTGCGCAATCGGGCAGCAGATTTACAAAAGCGCGTTTTTCTCATCGACGAGTTTTTGGCCAATGCATTGCGCAAGGGTGAATTGCAATCCGAGGATTTTGGTGCACCCCAAAGTGTCGTGGTTTTACTGCACGGTCATTGTCATCAAAAGGCGCTTAGCAGTTTGCGTTTTACCCGCGAAGTTCTGAATGCCGTAGGTTTTCAAACGGAAATAATTCCCAGCGGCTGTTGTGGAATGGCGGGGAGTTTTGGGTATGAAAAGGAGCATTTCAAAACCAGCATGGACATCGGTGAAATGGTGTTGTTTCCCCGAATCCGCGATGCTACCTCCGGAGAGATAGTTGTTGCACCGGGAACTTCTTGCCGTCACCAGATACTGGACGGGACGGGTAAGCAAGCAAAGCATTGGGTACAAATAATTTAAAAATTGTCCGTCATTTTGGCGTAATACAAAGGCGCTTTTGACCAAATTGACACATCAAACGAAATGGCACATCCTTTGGGATGTTAATGCACTCCAATAAAAGAAAATCCGCTACATGCAAATAGACGAAAATTTTAGCCTCAACCAGTTTATTTCCGAAGACACCGAATTTATTCCCCTTATGAGTTCGGAGGATGAAAAACAGATGAACGAAGAAAACACGCCCGACGAACTTCCCATTTTACCATTAAAAAACACCGTGCTTTTTCCTGGTGTGGTAATTCCCATAACGGCGGGTCGCGATAAATCTGTTCAACTCATTCAGGAAGCCAATCGCGGAAATAAAATCATCGGAGTGGTGGCCCAAACGGATGAAAACGTAGAAAACCCCGAGGCTAAAGATTTACACAGAACGGGAACTGTTGCCCGCATTATTCGCTTGTTTAAAATGCCAGACGGAAACATTACCGTCATCATTCAGGGCAAAAAGCGATTTGAGGTAGAGGAAATTACCTCCGTCGATCCCTATTTAAAAGCCAGGGTGCGTGTGGTTGAAGATAAAGACATCAACCAGGGAAATCACAAATTTCGGGCACTGATAAATTCCATCCGCGACGTGGCTACCGAAATTGTGAAGGAATCTCCAAATATCCCTTCCGAAGCGGCTTTTGCCTTAAAAAATATCGAAAGCAATAACTTTTTAGTCAACTTCATTTCTTCCAATCTCAATTTGGATGTAAAGGAAAAACAAGCTTTACTGGAAGAGAGCAATCTCAGTAAGCGGGCCAAGGACGTTTTGCGATACCTTACCCAGGAGATGCAAATGCTTGAGGTGAAAAATCAAATTCAGTCGAAAGTAAAAACCGAGTTTGATCAGCAGCAGCGGGAATATTTCCTGCAGCAGCAGATGAAAACCATTCAGGAGGAGTTGGGTGGAAACACCAATGAAAAGGAAATTGAGGACATGCGGGCGAGGGCCAAAAAGAAAAAATGGCCCAAAGATGTCGCCAACCTCTTTGAAAAGGAAATTCTCAAATTACAACGAATAAATCCCCAAGTTCCGGATCATTCTATTCAGCGAAATTATTTGGAATTTATGCTGGATCTTCCTTGGGAAAGTTATAGCAAAGACAGATTTGACCTCAGTAGAGCGGAAAAAATTCTCAATCGCGACCATTTTGGGTTGGAGGATGTAAAGGATAGAATTCTCGAACATCTGGCAGTTCTCAAACTGAAGGGTGATCTCAAAGCGCCCATTCTTTGTTTGGTTGGCCCTCCGGGGGTTGGAAAAACCTCCTTGGGAAAATCCGTTGCTGAGGCCGTTGGACGCAAATACGCGCGGATGTCCTTGGGTGGCATGCGCGATGAAGCGGAAATCCGCGGACACAGAAAAACCTATATCGGCGCCATGCCCGGACGATTATTACAGCTTATCAAAAAAGCGGGAACGTCCAATCCGGTTTTGGTTTTGGACGAAATAGACAAACTCACGCGCGATAGTCACGGAGATCCCTCATCGGCCATGCTTGAAGTTTTGGATCCTGAACAAAACAACTCCTTCTACGATAACTACCTAGAAATGGGATACGACCTTTCAAAGGTTTTATTTATCGCAACCGCCAATTCTCTTTCCACCATCCAGCCCGCACTTCGCGACAGGATGGAAATCATCGAGGTTACAGGTTATACGGTGGAGGAAAAGGTTGAGATTGCCAAGCGACATTTATTGCCCAATCAATTGAAAGAGCATGGTTTAGTGCCGAATCAACTGAAGGTCTCCAAACCGGTAATGACCAAAATAATTGAACAATACACACGAGAATCTGGCGTGCGGGGACTAAACAAGGTTATGGCCAAGTTGGTTCGTAAAATCGCCAGAAAAATTGCTAATGGTGAAGAAGTTGAGGAGGTTCTCAACTGGGAAACTGCGAAAGCATATTTAGGGGTTCAGCGTCACGCACCGGAGGAATACGAAAATCACGATACCCCCGGCGTAGTGGCAGGCCTGGCCTGGACACCCGTGGGAGGTGACATCTTATACATTGAAAGTATAATTAGTCCGGGAACCGGGAAACTCAGTATCACCGGGAATCTCGGTGATGTGATGAAGGAATCAGCTACCATTGCCCGGGCGTATTTGCGGGCAAAAGCCATGGACTACGGTATTCCGAAGGAAGCCTTTACCAAGTGGGATGTGCACATTCACGTGCCTGAAGGCGCAACGCCCAAAGACGGGCCGTCTGCCGGTATTACAATGCTCACTGCATTGGCCTCCACTTACACCCAGCGATTGGTCAAATCCTCTATCGCAATGACTGGAGAAATGACCCTTCGCGGAAAAGTTCTACCTGTAGGGGGGATAAAAGAAAAAATCCTTGCGGCCAAACGATCCGGTGTGAAGGAAATAATCCTTTGTGAAGCCAATCGAAAAGACATTGAGGAAATCAAAGAAGAATATCGCAAAGGGTTGAAATTCTTTTATGTAAAACGTATGAGTGAAGTCCTCGACGCTGCGCTTAGCGCTCAAAAAGTCAAGGATCCGGTCAATTTTTCCGGGTAGCACTTACTGTGTAGTGAACCATATAGTTTTTTATTAAGTATTGCCAACTAATAATTACCTTTGTGGGCAAATTTTTTCTGTATGTCATTTTTCCGCTTTCTCCTTAGTAAAACTTTCTGGATCAATATTCTGATCATGGTGGTGGTTTTGGTGGCTGTTGGCTGGGGCGGTTATAAATGGCTAAAGAGCTTTACCCTACAGGGTGTGTCCATCGAAATTCCTGATTTGACAACTTTTACCATAGAAGAGGCAGAGCGGACTTTGGCTAAATACGACCTGACACTGGAAGTATTGGATTCTAACGAATTTTTCCCTGAATATCCGCGATCTTCAGTTATTGACCAATATCCGTCGGTAGGAAGTAAAGTTAAGCCCAACCGACGAATTACCGTTACCCTAAACGCATCAGGACCTAAGAAAATTCCCGTTCCCGAGGTGCTGGAAAAAACCCGTCGTCGCGCCATCTACGATTTAGAATCCAAAGGGTTTGTTGTGGGGGAATTGATGTATGTGCCCTATATCGGAAAAGACGTAGTTATTGGTTTGCGACATAAAGGTGCGGAAATTGTTTTTCCCGCCAATCTCACCAAGGGCAGTAAAATAGATCTGGTTGTAGGTATGGGCCTGAGTAGTCAACGGGTGCGGGTGCCCTATATAAAAAATCTCAGCATTGAAGAAGCTAGGGAAAAACTCAACACCTTTTCCCTGAATCTCGGTGCTGTTGTCTATGACGACGAACTCAAAGATACCCTTTCGGCTTTTATTTATCAACAGGATCCAGTACCCAATTGGGATCGAGTTTTGCGCATGGGAAATAATGTGGATGTTTGGGTGACCAATGACGAAAATAAACGGGCCTTAGATTCGTTATCCTTTTATGAGCAGAATCCTGGAGGTGATACCTTGAACCCCGACGATCCTTCTCTCATACAGGATGGAAATTAACATAAACACATTTGGCACATGAAGCATCTCCTGATGATTATTGGGCTGTTTTTTGGCTTTACATTACAGGCGCAAATGGTGGAAGAACTAAGCGTTCCAACTCGTCGTGCGCTGGAACCCGACCAGTGGTTCATCAATCTGCCCGAAAGTGACGATACCATAAACATACCCTTTGTTGACGACTTTTCATATCGCTCAAACATTCCCAACCCCAAGCTATGGGCCGATCGCGATGTTTACGTCAATAATACGTATGGTATAAATCCACCAACCATAGGTGTAGCCACTTTTGACGGCCTCGATTCCAATGGACGACCATACGATATTACCGCTGGACAAGTTTCACGACCCTGCGATAAACTCACTTCCCGCCACATCGACTTGCAGGGTAAATCCAATGTGTATTTGAGTTTTCTCTATCAGGAAACCGGCCGGGGAGAAAGCCCTTCCAATATCGACTCCCTTCGACTGGAGTTTTGGTCACCTTTTGATACCGTATGGACAAGCGTATGGGGGGTTGTAGGTACAACGGGTCCGTTTCATAATTTTAAATCTGTCGTGATTCCGATTACGGATTCGAGTTACTTGCAAAAGGGATTCCGATTTCGCTTTACCTCTTTTGGCAATCCCTCCGGTGCCTTTGATGTTTGGAATGTAGATTATGTGGTAATCCGGCAATGGATATCTAGCCCAGATACACTTCCAGAGGATATAGCATTTGTGTACCCCCACCGTTCTCTTTTAAGTAGCAGTTATGAGGCCATTCCGTACTGGGTTTATGGAAATAACCCATCAAATTATACAAGATCGAGTGTAAAACAGTCGTATAAAAGAAATAATCCACAATTTAGTGGAACTCTTGGGGTTAGTGCATACTATCTTACTGGCCAAGGAGTCAATCAAAGCGTGGGCCCAGATGTAAATCTAAATGCTGTGCACAGAAACTTATTATATCAAATCATTGAATGGGATCAGCCTATAAATAAATCATTTACAAATGATCTTGACCCTATAAACCAATCTTTTACGCTTAAAATGACTAGCTTTTTATCTGGATCAGGAGCAGGATTACGGCAAAATGACACCTTGGTCCGCAATCAGTTTTTTGGGAACTATTACGCCTACGATGATGGTTCGGCGGAGCGGGCTTACGGTATTGCCAATCAGGCAGGCGCCATAAGTTTAAGCTCTTTTTCCATACAGGCCAGTGATAGTCTAAAGGGAATGTATATCTATTTTCAGCCGGCTGATGTAGATCCGCGCACCAATGCCTTCCAAATTGTGGTATATGAAAACAACGCAGGTATTCCCGGTAATGTCCTTTTTGAAAGCGATTCACTTTACGTCCCCCGTTTTTCAGAGCACAATCAGTTTATCCCTTTTTCGCTTGATAAAGCCTTTTTTATGCCCTCTGGCACCTATTTCATTGGGACCAAACAGCGGGATGCGGCCAAACTCAATATCGGTTTTGATATCAATAACCATAGCACGACGACCTTAGTTTACGGTGACGGAAGCAACTGGTTTCCCACTATTTTCGACGGGACTCTAATGATTCGCCCATACTTTAGAACTGAAGCGCCGGAAATCAGTGTAGATAAACACAAAAAACCATCCGCATGGACGGTTTACCCCAACCCAACATCAGATGTAATTCGGGTAAAGGGTTCATACGAAAAGTTGCACTATCAAATTCGGGATTTGTTGGGTCGTGTGGTCGCTGAAGGCACCGCCGGACCATCGGATGATATTTCCCTGCAACATCTCCCCTCGGGAATGTATTTAATGATGGATGCGGAAACCAATGTTTTCCGGGCGAAAATTCGTAAACAATAAGCATGCGCGAAGAAGAAGATCAAAACCACGAAGAAGAAGAAGAACTTCACGTTCACCATCGATTTGAAACCGATCCCGGTCAGCAACCACTGCGCATCGATAAATTTCTGACCATCCACCTGAAAAACGCCTCCAGAAATAAAATCCAACAAGCGGCCAAAGCGGGTTCCCTGCGGGTAAATGGCGTGGAGGTAAAACAAAACCACAAGGTAAAAGCCAACGATATCGTCGAAGTGGTATTGGCATATCCACCACGAGAAAAGGAGATTGTTGCGGAGAATATACCCATCGAAATTTTATACCAAGATGAAGATGTCGTGGTGGTAAATAAAACTGCGGGCATGGTGGTACATCCCGGTTACGGAAATTTTTCCGGTACCCTCGTAAATGCCTTGATGTATCGGTTTAATGATTTGCCACAGCCAAAAGACAACCCCACTCGTCCGGGGTTAGTACACCGACTCGATAAAAACACGTCCGGCATTATGGTGGTGGCCACCAATGAATACGCCATGGCGCATCTTGCGCGACAGTTTTTTGATCGAACGTCTAAACGAACTTATCACGCATTGGTGTGGGGTGAGCCCAAAGAAGAGTCGGGTACCATTGAAGGACATATTGGAAGGAGCTTGCAAAACCGAAAAATAATGACGGTTTTTCCCGAAGGCGATCAGGGAAAACACGCCGTTACCCACTACCGGATTTTGGAGCGTTTGGGTTATGTTACACTAGTGGAATGTCGTTTGGAAACAGGAAGAACCCATCAGATTCGTGCGCACATGAAGCACATTGGTCATCCCCTTTTCAACGATCCGGAATACGGTGGCGATAAAATTCTTCGCGGTACCCGTTTTACAAAATATCAACAGTTTATTCAAAATTGCTTTACCCTTTGCCCCCGTCAAGCACTTCATGCCAAAACGTTAGGATTTACCCATCCAAATACCGAAACTTTTATGTCCTTCGATAGTCCACTTCCCGAAGACATGCAAAAGTTAATCGATAAATGGCGGATCTATACCCAGGCGATCGGGTAACCGAAAACAACTGTCGGATTCTTGAACCCAAACATTTTTTAACCTTATTGCTTGGTTTTTTCGCCCAAATACCGAATATACCAAATCAAATCATCAAAATCTTTATCCGGGATAACTCCTTCATAAACCGGCATTTGTCGGTTGTCAAAAGCGCGAGGATTCTTGATGTATTTGATCATTTCTTCATCGGAATATTTTTCACCTGCACGTGTCAAATCACCGAGCATGGCACCGTCATCGCCATGGCAACTATGACAAGCAAAAGCTTCATACACAGCTTTTCCCGCATCCATTCGCGAAACCGATTCGGTTGGTGACTTTTGTTGTGGAATACGATGGGTTAGCCAAACGGAAAAGAGCAGTGTAATTAGGGTTGCGGTTTTCACTTCTTTTTCACTTCGTTTTTGATGGGAGGAATGGACTGCAAATATGCGAAAATGGCAGAAATTTCTGTTTCGGTGAGTTCCGGATATAAAGGCATGGGGTAGGTTACTGGGTTCATGTCTTTGTTAATGCCATTGGTTATGGTTCTGGCAAATTCAGCTTCAGTCCAGTTCCCGATTCCCGTTTCGTGCGGGGTAAGATTGGGGGTTAAGACTTTATTGCCAGCTTTGTCCATCATTTTATTTCCACCGCCCATAAAGCCTTTTGATTTTTCAATATTTGAGTCTGCTCTAAAAAGTCCCTTTCTGCCAAAATATTCCTTGTCGGTAGATTTTTGAATCCTCACTAACAGCTGGTTAGCTCCGGTTCAAAAATCCCCTCCGCGTCGATTTTGATTGAAATCATCCTTTTTAGAGTGGACTCATATTTACCTTGTTTAACTTGGCAAAGCTTTTGGAATGGCAATCGTAACAGGCCAGGTTATCGACCATGTATTTTCCGAAGGCCAATTTATCCGAAGGATTGGGTTTTTTTATTTCACCATTTGTCCAGCTATAGGGTTTTGAAGAACCTATTGCCATTTTGCCCACCGTGGAATACTTGGTGTTTCCCGGGTTAATTTCTGAGGGCTGAACAAGTGGGTCATCGGAGCGCAGAAAGGCAATGATGTTTCTCAAATCTTCGTCGGCAATATTGGGTTTCTGCATGAATGGGATCAATCTTCCATCGCGGGCGACGCCTGTTCTAACCACGTAAGCGAGCTCAGCGTCGGTGTAGTTGCCAATACCAGCTGTCGGATGCTGGGTAATGTTACTGGCGATTATGGTGCCTAATACATCCGGAACATCGACCATTTGAACACCGGTTAGCTGTTTGGTTTCGTTGTCGTAATGGCAAACGCCACACATCATCATTGTCAGGCGTTTTCCCTCCTGAATGTCGGCACGGTCATGATGTACCGCGTACTGAACCTGTTCTGGTTTGTAGGTCATTTTGCAAGCCGAAACAACAATGGCGGTTATGCTCATGAAGCATATCAAATAAAGTATTGACTTTTTCATGGTTTGATGGTTAAGGGGTTCGTAAAAAATCAGGTCACCGGTTGGGCAATAAGCAGGTCATTTTGCATGACCATATTCCCACCGTTGAGCCAGTTTTTTTCGCTGTCGGGATGTAAAATTATAGGCATTCTTTTTTTAGTGTTGTGAATTTTTTCCATGAGCGGATTGGCAGCGGTAGTCAATATGGTGTAAGTTGAAATCACTTCACCGGAATCCGGGTTTGTCCAGTTGCTCCACAGGCCCGCAAAACCAAAGACTTCATTTTCTGGCAATCCCACCTTGTATTTTTGTTTTTGTTTGCCTTTAGAATCCAGCCATTGCCATTCAAAAAAACCATCAGAGAGGATCATACATCGCTGTTTTACAGACGATCGAAATGACGGTTTTTCATGTATGGTTTCTTCCCTAGCGTTGAGGGTATATTTTTTTATTCCATCATCTTTTGCCCAATGCGGTATAAGTCCCCACTGAAAACGCTTTATTTTTCGCGGGTCATTGTTGGCAATTACCGGGGTTGAGGGGTATTGAAAAGCATTAAAAATGGCAGGTTGGAAAAGGTTGGCTTCTGGAAAATCAGCATCGAATCGCGTTTGAAGTGAAGCAGCGGATTTTAATATTTGAGAATGGAAGCACATTGCGCATCTTACTTTGCGGTAAAAGTATAAAAAAAAATTTTAAAAAGGCAAAAGGGTGATAAAAAATAGATAGAGTAGTGCTTTCGTAATCAAAATATTCCTCGTGGAAGATGGTTGTTATCGCAAAATCACCTTCAACGGTATTTCTTTAAATGGATATTTATTACCTCGGTCACCTGCATTTTTTGTTTTGTATGCAAAAGGTCACTAACTTTGGGCAATATCAAGAAAGAACCATGGCACAAAAAAATCACGAAATTGAAAACGTCAACGGTGAAACCCTTCATGCCGTTTTGGAATTACCTTTAGGCCAGCCGCCTAAAGCGTATGCGATATTTGCACATTGTTTTACTTGTAACAGCGACCTAAGGGCGGTAAGAACAATTACCCGGGAACTCACCAATTTTGGCTTCGGGGTAATGCGGTTTGATTTTACTGGGTTGGGCGAAAGTGATGGATCTTTTGCAGATACAAATTTTACCCATAACCTTAAGGATTTAGAAACGGTGAGTAATTATATGGGTGAAAATTATAGGGCGCCCGAACTCATCATTGGCCACTCCCTTGGTGGTGCAGCAGCCATTATTGCTGCCTCCCAACTCGAAAACATTAAGGCAGTAGCTGCGATTGCTGCCCCCGCAGATCCCCAGCATGTAACGCACTTGTTTGGTGATAAAAAGGATGTTATGGAAAGGGAGGGAATGGCTGAAGTAAATATTGGAGGACGTCCATTTATGTTGAAAAAGCAGTTTTTGGATGATTTAAAAGCGCAGGACAGCAAGTCTGTTTTAAAAAACCTACGCAAACCATTGCTGGTCATGCACGCTCCACAGGATAAAATCGTTAATATTGAAAATGCAGCGATTATTTACGAGCGTGCTTTTCATCCGAAGAGTTTTGTTTCCCTCGACGGCGCGGATCACTTATTGAGCAACCAAAAGGATTCGACTTATGTGGCAAAAACCATTGGAACCTGGGCTGAGCGATATGTATTAGGTGACAATTCTGATGATGATTTATCACCCGAAGAGGATCAGGTGGTGGCACAATGGATAGCCGGAAAGGGATTTACCACGCAAATCTCGAATGGCCGACAAACCATTTTGGCCGATGAACCGAAGAAGGTTGGCGGAGATGATTTGGGGTTTTCACCCTATGAATTATTGACCGCCGCATTGGGCGCATGCACGGCGATGACATTAAAGCTGTATTCTGAAAGAAAAAAATGGCCCCTGGAGGAGGTTAAGGTTTTTGTTTCGCATAAAAAAGTTCATAAAACGGACAGTGAAAATTGTGAAGATGAAAAGACAAAACTGGATGTGTATGAAAAACGCATTGTGTTAAATGGGGACTTGTCCGAAGAGCAAAAAAACAGATTATTGGAAATTGCAGAAAAATGTCCGGTGAATAAAACATTGCTAAATTGAGTAAAAAATGACGGATAGTTAGAAAATTATATTTGTTAATCAGTGATTTGTTCTTTTTTAGTTTTTTAAAATAAGATGAATGCATGTCTTTTTAGGATAGTCCTTAAGTCATATCTTTGCCAAAAAGAATATTCTCAACATGCGGTTGATAAGCATACTAGTATTGTCTTTAATTGGTTTTTTTTTGACGGGTCAAGTCACACCGCCCACTTTTTCGCACTTTTCCGGTTTTTACGATTCTTTATTCTTTCTGGAAATTTCCCACCCTGATACGGCGGCAGAAATCATTTATACGACAAATGGATCCATCCCGACCAGATCAAACTTGCAGGGAAAGCAGTACTATTATAAAAATGGATATGAAATGGATCCGGGACAGCCGTCTGGGCCACTTGTTCCCAAAACATATTATTCTTATGCCTACCAAAATCCGATTATTGTAGCCGATGCTACTTTGGAAAACAATGATATTTCAAATATATCTACCACCTATTTCCCCTTTTTTGCCGCACCAACTTATCAGGTGCCAAAAGCTACAGTCATTCGGGCTCGTGCATATTTGGGAAACGATAGTAGTCAGGTAATAACCCGCACATTTTTTATACAATCCGAAAACAATCATCAATACAGCTTACCAGTGATTTCTTTAAGCTTAAACGAAGAATCTTTGTTTGATTATTTTGATGGAATTTATGTTGCGGGCTGGCATTTTGATAGATGGCGGAGGTATAATCCAACTGCGGTGGCCTGGGGAAAGGTTGAGGCCAATTGGGCCCGACGCGGTACTGAAGCCGAGGTGCCTGCGTATTTCCAGTTTTTTCACGATGAAACGGAGAAGTTGGGCCAGAACATTGGCGTCCGAATTCACGGTGGATGGTCAAGATCGTATCGTCAAAAAACACTAAGGCTTTATGCGCGAAATGCCTACGATACGCAAAACACTTTTAACTTTCCATTTTTTGGCGAACATGATGATGATTCTTTTAAAAGATTAATGTTGCGAAATTCTGGGCAAGATTATGATCGAACCTTTTTTCGTGATGCCTTGATGCAAAAACTTGTGGCCCATTTGTCCTTTTTCACGCAATCGTACCAACCTTCTATAGTTTATATCAATGGAGAATTTTGGGGCTTACACAATATCCGGACGCGATACGATAAACACTTTTTTGAGCGCAAGTTAGATTTAATGGAAGATGAAATTGACTATCTTACTAGTCATGCAGAGGTAAAATTAGGTGACACCAATCATTACCTCGTCATGTTTCATTTTGTGGAGAATAATGATTTATCTGTGGAAGAAAACTATAAAACATTGGACACTTTAATCGATATTGAAAATTACACAGATTATATGATTTCACAGGCATTTATCAATAATCGGGATTGGCCGGTCAATATTGATTATTACCGAAAACGAACATCAAAATATGATCCCGATGCCCCTTATGGTCATGATGGCCGTTGGCGGTGGATGCTTTTTGATACTGATTTTGGATTTGGATTATATCGTGATTATCAAAATGACATGATAAAACACTTGACAAGTGACGATTTGGAAACAGAAAGAAGATTAATATTAAAAAAGCTGTTGGAAAATCAGACCTATAAATTTTTTTTTATCAATCGATTTTCTGATTTGATTAATACGACTTTTACAACTGAAAGGACTTTGCAGCTGATTGAAAAAATGCAAGGTCAAATTGCAGGGGATATTCATCATCAAAAATTGCGGTATGGACATGATCCTGATCATTGGAACAGAAGGGTTGAAGTGCTACGCGATTTTGCAAGAAATCGCCCTGAAGCGCAGTGGGCGCACCTAAAAGATTTTTTTAATCTGGAAAATTTGCAGGAGGTAAGATTAGATGTTTCCGATGAACGTTTGGGATATATTCATCTAAATACTTTGGATATTTGTGCGGAAACGGTCGGTGTGGAGGGTTATCCTTGGAAGGGCAAGTATTTTCAGGATGTTCCTATTGCCTTAACGGCAAAGCCTTTACCGGGTTGTCAGTTTATTCGTTGGTCCGGCGATGTAAATGGTGTGAACCCTCAAATCACGGTTTTGCCAAAAAATGTGAAAAACATTAAAGCCCATTTTGAATTTATAGATACGGTTCAACTGCTTCATTTTTGGTATTTTAATGCAGAAGTGCCCAATAATACACCATTAAAAAGTATGCATACGAGTTACTCTTTTAATCGGCAGTGGGGAAATATTTCGTTTGAGTCTTGTTTACCTGAATATCCCTATCATTTCGGTCATCCATTGTGGAGAAAGGCGTCGATGGAGCGGAGGAACGCCCCTACCCCTTTAAATTACTTCCCTGAAGGAAATAGTGATTTACCTTATGATGGACAAGATATGAGGGGAATTCAAATCCGCCAACCTTTTTCAACTCATCTTGCTGAAAACACTTTAATTTTTAATTTTTCCACGAAACTGTTCAAGGAAATATCTCTTTCCCTGGCGGTGTTGGATGAAGAGATAATTGAAAGTATTAAAGTAGATTATTTTGATCTGGTAAATGGAAGGTTTTCAAATGCGAATCTTTTTGATTCGATCATTACGTTTGGAGAGTCCTCGACGTATAATCGTGTGAAAATTGATTTTTCCCATGTGTCGAATGCAACAAATGCAGACACATTACAAGTCCGTTTCCGGTTTCGAGAGCACAAACCATTCGCTGATGATGGAAAGCGGATAACGTTTAACAATATAGCCGTGCAGGGTCGTCCCATCCTTAATCCAACGGACACCCTCAGCAAAGTTTTTGAAAAACAATCCTTCCCCTATGTCGTCTATCCCAATCCAACCCAAAACATGCTTTTTGTTGCAAGCGAGCACCGAATTAGTCGGGTATGGCTATTTAATCTTCTAGGTCAGGAAATTTTTTCTGAAACGCCTAAATATTTTGACTTTAAAAGAGATATTTCCCAGTTAAAGCCCGGCAGATATGTTTTGCGGTTAATGTTTGAAAACGGCCACTCTGAAAGCAGCGTGGTGATTGTGCATTAACATCTGAAAAGGTTTCAAATTAGTTTAAGATCAATCTTTTTATTACGGAATTGCCCTCTGAAATGATTTCTAAAACGTAATTTCCGGCAGATAAATTTCCCAAATCAATTTCCAGAACGGATTTGTCGTTGGTTTGCGTTTGGAAAACCATTTTGCCTTCTAAGTTATGAACCCTAACTTCAGTGGTTTTTTGATCGTTTGGCAGGCGAATTTGAAAAACTCCTTTGGAGGGATTGGGATAAACCTCGATAATTTCGGGAGAAGGATTATCGGGCACAGATATCCTAAGATTGCGAAAACAGCGAATGGCCAATCCGGCATTTGGTGCCATCGGACCACTACCCGCTGAGGCCAGAGACCAACTTACCCACCTAAACTCCACATCGCGTTGTCCGCTGCGCACAAACCAACCGGCACGAGCACCCTTAAAATTGAATGTTCCATCAACATTGCTGCGAAATCCGATGGGCAATGCGGTAAAGCCGCTCGAATTATCGGCGCCGGTATTGGGCTGATCCCAGTGTTGGAAGCCGGCTTGCTTTAATTTCCCTCCCGCTACTGCTGTGCCTCCAAGCTCTTGAACCATTTGATCCCAGTTTGCAGTGGTGGGCACATACCAACCCGGCGGACAAATAAGTGTGTCGAGAGCGGCATAACCATTATACATTTTCCCGTAAGGCACATGATGTGTAGCAGAATCATTATTATACCAACAAAATGCCGGTACAAGGGTGTCGGTCCAGTGCCGTGCATTCGTGATGTTGGGGATTTCTACCCCATTTCTCAAGCGAGATGTGCGTAAATTTTCCGCCATCCATTCTTGGGTGCCAATAATCACCGTTGGATATACATTGCCATCAATGTCTGTTATCTGAGCATTGACTTGGTGTAAAAACAAAAGAATTACAACTACAATATTTAGTATTAAGTATCTCATGTCGAAAAATTTTAATGCAAGTTAATTAAAAAATTTGATTGTAAAAAAATATATTTAATTAATTTAGCCATCTAACCAATAAAATTTTTTGTTATGAAAAAGAGATTTATTTCAGCGTCCTTAGCATTAATGATTACCGGAACTTCAATGCTAAGTTCATGTTATGGAGAATTTGCATTGACCAGAATGGTGTATGGATGGAATGATACTTTGCACGACAATAAGTTTGTAAAATCATTTATATTTTATGTTTTTACTGCTGTTCAAGTTTATTCAATAGCGTTTTTAGGTGATTTTATAGTGTTAAATTTGGTGGAATTTTGGACAGGTAGCAATCCAGTAGCCATGGCTCCTGGTGAAAAGGAAACGCAAGTAATAGCTCATGAAGGCAAGAAGTTTGAGGTAACCGCTACCCAAAATCAATTTGCCGTTACTTCTTTGGAAGGTGAAAAAGTGACCACCTATTTGCGCTTTGATCCGGAGGCAACTGTTTGGAATCACGTTGATGCCGATGGCAACGAAACAGCCCTTATCAACTTTATTCAAGGTGAAGAAGGTAATATGCTTGAATTTATTCTCGATGAAAACCAAAGCATCATTCTAAGTGAAGATGAGCTAAATCGCGAAGCAGCTGAAGCGCGTTTTGAATTGGAAGGGTGCTAAATTTTACCCTTTTAAAATTAAAAAAGCCGGACGAATTCGTCCGGCTTTTTTAATTTTAAAAGGAAAGTTTTTTTAGTCTTTTACAATGGTAAGCTCATCTATAATATTCTGTGCCCCGGCAAGTTTATCAACGATGAGGAGAATAAACCGAACATCCACATTGATGGTGCGTTGGAGTTTGGGGTCAAAAATCACGTCTCCAGCGATCCCTTCGATGTTTCCGTCAAAGGCCAATCCGATGAGTTCACCTTTTCCGTTGAGGACAGGTGAACCTGAATTTCCTCCGGTAATGTCGTGGTCGGTAAGGAAACAAACGGGCATGTGACCAGCTGGGTCAGCGTATGGGCCAAAATCTCCTTTGTTGTATAGGTCGATGAGTTCCTGTGTTAGGTCAAATTCAAAATCTCCCGGCTGGTGTTTTGCGACCATACCTTTTAGGGTTGTATAGTAATTCACCTTTGCATCATTGCGCTTGTCTTTAGGTAGTGGATTTACTTTTCCGTAGGTTAAACGTAAGGTAGAGTTTGCATCCGGATAGAGGATGGGACTCAATTTAGATTCGCGCAGGCCGGCCACATATTTTCTGTATGCACCCATGAAAGCCAATTGTTGATCTTTTATTTCAGAATTGAGTCTAATGTAATGTGCGTATAGATTTTCGGATAAATTGTTGAGTGGGTCAGACTCCAACATCTCGGGTTCCGGTGATTCTAGATAGGCAAGCATTTGGTCTTTTGAAGTAAACATGCTCAATGTAAAGGCATTTTTTACCCAGGTGGAGAAGTTTCCATTATTTTTATCCCCAATTTCTTGAATCATTTCTGATAGTTCAAAATTGGCTTTTTTGTAGTACAGTTCAAGTTGAGACGCCAATACATGTTGTTCCAATGGCATGTGGTATTTATCAAAAAATTCGTTTACCTCATTTGTCAATTTTTCCCGCATTGCATCTTTTTCTTCACCTTCATCCATGGCCGCAAAGGCTTTTAGTTTGGGAACACTCGTTTTTGAAACATCCGCAAATGCGCTTGAGTTAATAAGTAATAGGAAGTATTTATCGTGTCGCGATTTATCGTTTGTCGCTGCGTAATATTCATTAATGATGGTCATTACCTCGCCATATTGTTCTTTGTTTTCTTTTTTGTTGGCCCATTTGTCAAATTTCTTTTCGACTTTTTGCTTCTTTTTCACCGTTTTGTGTTGCTGCAATGCGTCGATCATGCCTTGACGATTTTTCCAGTAGTTGGCAATACTTGCATATTTGGATGTATAATCAAGATTTACTTTTTCGTCGTCATTCATGAATTTTTTCATGGCATCCATTGCATTTTTAGAGCCTTCTACCCAGGCAGGGTAGCCATACTCAATGTTTTGCGACACACCCATACTGGGCAACCAGCGATTGGTGCTTCCGGGATAACCCAATATCATAGAGAAATCTCCTTTTTTGATGCCATTTAAACTAATGGGTAGGTGATGCTTTGGCTTATAGGGCACGTTTTCTTTACTGTAAGCTGCGGGGTTATTGTTTTTGTCAGCATATACGCGAAACATGGCAAAATCACCGGTGTGTCTGGGCCACTCCCAATTGTCGGTGTCTTTTCCAAATTTTCCAATGCTTAAGGTTGGAGTACCCACGAGACGAACATCGTGGAAGTCTTCGTAAACAAAGTAATAGAATTCGTTTCCTTGATAAAAAGAACGAACGGAAACAGTGTATTTTCCACCTTCGTTGTTTTCTTTTTGAATTTCAGAAATTTCCTGATTGATGATTCGACTTCTTTCTTCTTCATCCATTTCGTCATTCACCTGATTGAGAATACGCTCAGTCACATCGTCCATTCTTACGAAAAAGCGAACAAACAATTTTTTTGGTTTTCGCTCTTCTTCAAAATTCTTCGCCCAAAATCCATCGCGAAGGATATTGTCTTCAGTCGTTGAAAGTTCAGCAATTGCACCATATCCGCAGTGGTGATTGGTAAGTAAAAGTCCCTTATCGGAAATTAACTCAGCGGTACAGCCTCCGTTAAATTGCACAATGGCGTCCTTCAAACTGGAATTGTTGACGCTGTAAATTTCTTCCGGGGTAAGTTGAAGCCCCATTTTCTGCATGTCGCGGTGATTTAATCGCTCGATGTGCATGAGGAACCACATGCCCTCGTCGGCAATACCCATACTCGGAATGAGGAGTATTGCACAAATGATAGTTCTGATCAATTTCATTGGATTTGTTTTAAATTATAAATTTGAATGGAGGCAATCAATTTTTGTTGATATACAACAACCATTCGTGGTCATTTGCGTCGGATTTGTGCGAAATTTATTTTTAAACAAAAAACAGTTTCTAACCCCCGCGAATAACGGGATAAAAATCCGGCGGCTAATATACGGTAAGGTTTACGTAGTCTTTGCACGAAAATCTCAAACCAAGGGGGTGAATAGCCAATTTTGATACCAAGTTTAATTTAGACCCGAAAATTTATTTTATTTTGCAAAGCTTTAGGTGTTTTGGCGTGGATCAAAAAGGGCAATCCGAAAGCATTTTGGTCGTTTAGCTGTGCGTATATTTAGGTTAGAATATCATCAATTCTTTTGGCCAATTTGATATCTTTTTCCGTAATGGTGTTTCCAGCATCGTGGGTAGTAATGGAAACTTCGACGCCGTCGTAGCGAAGAATAATCTCCGGATGATGGTTTTCCTCAATAGCCAATTGACCAATCCGATTTACGATAGCCAAATGCTCGCGGTAATTTTCAGCGGAAAAAGATTTTTTTAAAATACCATTTTCTTTTTTCCAAGTGGAGATTTCCATTATTTTTTAATTAGCATTGGTTTTTGCGGTCACAAATATAGGTCGATTACGTCAAATAATTTCACTTGTTTGAAATTTCCTTTTTAACAGTCAAATGGAACTTACATTATTATGTCTTACAGGATATGAATGTTGTAGTTAAAACAATGTGTTTTACATTAATTTTCAAATGAAATTAATGCAGGATGAAATTTAAATTGGTCGTGTCCCATTCTATATATTGGGCTACCTCGGTTAATTTATTTACCGCTCCTGCATCATTTCGCCAAGTAACACTCACCTCACCCCCATCGTTGTTTCCGTTTCTATGGTTAATTTCACCTATGATTAGATAAACAGTAGTATCGGTGGATACAAAGTTATTAGATACCACAGAACTTCTTAAACTTCGAACTCTAAGTAGTGGCAGGGGAGAACCTGGATTTTTGATGTTTACTTTAACTACGCCACTGCGAGCTAACCTTATTTTTGTATTGTAGTTGCCCGCATCATAATAGGGGTGCTCAAACGTTCTTGTTAGGTATTTTCTATGTAATGGGTCACTATAAATGAGTCTGCTCTAAAAAGTCCCTTTCTGCCAAAATCTTCCTTGTCGGTAGATTTTTGAATCCTCACTAACAACGGGTTAGCTGCGGTTCAAAAATCCCCTCCGCGTCGATTTTGATTGAAATCATCCTTTTTAGAGTGGACTCATAAATTAATTGTGTTGAAAGCATAACCTGGGCTACATCCACAACCTCAACTTGAATTGAAAAATACCCCAAGCTATCGGTCAGGGCCATTACTGGCTGGTCATCGTGAAATGAATATGTGCCACTAAAGTATTTCGTAAACCTTGGCGTGAGAAAAATTTTTGTCCCCGGCACAGGACTACCGGAAACATCATCTACCACTTGTCCGGTTACGGCAACCACTCCGGAAAATGTTTCGGGTTCACGGCAGCCGGTGGTTATTAAAGTTAAAAAAACAATACCAGGAATCAGGGAGTTTTTTAATTGCTTACAAATTTTCATTTCTATTCAACTTCAGAAATTTTCAACGTATTCGTCATGCCCAATTCCTTGATGGGCATGCTGGCAATTTTTATCACTCTATCCCCTTTTTTGGCGAGTCCGGCCTGGACGACCATTTCCTTAATGTCGGCAAAACTTTGATCCGTTGAGCCGAGTTTATCGTAATAAAAGGTCTGCACACCCCACACCAAACTCAACATATTGAGAATGGAGCGATTGGCGGTAAAAACCGCAACCGTAGTGCGTGGTCTGTGACTGGATATTTTAAAACCGGTATAGCCGGAGTGGGTCATGGTAAGAATGGCCTTTGCACCAATTTGATCGGCAATTTTACTTGCATTATAGCAAATGGAGTCTGTGATATAACGGTCTCCGGCGTCTTTGGTTGGGGGGTGTTCATCTAAGAAATGGAAATTGGCATTTTCTTCCACATAAACAATAATATTGCGCATCATTTGGACTACCTGAACGGGATATTTCCCCACGGAGGTTTCTCCTGAGAGCATGACCGCATCAGCGCCGTCGAGCATGGAGTTGGCTACATCGTTTACTTCTGCGCGGGTAGGACTGAGGTTTTCCATCATGGTTTCCATCATCTGGGTTGCAATAATGATGGGAACACTCTTCGCCAAAGCTTTTTTGACAATCATTTTTTGGATCACCGGCACGCGTTCCATGGGCACTTCTACACCGAGATCTCCACGCGCTACCATTACGGCGTCGGTTTCGGTTAGGATGTCGTCAATATCTTCAACCGCTTCGGGCTTCTCAATTTTTGAAATGATTTTTGCCAAACTTTTCCGGGCGTTAATCTCTCCCCGAAGCTGCCGGATGTCTTCACCTGAACGGACAAAGGAAAGTCCAACCCATTCGACCTCTTCTTGCAATGCCGCTTCTAAATCTTCCAAATCCTTTTTGGTCAAGCAGGGCAGTGATATTTTGGTGTTGGGCAAATTGACCCCCTTTCTCGACTTTAGTGAGCCTCCCTGAATGACTCGGGTTTTTACGGTATCCACCTGGTTTGACTCTTCAACTTCCAGCATTAATTTCCCGTCGTCTAAGAGAATTCGCTCCCCGGGCTTTACATCACGTGCAAAGGTCTCGTAGGTAAGATATGCTCTTTCAGAATTTCCAACACAAGGTTTACTGGTAAGAATAAAAGTGTTTCCCGTGGTGAGCATTGCGCCATCTTCGATTTCTCCAACCCTAAGTTTTGGGCCTTGAAGATCGGCTAAAACGGCAACGGAAAAGTTGTTTTTTTCATTGACTTCACGTACGAGACGGATGGTTTCTCTAATGCCCTCGGGGTTGCTGTGGGAACAATTTACCCTAAAAACATTTACGCCGGATTTTACCATATCCGTCATGGTGTCGAAGTTGGCCGAAGCCGGGCCGAGCGTTGCAACTATTTTAGTTTTTTTATCGGTAATCATAATTTAATGTATCCTTTAATGGGTAAAATTCATTTTAACGGAGAAAGTATTTTCTCAAAAATTTTAGCAAATCTACGTGTTTAAAAATTAATCGGTCAAAATAACCAAACCAATCTTTTGTTATTTTTACATTGTGAAGGCAATATTTTTTCTGCATTTAAAATATTTTGCAGGGGTTTTATTCTGTTTAAAATCACTTCATGGCTACTGCCTTCGCTTTCCCAACAGAGCCATGCATTTATCTTTTTATGTGAAGGTATAAGCGGAAAAACCTCGGGTACATCAAATAGCGTATGAGTTGTGTTTGCCGGGTTTTTTTCGAGTGAAATATTGCTGACCAAAAAAAATTGTTGGTGTTCTTCCTTTTGACTAAAAAGCACAAAAGAAGTATGGGTGTCAGGCTTTACCAATACACCCAAATCATCTATTACTTTAGAAAACCGAAATCCGGCATTTTTGTTTAAATAGAAAGCCAATTGAACGATAGAATAGGGAGACCGCAACCCAAGCAGGTTGATTTCAATTTCTTCCTCTTCCCACAGTTGCGTTTTTCCGGCCATCTCTTCGGGTTAATTTTAATACCTTACAAACCTTTTCAGAGGCATTTTCTTCCGCATGTTTTTTTGATGCACCAGAACCTCTAGCCATTTGTTTTTCATCCAAAATGACAATGACATCAAACTTGGGGGCATTGCGTTTCCTTTCCTCATGAACCAACGAAAAAACCAATTTCTTTCGGTTTTTTTGCGCCCATTCAAAAAGCAGCGATTTATAACTGATTACCTCCTCGCTTAATGTATTCAGGTTGACGTAAGGCGAAACTATTTTCTGCCTGACAAAGGTATCACAAGTTTTGTATCCTTTGTCGAGAAATACTGCGCCGATTAGGGCTTCTAGTGCATCGCCGTATATGGAGCGCGGAGGCGTTTTCATACCGGCACTGTTTACCGATAATAATTCGGGTAATTCCAGTTCTTTCGCAATATGGTTGAGGTGTTTCCGATTCACCATTTTCGATCGCATGGACGAGAGAAAGCCCTCGTCTTTTTCGGGAAAATGTCGATAGAGAATTTCGGCACAAATGCTGCCCAGAAATGCATCGCCTAAGAATTCCAGCCTTTGATTGTTTCTATTGCCCATTTCATCGCTAAACCTTTCAGTTTCGGGCATGGAAGAATGACGAAGCGCCACTTCATATAAAAATTCGTTTCCGGGTCTAAAGCCCAAAATAGATTCCAATTTTTTGGAAAAAGTAGAGCGGGGTCCTAAAAGTCCTGATAAAAGCGCGACCATAGTCGGCTAGTCAACTTTTTTAAAGATTACCGAGGCATTGTGCCCACCAAAACCAAATGTATTACTCAAAGCGGCACGAACATTTCGCTTTTGCGCTTTTCCAAAAGTAAAGTTCAGTTTATTGTCTATTTCGGGATCTTCGGTTTCGTGATTGATGGTGGGAGGAACAATTCCTTCGCGAACGGCCATAATGGCGGCAATACTTTCAACTGCGCCCGCAGCACCGAGCAGGTGGCCGGTCATTGATTTGGTCGAAGAGATATTTAAATCATAAGCTTTTTCACCAAATACCTTAAGGATGGCTTTGGTTTCGGCGATATCGCCAAGTGGTGTACTTGTGCCGTGCACATTGATGTAGTCGATGTCGCTGGGTGTGAGTTCGGCGTCTTCAAGCGCATTGATCATTACTTTGGATGCGCCAAGGCCATCGGGATGTGGGGCAGTAATGTGGCTCGCATCTGCGGAAAGTCCGTATCCCACGAGTTCTGCGTAAATTTTAGCACCGCGTCTTTTGGCATGTTCATATTCTTCAAGAATGATACAAGCAGCGCCTTCACCCATGACGAATCCATCGCGATCTTTGTCGAAAGGTCGGGAAGCCGTTTCCGGTGAGTCGTTGCGAATGGAGAGTGCATGCATGGCATTAAAACCGCCAATACCGGCTTCGGTAACGGCAGCCTCAGAACCACCCGAAACAATGATGTCGGCTTTGCCCAAGCGGATGTAAGTAGCCGCATCAATCAGCGCGTTGGTTGCCGAAGCACAAGCAGATACGGTAGTGAAGTTGGGTCCCCGTAGTCCGTATTTGATTGAGATATGACCGGGGGAAATATCGGCAATCATTTTTGGAATAAAGAAGGGATTAAACCTAGGAGTTCCGTCGCCGGAGTGGTAATTTTTGGATTCAGTAAGGAACGTATCCAAACCGCCAATGCCCGAACCCCAAATAACACCTGCTCTGTCGGGATCAAAGGTGCCGGGCTCAGTAAGCCCGGCGTCCTTCATGCCTTCTTCAGCCGCTACCATGGCGAAATGTGTAAATCGATCCATTCGTCGAGCTTCCTTGCGATCGATATAATCGTTTGCATCAAAATTTTTGACCTCGCAGGCAAAACGTGTTTTGAATTTCTCGGGGTCAAATAGCGTAATGGGGGCAGCCCCGGATTTTCCGGTAATGAGTGCGCTCCAAAATGCTTCAAGGGTATTACCAATAGGGGTAAGTGCCCCCAAGCCAGTAACAACAACACGTTTTAACTCCATAGGATAACAGCTAAAGTGAATATTATAACGATACCATTACGCCCGTCAAAAACTTGTTTTCAACGATTAAGTCATTCCCAATGAATCACTCCGACGCATTTGCACAAACGGCAAAAACCCCGGAAGAGACTGAGAATACTCCTAACCTAATAAGGTGCGTTTGCCGTAAAGCGCAAATTACTTGCTGGCCAACTCGTTTTCTATGTAAGTAACAGCTTGCCCAACAGTGGCAATGTTTTCGGCTTGATCATCCGGAATCTGGATGTCAAATTCCTTTTCAAACTCCATGATTAGCTCAACCGTATCGAGTGAGTCAGCACCTAGATCGGCAGTGAAACTCGCTTCGGTTACAACTTCATTTTCATCAACACCGAGCTTCTCGACGATGATGGCTTTAACACGTGATGTGATGTCAGACATAACGAAAAATTTAAATTAATTTTCAAGCTGCAAATAAAATAACATTTATCCGATTGGGCAACCTTTAAAAACGATTAGCCAAAAATATTTCAAATAGCTGAGAAATAAAACTATTTGGGCACTTTTTTTTGGTTATTTTACAAGGTTGGGTTTTTTTAGGGTGGTAAAATCAATTTTCTGATGGCTCAAATCGTCAATTGTTGCCTCCCGTGTCCAAATTTTCGACGGTTTCATAATACGCTTTTACCTCAGATTCTTTAAGTTGGTTTTTAAGAAGAGCGGTAAATTTATCCGAATGAAATCCTTCTATATAATGTAGGTTGGCCACAAAGGTCATGGCGTCATCTGCCGAAATTGGAAATGATAAACAGGTTAACATGGTTTTTACCAATTCTTCATTCCAGGATTCGCTCAACCGTCTGGATGCCTCGCCAAAAAAACCACCGACATTATAATGAAACATTTCGCCATTATCCTCTGAGCATCTCATTTGAATCTGTGAAATGATGGCTTCATCCGTAAATTCAGCATACCAAGATTTTTCTTCTTCCCAACTTTCAAAGGAAGGAAGTTCTATCGGGCTTTTAAGGGCTTCGTCATTTTTATTTTCTCCGGCCTTTTTTTCCTTCATCACTCGCTCTTCAATTTCTATATCTAATTGAGGTGAGGTGGGGGAACTGCATTGGGTGAAAAACAATCCACTACTTAAAATGGCGATTAAAACGGGTTTTCTTTGCATAATCAAGGTTTAATAATAATGACGAAATGTTGGAGGATTCGATCTCCGCTTTTGGAGGTGCCAAAGGTATTCAAAATGATGGTAAATTTATAAGTTCCTGCTTTTTTTGGTATCCCGCTGATTTGATAATCCGGTAAATCGGGGCAGGGCGTACGTTCGCAGACTTCCCGGTAAATTTTTACCCCCTCGGGCATCTTCCCGTTAAAGAGGTTTGCCGTAGATATAGGGGTCGCGGAATTAACTTTGTAATCCTTTGTTAAGGCCACCCCAACTTGTCCCTCCAAATATAGGGTGTCATTTGTTTCTGCGGTTAACATTTCCGAACTCAGAAAAATGAAAACTAAGCCAAAAAGGCAATAGCGCAAATAAATAAAAAGTCGCTCAGTCATAAATGGGTTTAGCTTTTTCATGTGCTTAATTTTCGGCTGATGGGTATCCATTTTGCGGATCTGCCCCGGCGTCAATAAGCAATTGGGCTATTTTTTCGTACACATCTTTTTCTTTTGGTTCAAATAACGCTTTTTGTTGGGCGTGATACAAAGGAGGAAAGCGTACATCCGGATTTGGATCGGCACCGCGTTCCAATAAAAATCGCACCATAGCAACATTTCCGCCGCGTGAAGCAATGTTTAATGGCAAGGTATTGTGGCTTTCACACAAGCTATCCGGTGAAAGCCCACGGTCAATAAAGTATCCGACCAACTTTGTATTTCCTCCGAGAACAGCACTTGTAAGCGGACAATCGAGGTGTATATCCGCTCCGTTTTCCACCAAGTATTTTGCAATTTCATATTGCCCTTTTCTCGATGCAATACTCAATGGCGCTCCATGAACCATATAAACATGGTTCAAATTTTCGCCAGCTTCAACTTGTTTTTTTACCCTATCAAATCTTCCGCGTTCAATGTCTTTGATAAATTGGGTTTTTGGTTGACAACCCGCAACTATAAACAATACCAATATGTGTGTAAGAAAGCGCATAGAAATTTTTATCACTGCCAAATATACGCATCTCAAGTCAAATTACAAGACACTTGCTGTCTAAGGAAAGGTTATTATTTTTGGGTTAAAATTTTTCATACTTCCTATTGTTGTTGTTTAATAATCTACTTTTGCCAAATGACTAAAGCACAAATTTTGAGTCTGCTCTAAAAAGTCCCTTTCTGCCAAAATCTTCCTTGTCGGTAGATTTTTGAATCCTCACTAACAGCTGGTTAGCTCCGGTTCAAAAATCCCCTCCGCGTCGATTTTGATTGAAATCATCCTTTTTAGAGTTGACTCAATTTTTCTATTTTGACCCAGTTTTACCGATTTTTATTTTTGCTTTTCGCAAGTTTCGGTTCTTCATTTCTTTTTGGGCAGGTTTCGGTGAAAGGTCAGCTGTGGGACAAACAAAATAATGAACCCGTTTCTTTTGCACATATTTCTGTTTTCGCCCTACCTGATAGCAATAGGGTTGATGGAATGTTGAGCGATGTGGAAGGCAAATTTCAATTTTCACTTGCTGCTGGAAATTATGTTTTGGAAATGTCTTTTGTTGGATTTGCAACTACTTTTGAACGTATAAATATTGGGTCTAAATCCGTAAATCTTGGGAAAATTTCCATGGAACCATCCACCGAAGGTCTCGATGAGGTAACCGTTTACGGTGCGGCAAAACTTTTACAATCCGATGGAGAAAAGCGAACTTTTGATGTGCAAAAGACCATTTTAAGTGAAGGCGGAACTGCATTAGAAGTGTTAAATACTTTGCCATCCGTGCAAGTTGATGAAGAGGGAAATTTGTCGATGCGGGGTAGCGGGGACATTCTTATTTACATCAATGGCCGTCCCACCAATCTCTCAGGAGACGATACGGAATCCATCCTTCAGCAATTTCCCGCAGATGCTATTGAAAAAGTGGAACTTATCACCAATCCTTCCTCGCGATACGATGCGCAAGGTGTGGGCGGTATTATCAATATTATTCTGAAAAAGAGCCAGATGCAGGGGTTTAATGGGCAGGTAAATACCTCTATCGGAACCCGAAATAAATATACTGCGGGTGTGAATGCCAACTATCGCAAAGGACGGTTTAACCTAAATGTGGGCTACTCTTATCAATATCGTCAGCTATTTATGGAGAGTGAATCTTTTCGTACCAACAGAATGGGCGGACAGTCGGCATTCCTCAATCAAGATTATTATACCGAAAACTACGATCCCAATCATCTCGTCAGGATTCAACTCGATTATGATATTCACAATCGATTTACCCTTGGGGTGTTTTCCACCTTTAACGCCCGCACGCGCACCCGTGACCGCACATACAATATTGCCCACGAAAACTTAAATCGCCAACCCGACAGCTCCTATGTGAGAGGTCTAAACGAAGATCAGTTCAGAACCAATGTGGAGGGCGGAGTTACCGTAAATTGGGAGGGAAAGGAAGAAAAGGACCAGTTTTATGGGATGGTTTGTATGAGTTACGACAACCGTGACCGTACGGAATTTTTTGAAGAACAGTTTTTGACGATCAGAATGCCGAGGTGATTTCCAATCGCAGAGATCAAATTTACGGAAGACCAACAGAGTCAACCCTGGCCATATTTCAGGGAGATTACGAAAGAAAATTGGGTAAAAACTTCAAATTGGAAACCGGATTAAAATCCACCTTGTTGCGCGAATATCGCGAACAGATTTTTGATGAGTTTAATTTTGCGACTAACGAATATGAATCTAATCTACTCATTGCCGATGAATTCACCTTTAACGAACACGTTCACGCAGCGTATTTTACTTTAAAAAATGCTTGGAATCGATGGAGTTATCAGGCAGGGGTTAGAGCTGAATGGTCGCTTACCAATAGCCACCAGCCGAAAATTGACTGCACCTTTGTCAACAACTACCTCGACTTTTTTCCCAGTGCTTATGTCTCCTATAAGCTCAACGAAAACCACGAAATAACCTCCGGGTATAGTCGTCGCATTAATCGGCCAAATGTTTGGCGATTGGCGCCATTTATCAATGCACAAGATTTGTTTAACCTCAGAATTGGGAGTCCTTATGTGCAACCTGAATATACCGATAATTTTGAGGTGGCCCTCAACCGCGATAACAGTAAGTGGAATTTTACGGGCACCATTTTTTATCGAAACACCACCAATGCCATGACCCGGGTTTACAGTATGTTTGGGTAAACCGGTCTCACCGATCCCACCGGTACACTGACGCCTGAGGCAGCGATTGTGACATGGACAAATGCCAATAGACAAGAAAATGGCGGATTGGAGGTGGTCAATCAAGTCAATGTTAATCCCCGGATGGATTTGACCCTGACCACGAGTTTTTTTCAATCCCGAATTCGCGGCAGCAATGCGGAAAACGAAGATTTCTCGAATGAGACTTTTAGTTGGACCATCAATTTACTCAGCAACATAACCATTCCAAAGTGGTTTTCGTTACAAATCATGAGCAATTACCGAGGGCCAATAGTTTTGCCCCAGGGCACCATAGATCCTATATTTAGTTTTAATCTGGGATTCCGCCGAGAAGTGTTGAAGAAAAATGGAACAGTAAGTTTAAACATTAGCGACCTATTCAATACCCAGCGATTTATCATCAATACGGAGACCCCTGGATTTGACCAGCGAAGGTTGTTTAATCGCGAAACCCGAATCGCTACCCTGTCTTTCACCTACCGTTTCCGTAATTTTAAAGAGCAAAGGGAAAAAATAAAGATGGATTTAAATGGTGGGGATGATTTTTAGGGGGTTTTTTGGGAAATTACGATAATGCTTATAGTTTTAGAGGTGTGTTTTTCGTAATAAGTGTCTGTCTATAAAGGTCCGATAGCCTCGTTATTCTCAGTTGAATATCCAGTCATTTACTTTAGTAAACTCCTTGATAATTCCCCGATATCTATTGGGGCTGCAAGTCTTGCTCTTGAACTTTCTAGCCTAGCCACTTTCACTTTATGGACAAGCTCTAAATTATTGAGTCCACTCCAAAAAGTCCCTTTTTGCCAAAATTTTTCAACAAGGAAGATTTTTGGGTTTTCACTAACAAATGGTTAGCTTCGGTTTAAATATACAGTTGCCTAAAATTTTATCACCTGAATGACCTAAAAGTATCGTTTGAAATGTTTATCTTTGCAATGCTATTGGTGTTTTCAAAAAATTTGTAAAAACCCAAGGAACTAGAAAGATTACTGAAGTCACATTTTCAGTTCTTATTCCACAATTCCATGTTAATAAGCATTTTATTTAAGGTAATTAATAAGTAGGAATATAAAAATATTTAGTAATAAACAATATTACACATATAGCGAACCTAACTAAAGTGGCAAAAGATAAGAAATATGAGAAGTACTGCATTGTAAATAAAGAAGGTAAGCGTGTGTATTTTGATGAAGATGCAATAAGGGCAGCCGAGTTTCGTCGAAAAC